>NZ_JBWKDK010000003.1:1380-298676 GCF_056436005.1 Streptomyces sp. NPDC043854
GCTCCCCCCCCCCGCCCCACCCCCCCCCCCCCCCCCCCCCCCTCCCCCCCCCCCCCCCCCCCCCCCCCCCCCCCCCCCCCAGCACCCGCGCGTGCCCCGGCCCGGAGGCCGGCGGCCGGGCCCCGTACACTCCGGCAAGATCCAACTGAACGCCCCGGGGGACCTGGTGACGGTACGAGAGATACGCACGGCGGTCCGGCTCATCGGCCGCCGCACGACCCTGCGCTACCTGGCGCTCGGCGCCGGCGCGGCGCTGCTGTCCGCCTGCACCGGCAAGGACAAGCCCGCCGCCTCCGCCTCTGCCACTCCTCCCGCCTCTCCCACCGCTCCCGCCTCGCCCTCGGCCACAGGGTCCCCCTCGGCCCCGCCCTCGGCCCCGGCCTCGCCCACGCCCACGCCCGCCGCCACGGGAGTGGTCGGCCGGGCCTTCGCCGAGTTCGTCAAGGGTGCCTGGACGATCAGCTCCACCCTGCCCGGCGGCGGCATCGGCGGCCGCAAGGACACCGGCCGGGCCGCCGTCCGCGAGGACGGCACCTGGACGATCGTCTGGTCCGGCATCGCCGGCACCTGGACCGGCCGCTGGTCCATGCACCGCGGCCGCCTGGACCTCCAGGTCCTCACCGGCCCGAAGCACCTCACGGACCCCGATGTCTCCACGTCCTCCGCGCAGAAGGTGCCCGAGACGGTGAAGGACAGCTTCGGGATCATGCTCCCCTGGTTCCCGATGGGCGCCCAGGACGTGTTCGGCCGCCTGGAGGTCGCGTACAACGGCACCGACCTGCGGATCCGCCATTTCGACATGTCCGGCACCATGTCGATCCACATGTGCGCCCGCGCCTGACCCCGCCTGCGCCTGCGCCGGGGCAGCCCCGTCCCGTCCGCGGTGCCCTTTCCGTGGCGCGCGCGCCGGGCATGACAAGGTGCGCAAGGATCGGGGCATGGCCAACCGACTCGCGCACGCCACGCCCCGTACCTCCTCCGGCATGCCGACAACCCGGTCGACTGGTGGCCCTGGCAGCCTGAGGCGTTCGAGGAGGCCAGGCGGCGCAATGTGCCCGTCCTCCTGAGCCCCGGACTCCATGAGCAGGTCCGCGGCCTTCCCTGGCGCGACATCCGCCTGGACCACATCGAGCGCACCCGGGCCCACCACCGCAACGAGATCCGCCGATTGAAGACCGCCGCGTTCGCCCACATCGACTACCCGCACGCACGTCAGGCCCTCCAAGTCGTGCGCTGGAGAAGCGATCTGGGCACGGGCAAACTGACGACCGAGCGGATCTACCTGGTCACGAGCCTGCCGCCCGGCGCGGCCGGCGGCAGCGAACTCGCGGCCTGGATCCGCGGTTACTGGCGCATCGAGAACCAGCTGCACCACGTCCGCGACCGCACCTTCCGCGAAGACGCCTCGCACATCCGCAGCCGCCATCTGTCCCGCGTCATGGCCGGCTTGCGCACCCCGACAGAGTCAGGCTCAGCGCTTGAGCGTGAAGGTGAAGTCGCTGGAGAGTTTTCCGCTCAGACGGACTGCCGATACAAGCCTGCCGTCCATGATCAGCCGCTCGACCTCGCCCCGCGAAAGGCCACAGCCTTCCGCGATGAGTCGCATTGGCCGGACCGGTATTTGCGCCGCAAAGCGCACCGAGACATCGATCTCCTCGTCGTCCGGATAATCCGATCCGCTGGTTTCGAGCCGCCAGGCGTCGTTCCAGTCGAGGGCGATGTGGTTACGGCGCCGTACGACGCCATCCTGGAGCAGCTCAGCCGCCAGAGTGGGGTCGTTGTCGTGCGCTCGGTCCAGCATCTCGGGTCGTATCGAGCGGACATGCACCCGCTCGAGGATGGCGATCTTCGTGGTGGTGCCGCACTGGGTGCAGAGCGCGAGAAGCCAGACATCGAGGAGTTTGTGGTTCGCATTGACGCGAAATTTACCGCTTGTTCGGAAGGTCTCGGACGTACATTCCTGGCAACGGCGGCGAATGAGTGGCAGACGTACTGGTTTGACTATCCAGTCTTCGTGCACAGAAATGCCCCTACTACGGTGTGAGTTTCGCCATCAAATAGAGCACAGTGCTCGGCGCATCAGTTCTCGGGATTTCTCAAGGGGTGCACAAGGGTACGGACTCGCCCAGGCAAATTGGCTCGGCAGTCCAGTAGTCGTACATGGCCGCTCTGTTCCAGTGATATTCAGGCATCTCATCGTCAGGTTCGGCATGTAGGTCGGCGTGTCATCACCCGTGAGATCGGGTCGACTCGTGCTGACCGTCCCGGTGAGTACGACGGACGCTACGGACAGGTCGACACGTTGTGCGTCCGCGTCAAGCTCAGCCGCCGGTAAGCAGTATGTGGACGTCCTGTTGCAGACGCTGCGCGCCTCGCTTACGGCCTCGGCGTCCACTCGTGACGGCTCCGGCGGACGAGGTCGTCCGACCGGAACCGTGGAGCCCGGTGCCCCCGACGCGACAGCGGGCCACCCACGCTGCCCGAACGCGCCTCAGGATGCGGACGGCGAGCTTGTCGAACCGGGTGGCGACGGCGGCAACGCTCAGCGGGGGGAAGGGGAGGGGAGCGGGGCGGGAAGACTGCAGTGCACGGTATGGGTATGCGTGCACACGTCCCGAGAAGTTCGCAGCCCCGACTGCTTCTGGTGATGCCCAGTCACCAGCTCGTACGAAAGGGCGCCGAGCTGGGTTTCCGCATCTGGTCGATGTGGGATCCGAAGCAGCTTGAGGCCGACTTCGCACCGAGAGTCGAGGAGGCCTCGGAGGAGCTGCTGCTCCTCGACTTCGCCGACGAGACCGGACTGCGCGATGCCATTGAGCGGACTGCACGGCATCACAGGATTGATGCCGTGTTGCATTGCGGACACGGCGACTCAGTCCTGCCAGTGGCCCGGAAGGCATGGAAGCTGGGCCTGTCTCCGAACCCTCCGGCGGTGTACCAACGGCTCCGGGCGTACGAAGGGGGCGGGGGCGACGGGGTCCCGGCAGAGATTCCCAGGGTGAGCGTCGAGACCCTGACCGTGAACGGGACCCATCACATCGTGGGGATAACGGCTCAACGCACCACGGGTTCACCGCACTTCTTCGTGACGGGCTACCTTCATCCGGCGCCCTTGACGGACGATGAGCGAATGGCGATCGGGGCAGTGGTCGAGGAGCGGCTGACGGCGAGCGGATACCGTTCCGGTCCGGCTCACACACAGGTGGCGCTGCTGCCGTACGGGCCACGGATCGTGTCGTGCCGAACGCATCTGGGTGGCGGCCGCATCCCCCTGCTCGTCGAGATCGCGTGCGGGTTCGACATGGAGGCGGCAGTCTTCGCGGGCCTCCAAGGCAGTCGTCCGGACGTGCCGAGTCCTTCCCGGTATGCAGAGGTCGGCTTCTTCGCTCTGCCTGATGGGCGTCTGGAGACGTGCACCGGCACCGAGGACATCGCTGTGACCCCGTGGGTTCACGGAGCTCGCTTTCCGTACGACATCGGCGACAGGGTTGCTCCCATCGGTGACCCAGGCTCCCTGCGCGCTTATGTGGTCGTCGACGGTGACACACCGGAGCTCACCCGCGAACGGGTTGCCATGGCGCGAACGGATCTTGTTGCCGTCGTTCGTCCCACAGCTCGATGACCCCGCCCGGGAGCCGTTCGGAGCGGGTCGTCGCGCCCTGATGGCAAGTGCCGCAAAAGCACCCTGACCTGCAGCATATGCCACTCATGTATGCTGCGCTGCAAGGTCTAGTTTAGCGGGTGGGCGTCGACCGGTGGGGGGCGGGGGTATGGATCGTGACATCGATACCTTTTGAAGACGGTACGAATCTCGACCCGGTATTCGCCATCCTGGGCTCCTTGGAGGTACGTAGCGGCAGCGCCCTGATACCTGTCAACGGGGCGCTGCAACGTCGTGTCCTCGTGACCCTGCTCCTCGATGCCGGGCGCGTGGTGCCCGTTTCTCGATTGGTGATGGCCGGATGGGGCGAGGAACCGCCGGACAGCGCTGAGCATCAGGTGCGCAAGACGGTGGCCAAGCTGCGCAGCCGCATCCCCCACGGCCCCGAGGTCATCGTAACTGACGGGCCCGGCTATCGCGCGGTCCTCAAGATCGAGCAACTCGATCTGCTCCGCCACCAGCAGCTGATGCGACAGGCCAGGGAATCGCTGGACGCGGGGCAGGCGGAGCGTGCCGCGGCGCAGCTGCGCGAGGCGTTGGCGCTGTGGCGGGGGCCGGTGTTGGCCGGCTCCGGAGGCCGGGTGATCGACGCAGCCTCGACAGCCTTGGAGGAGCGGCGACTCACCGCTGCTGAACAGTTCTACGACCTGCGCATCGATGCGGGCGAGGCCGCCGAGATCACGGGCGAGCTGCGGGCCATCGTGGACGAGTACCCACTGCGCGAGACGCTGCGCAGCCGGCTGATGCTCGCCCTCTACCTCTCCGGGCAGCAGGCCGCAGCGCTGGACGAGTTCGCCCGCGTGCGCGATCGCCTCGCGAATGAGCTGGGCATAGACCCCAGCGCGGAGCTGACCGGACTCCATGAGCGCATGTTGCGTCAGGACCCGTCGCTCGTCCGTCCGGAACGCTCCGCGACGCGTGTCTCGCACCGGGTGGCCGAGGTCCCTCACGCACTGCCGTTCGACGTGCCCGACTTCTCGGGCCGCCGCTCTGAACTGGAGTGGGTCTGTGATGTGGCCAGACGCGCCCCGGAAGGGGCACCAAGGGTCGTGGCGCTCGACGGTATGGGCGGGAGTGGCAAGACGGCGCTGGCCGTCCGCGCCGCCCATCACCTGGCCGACGAGTATCCGGACGGCGGTCTCTTCATCGACCTGCACGGCTTCACACCGGGACAGACGCCGCTCAGTGCGTTCCATGCACAAGGCGACCTACTCGCCGCCGCCAGTATCCCGAGCGAGGAGGTGTCCGCAGTATCGGCGGGGCGTGCCGCGCGATGGCAGTCCTACATGCGAGGCCGTCGCATGGTGCTCATCCTGGACAACGCCGCCTCCTCCGAGCAGGTGCGTGCGCTGATTCCCACCTCTTCCGACAGCTTGGTCCTGATCACCAGCCGCCCGAGGCTGACGGGGCTGGACGGAGTCGAGTGGCTCTCCGTGGGCGCTCTTCCGGAACGAGACAGTCACCAGCTCCTGCGCGCCACCCTCGGCGCCGAACGCGTCGAGAGGGAACCGGACGCAACCCGGGAACTTCTGCGGCTGTGCGGGGGACTCCCGCTGGCGGTCAGAATCGCCACCGCCCGGCTGGCGAACCGTCCTCACTGGACCGTGCAGCGACTCGCCGAACGGCTGCGGGATCACAATCGTCGCCTGGATGAACTCACGAGCGAGGGCAGGGGCGTTGCGGGCGCGCTGCTGCTGTCGTACCAGTCCATGCCTCGCGACCAGCAATCCGCTTTCCGGCTTCTGGGCCTTCACCCGGGGCGCTATCTGGACATCCATGAAGCCGCCGCGCTCCTGGACACGGACGCCTTGTCGGCCGAGGACGCGCTGGAGGAACTGGTCGACGCACGTTTGTTGGAAGCCAGGGAGCCGGGGGTGTACGGGCTGCACGATCTTGTGCGCAGCTTCGTGCAACGTATCGCGCAAGGGCAGCGGGAGCCGGGGGACGGGGCGGCGATGCAGCGGCTCCTGGACCACTACCTGCACATGGCAGAACATGCGTGCGACACGGTGTTTCCCGGGCGGCGCCGTATCAAGGGCGACGGAGAGCACCGGGCGGACCGCGAGTTCGATCACAAGGAGAAGGCACTTCAGTGGCTTGACCAGCACCGTGGCAGCCTTCTGGCGGCGGTGGACGCCGCGCACGACGGGGGACTGCTGTGGCATGCCGCGCGGCTGCCGCGTGAGCTGGGCTTCCACTCCAGCATCCGTGGCTACGACTCCAGCGCCAACGTGGCACTGGAGAAAGGGGTCAGCGCGTCACGGCAGCTTGGAGACCGCTCGTTGCTCCGGCTGAACCTGATGAACTTGGCCATGGGCAGGTGGCGCCTCGGGCAGCTGCGCGACGCGGTCGGTCTGCTGGAAGAAGCCGTGGGGCTGTCTCGGCAGATGGCGGACGAGTACAGCGAGGTGGAGTGCCAGGCGCGGCTGGGGCAGACGTACAGCAGCATGGGAGAGCTCGAGTATGCGCTACGGCTGAGCCAAGAGGTCAGCAGACGCGCCCAGGAACTCGGTTTCACCCGCCTCGACGGCTCGTCGCTCAGCATGCTGAGCCTGATACAGGTGCGGCTCGGGCGGTTCGAGGAGGCAATGGAGTCTGCGGAGCGGGCGGTGGCCATCTTCGACTCCATCGAGGAGATCCAGCTCTCCGTGACCGCCCTGAGCTACCTTTCCCAGGCGATCGAGGGCCTGGGCCGCTTCGAGGACGCGCTCGCTCGGGCCGACGCGGCGCTGGAACGGTGTCAGCAGATCGGCATGCCCGCGGCGCTGCCGCTCGTACTTGCCCGCCGAGCCGATGTGCTGGTGCGCATGGGAGCGCTGGACGAAGCGGCAGAGAGCGCCGACCATGCGCTGTCCAAAGCCATGAGCAGCACGGACAACATCAACCGCGCCACGGTGCACCTCTCGGCGGGGCGGGTGCGGTACGCGCAGGGGGACCTGGACACGGCGCTGGCTCAGCAGCGATTGGCCCACGAGATCGCCTGCCGTATGGAGTTGCGCTACGACGAGGCGTGCGCGCTGTGGGACCTCGCCCGTACCACCGAGGCCCAGGGTCATCTCCAGCTGGCCCGACAGCACCGTTCAGCGGCGGACAACCTCTTCTCCCTCATGAAAGTGCCGCAGACCGCACGGTGAGCCCTGCGTGTGCGTCGGGCACTCCACCGCGGGGGACTGAGCGGGTGCTCAGAGGGGAACCGGCCGGGAAGAGCGATTGCGAAGATCAGCGGAGCCGAAACGGCGTGTCCTTCAAAGGGAGTTTGCTCATGCGTTTCACCTCTGCCATTGCAGCCTCCGTCCTTGCTCTTGGGGCGCTTCTGGGTGGATTGGCGGTTTCCGCCGACACCGACGCGCCGCAGACGGTCCAGCATCGCGCTGCCGCCGCCGGTTTCCTGACGGACTCGGTCGCGCGCAAGGTTGAGTCAGACCACGGCAACGGCTGAGCAGATGGGCCGCAGCCGCAGCCGCAGCGGCTGCCAGCGGCCCACCGGCTTGGCGGCCCACCGGCTGTGCCCAGCCCGTCCTCGTCACACACGTGTAGACGCTTGTCGCGCCCACAAGGCCGAACAAGTACTGGCAAGGCGAGGCTCGCGATCTTCACGTGCGACACCGCAGCGATGACAGCCGGGCTTCTCTCTCACTCTTTTTTCGGGGGGCAACGCAATGACCATTCGGGTGCTCATCTGTGACCAGCTGCCCGTGATCGCCGACGGTCTCAAGACCCTCCTCGACGCGGTGCCGGACATCGACGTGATCGGCACGACTCCCAACGGCATGGAAGCCATCGTTCTGGTGCGCACCATGCGCCCCGATGTCGTGGTCACGGATCTGAACCTCCAGACCATCTCCGGTCTTGAGATGATCCGCAGACTCGGCCAGGAGGACGAGTCGCCCAACGTCGTCGTGTTCACCGCGGCAGACACCGATGAGACGGTGAGCGACGTGCTGCATGCCGGCGCGAGCTGTCTGCTCGGCAAGGACGTGAGTCCTCAGGAGCTGATCACCGCGATCCAGGGGGCGGCCGCCGGCCAGACCATGCTTGCGCCGAACATCGCACAGCGCCTGGTCGCCTGGTTCCGTGCGCAGCCGGAGCCACAGAAGGCCGAGGCGTGTCCGGAGGTGACCGAGCTGACTCCGCGGGAACGGGAAGTAACGCGGATGGTGGCCCAGGGCATGTCCACTGAGGACGTGGCTCGCGAACTGATCATTGGCGAGGCCACGGTCAGAACCCATCTCTACCGGGTGCGTACCAAGCTCGGCGTCCGCGACCGGGCCGAGCTCGTGTCACTGGCTTACCGGACCGGACTGATCCACTCGGATGGTCAGTCCCTCGGCGAAGAGAGAGTGCTGTCGATGGGCGGCCTGCGTGCCAGTTGACCCGCGGCCGGAGCTGGCCGCCGTCACCCGGAGCGCCGGTCAGGCGGCGGCCAGCCGGGCCGATTGGACCTGGTCGGCACCGACCATCCGCCAGAGCGCGGCGGGATCTCCGTACCGGGCGGACTCGGCTGCGGCCAGCCGGAAGTACCGATGCAGGCCCAGTTCCGACGTCATCGCGCGCACCCCGCAGCTCTGCATGCTCAGACGCACGACGTCACGCGCGGTCTCGGAGGCCATCGCCAGTGCCGAGAGTGGCGCAGTGCGGACGGCGTCCGGCTCGTAGTCGACCAGCCAGGCCCCTCGGTGGACCGCCGCCCTCGTCGCACGCAACGCCACCATCGCGCGTGCCAAGGGGAACGACACCGCCGGCAGGTCGCGCAGCCTGGTGCCGAACTGCTGCCGAAAACAGGCGTATTCCACGGCCGTGCGATGCGCGCCGTCAGCGATGCCCAGCAGGTAGGCGGCCTGCCGCAGCCGTGCTCGCGCGAGCGGACCGGTGGGCGCGTCGTCCAGGGCACCGACGATGCCCGCCGTGGTGATCGGTGTGGCCTCGAACCGGACGACCGGTGGCCAGCACCCGTCCTGCGAAGTGACGCCGTCCGCCCCGCGCTCCACCACGACGAGCACCGGATCGCCGTCGACCTTGGTGGCCACCAGAAACATGTCGGCGCTCACGTCGTCGACGGTGGCGGTGCCGGTCAGCTCCCAGCCGCCGGCGCGCGGCGTCGCGGTAATCCCGCTGCCGGTGGGCAGGGCTTCGAGGCCGGCCAAGGCCGCGCCCGGCGCGCTGATGCCCAGGTCGGCGGCGAACGCGTCGGCCCGGTAGGAGTTGCCGCGCGCCGCGCGGCCGAGCTCCTCGCTGACCAGGACCCCGGCACTCAGCCCCAGGCCGAGTCCGTCGGCGCTGGCGGGGCGTTCAAAGTCGGCCGCCTCCAGCGCGTCGAGCACCGCACGGGTCGGGCCGCCGGCGCCGTCGGTCACCGGGGCGCCGTGCAGCTCGATCCGGGCAGGGACGCCGGCAAGTCCCGTACGCAGGGCCTTGCGCAGCTGGACGGCGAGCGGGTCCGGGGTGAGGTCCATGTCAGTCTTCCTGTCCGATGGAGTCGAGCGAGGCGGCCATGATCTGGAGCATCACTTCGGAGGTCCCCGCCGAGAGCGTGAGCCCAGGCGCCTCCCGGTAGGCGGACTCCAGGGCCGTGGCCGCTCCGGTGCGGTTCGCCCGCTGCTCGGGGCTTGGGATGTCGGCGGCCCAGACCGCGATGGACTGGGCGAGTTCGCTGCTGTGATATTTGGCGACGGCCGTCGAGACCTGATCGACCCGGTCCGCCGCGATCCCGGTGAGGACCTCCCAGGCGAGGACGTGGTCGGCGGTCAGCATGCCGTGCCAGCGGCCGATCTGCTCCAGGCGGCCATCGGGCACGGTCTCCGGGTCACCGTCGACCAGGGCTTCGAGGGCGGCGTCCAGCCAGCGCTCCGCCTTCAAGTAGTAGTCCAAACCGGTGCGTTCGATGGCAAGCGCCTCGTTGAGCAGCGGCCAGCCCTCGTCGCGCGGACCGAGAAGGTTCGTGCCCGGCACCGCAACCGCGTTGAGATCCACGCGATGGAAGTGCTCGTCGCCGACACCGGGGATCATCGACACCGTCACACCAGGGGCCTGCATGTCGACCAGGAACAGGCTGATGCCCTGGTACTTTCCCGCGCCCGGTGTCGTACGGGCGGCGCACAGGCCGAGGTCGACGAACCGGGTCTTGAGGCTGAACACCTTGGTGCCGGTGATCCGGTAGCCGTCTCCGTCCGGCTCGGCCACCGCCCGGAGCGCGCCCAGGTCGGAGCCCGCGTCGGGCTCCGTGTAGAGCACCGATGCGAAGCTCTCGCCGCGTGCGATGGCGGGCAGATACCGCCGCTTCTGTTCGTCGCTGCCCGCCATCAGCAGGAACTGGCCCACGATCTGAACGGTGTTGACGTGGAAGGTGTCCGGTATGCCTGCGCGCACCAGCTCCTCGGCGACGATCGCGGCATCGGTCAGTGAGCGGCCCCGGCCGCCGTACTCGACGGGCCAGTGCACGGTGAGCAGGCCCAGCTCGCCGAGCAGCCGATAGAGCGGGCGCGCGTCCGGCTCGACGCCGTACGCGCCGGTGGCCGCGGCCGCCGCGGCCTGTACCTCTGGAGAGCGCAGGGTCTTCCGCACGTCCGCCCGGAAACGTTCTTGATCCTCTGTGAATCCGAACCGCATGTATGTCTCCTCAGGAGGCGAGCGTCTCTTCGATCGCCGCGACGACCCGATCGAGCGCAGACCGAGTGAACAGGGTGTAGTGATCGCCGGGCACGCGCTCGGTCCGGAAGGGGCCCGTGCACACCGCCCGCCACTGTTCTTCCATGGCGATGTGCGAGGAGGCGACGAGCACGGTGACAGGTCCGCCGTACGGGGCCGGTGGGCGGTAGGCCTGCATGGACAGGGCGGAGGACCGGAACGTCGCGAAGCGGGCGGCCAACTCCTGGTCGGTGAGCTCCAGCTCCACGCCGAGGCCGGCGAGACTCTCCCGGACCTCGGCCACCCCTGCGGCCGGGTCGTCGAGGACCGCGTCAACCTCGGGGCCCTCGCGTCCGGTCAGCCGCGCGACGTCGTGCACGAACCGCTGCCGCACCGTCGCCTCGTCCAGGAGCACGGAGTCCTCGTCATAGGCGGCGTCGAGCAGGATCACCGGTGGCCGCTCCCCGGTCTTCTCCTCGATCTGCCGGGCGACTTCGAAGGCGAGCACACCCCCGTACGACCAGCCGGCCAGGCAGCACGACGCGGGCAGGCCGGTCTCGATCAGGGAGCGCGCGATCCGTGCGGCGGTGGCCGCCATCGCCTCCTGCGCAGGCACCTCGGTGTCCCGCGGGTCGGCGGCGAAACCGGTCACGCCGATGTCGCCGCGCAGCGCCCTTGACAGCGGGATGTAGCAGAACAACTCACCGCCCGACGGGTGCAGCAGGATCACCTGCGCCGGGCCCGCCTCGCGCAGCACCACCGGTGCCCTGTCGGGTTCCCGCCCGGAAGCGCCCGTCAGCGCGTCGAGCGGGTCGCCGTCTCCGTCGCGGCGCGCGGCGCGGACGGTGTCGATGGTGGCGGCCAGATGCGCGACCGTGGGAGAGGCGAAGAAATCACCGAGCGCGATCTCCACACCGAACCTGCGGTTGATCGCCGACATCAGCTGGACGGCCTGCAGGCTGTTGCCACCCGCCAGGAAGAAGTCGTCGTGCACGCCGATCCGGTCGTCGCGCAGCAGCGGGGTGAGCACGTCGTGCAGCAGCCTGCGTTCGGTCTCGGTCAGAGACTCGACGCCGTACCCCTCGCCCGCCCGGCTCAGGTCGGGGGCGGGCAGCCTGCGCCAGTCGACCTTGCCGCTGCTGGTCAGCGGCAGCTCGTCGAGGACCACGAAGAACGACGGAATCATGTACGAGGGCAGGAGCGCGCCCAGATGCTCGCGTACGGCGGGCACCTGCTGCTCGGTGACCCCGGTCAGGTACCCGACCAGGTGCTTGTCCCCGTTGTCATCGCTCCACGCCTGGACGCTGACCGGACCGATCCCCCCGAAGCCGGTCAACGCCGACTCCACCTCGCCCAGTTCGATCCGCAGTCCGCGGATCTTGACCTGCTGGTCGATGCGGCCGAGGAAGACAAGGCGTCCGTCGGGAAGCCGCTTCACCAGATCGCCGGTCCGGTAGAGGCGGCCGCCGGGCGCGGTGCCGAACGGGTCGGGGACGAACTTCTCGGCAGTCAGCTCGTCGCGATTGAGGTAGCCGCGCGCCAACCCCTCGCCACCGATGACGAGTTCACCGGGTGTGCCGATCGGGACCTGGCGCAGCTCGCGGTCGAGGACGTGCGCCACGTGGTTGGTCATGGGCAGGCCGATCGGCGGGGACGCGTCCCAGGTGCCGCCGCACTCCTCGACGATCATCGTCACGGTGCACTCGGTCGGCCCGTAGCCATTGAACAGGCGTCGGCCCTGGTTCCACCGGTTCACCAGCTCACCGCTGAACGCCTCGCCGCCGACGAACGCGATCCGCAGGTCGGTGAAGTTCTCCGGCGTCAGCAGCGGCATCACGGTCGGGGGCAGGTCGATGACGGTGATACGAGCCTGCTCCATCAGCGCTTGGAGCCGTTCGATCGACAGCCGTTCCTCGCCGGTCGCGAGGTACAGGCGGGCCCCGGTCAGCAGCGCCGAGAACGTCTCGAAGACGGAGACGTCAAAGGTCGACGAGGCGAACCCGAGCACCCGGTCGGCCGGCGTCAGCTCGAACAACTCGCGTGCGGAGTCGATGAAATTGACGACTCCGCGGTGCTCGAGGAGCACACCCTTCGGCTTGCCGGTGCTGCCGGAGGTGTAGATGACGTACGCGATGTCGTCCGGGCCCGCCGCGAGCGGCGGGTTGTCGCAGGGCAGAGCCGACAGTTCGTCGCAGACCTCGTCCAGCGTCACGACGGGCGCGCCGACCTCACACACGGCCCTGCCGGCCTCGGGGTGCGCGAGCACCACCCGCAGCTGAGCGTCGGCGGCGATCTCGGCGACGCGCCCCGAGGGATGCGCCGGGTCGAGCGGCACGTAGGCCGCGCCGGCCTTGAGCACCGCAAGGATCGCGGTCGGCAGGTCCAGATCCCTGCGCAGACACAGGCCGACCCGCGCGCCCGGCTCCACACCGTGCTCGCGCAGCAGGGCGGCGAGCCGGTTCGCCCGGGCGTTGAGCTCGGCATAGGTCGTCTCGACACCGGAGACGACGACGGCCACGCCGTCCGGAGCCTCCACCGCGCGCGCCTCGAACTCCGCGACCACGGTGGACTCGCGAACGGGCCGCACCGGGCCCTTGGCGGCCTCGGCGAGGAACAGCTTGTCCGCGGGGCTCAGCATCTCGGCCGCGGCCAGCCGGGTGTCCGGGGCGCCGGTCAGGGTGTGCAGCAGCCCGTCGTAGTGCCGGGCGAACCGGGCGATGCTCTCGGCGTCGAACAGGTCGGTGTTGAACTCGATGGCGAGGACCGCGTCGATCCCGGGCTCCGCCTGCTTGATCAGAGTCCAACTCATGTCCAGGCTTGCGGTGTTGGTGGCAATCTCCTCGTACGAGGTGTGGATGCCGCGCAGGGCGGCCGTGGAGTCCGTGGTGTCCGCGTCCGCCATGCCGAACACGATCTGGAAGACGGGGGAGCGCGACGGGTCGACGACCGGGTCCACCGCTTCGACCAGCTTGTCGAAGGGCAGGCTCGCGTGATCATCGGCCTCCGCGGACACGCGCGCGATCCGCTGGACCAGCTCGCTGAAGGTCGGATCACCGGAGAGGTCCACGCGCAGTACCCGCAGATCGGTGAAGCGCCCGACCGTCGAGGACACGGTGTCGTGGCGACGGTTCTCGTCCGGCGAGCCGATCACCAGGTCGTCGATGCCCGAGTAGCGGTGCAGCAGTGTGCAGAACGCTGCGACGAGGACGTCGTACGGCTTCGCGCCGGCCTGTCGGGCCAGCTCGTCGGCCCGGTCCAGGGCGTCACGCCCGACGGTGAAGCCGGCGCGGGCGCCCGCGAAGGTGCGGGTCTCGCCGCGAGGCCGGTCAGTCGGGAACTCCAGGACCTCGGCGCCCGCCAGCTTCTCGCGCCAGTACGCGCCGATCTCGTCCAGACCGGCGCCGCCGAGCTGGTCGTGCTGCCACCGGGCGTAGTCCGGGTACTGCACCGCCACGTCAGGCAGGTTCGGTGTGCTGCCGTCAGTCAACGCCTCGTAGAACGCCGCGAGTTCACGCATCAGCACGTCGCGGGAGCGGGTGTCGCAGATGATGGCGGGCAGGTCGAGCAGGAACAGGTGATCGTCAGGCTCGACCCTGATCAGTGCCGCGCGCCACATGGGCGTACGGCCCAGGTCGAACGGTTCGGCGGCCCGTCGCTCGAGGAGGGTCCGCGCCGCCGCGATGTTCTCCGCTTCGATCAGCGGCAGGTCGACCGGGACCTCGGTGGCGACGACCTGCATCGTGGCACCCTCGCGCTCGACAATCGCGGTCCGCAGTGCCTCGTGCCGGGCCACGACCGAGGCGAGCGCCTCGCGCAGCACGTTCGCGTCGAGCCTGCCCCGAAGACGCAGGCACAGTGGGGTGCCGGGGACCGGGTGGTCGAGGAACCTCAGGGAGCGCTGAGCGTGCGACAGCGGCGTCGGACCGGTGTCGCCGCGCGAGGTCGGGCCGCGCCGCGCCACGGCCTTCGCGTGCTCACGCAGCCCATCGAGGAACCGCGCGCGGCGCTGTGGGGGCAACGCGGCGATCCGCTGGGTCATGTCGGTCACCTGAGACTCCTGATGCGCAGCGGTGCCTCGCCCGCCGGGTGGTCGTCCGGGCGTGCGGGCAGGTGTGCCAACTCCGAGATGGCGATGGTCAGTACGTCGATGGCGCGCATGTAGTCCGAGAGCACGATGTGCTCGTCGTCGGCGTGATCGAGGCTGCTGTCACCCGGGCCGTAGGTCGCCATGGGGATGTCCCAGACCTCGGCGAGGGTGTTCATGTCCGACGTGGCCGTCTTCACCGCAAGACGTGGCTGGGCGTGCAGGCGCCGGATGCCGGACACCAGCGCGCGCACGGCCGGGTCGGCCCGGCCCACCCGGCAGGCCGCCACCGAGTTCAGTACTTCGAGGGTGCCGGCCGGCAGCCGCTCACGCAGCGTGCTCACCAGCTCGTCGACGTCGAATCCCGGGGGGATGCGGATACTGAGGTCCGCGGTCGCCGAGGTCAGATCGCCGTTGACTTGGCACAACGTCGCGCCCGGCTGGTCGAACACGCCGTGGCTCGCGTCCGGTCCGAGCAGTTCGACCAGTGTCTCCCAGCAGGTGACGGCCAGCTCGGATGCCTTCGGTACCGGGTTGCTCGGGTGTGTGGCGGAACATTTGACGGTGTAGCGCAGGTCCAGCTTCCCCTTGTAGCCGAGAACCACGCTCGACCAGCCGCTCGGTTCGCCGATGATCAGCGCGTCCGGCCGCGCGTGGGTGGCTCGGATCGCCATCGCGCCACGCGAGCGCGGGGTCTCCTCCTCGACGACACCGACCACCACGATCCGGCCGCGGAAGTCCACCGCGCCGGCCGCGGCGCAGATCATCGTCGCGAGCGGTCCCTTTGCGTCCACGGCGCCGCGGCCGTAGAGTCGGCCGTCCTCGGAGCGGACCGGGACCTGACCGGAGACGGTGTCCGTGTGTCCGAGCAGCATCACGGTCGGGCCGTCACCGCGCTCGATCACGCCGATCACATTGCCCACGCCGTCGATGTGCGCCTGGAAACCCAGGTCCTTCATCGCTTCGACCAAGTAGTCGGCCAGCGCGCGCTCTTGGTAGGACGGAGAGGGGATCTCCAGCATCCCGCGCAGCAGCCCGGCGGCGTACGTCTCGGTGACCTTGTTCGAGGAACCGAGGTGGCCGCGCTGTTGCGGCGGCCGGAGAGTGGACGCCCAGTTCATCGTTACGCTCGTTCCAGTAGATGGTCGATGATGTGGTCCGCGACATTGACCTGGTCGCCGAGTGCGGATTGGAAGCCGGAGAACTCGACCCGGTGATTGACCTCCAGGACCAGCAGTCGGCCGTCGCGGTCCTCGATCAGATCGACACCGGCGATGTCGGCGCCGACGGCGGCGGCCGCCTGGAGGGAGAGCTTGTCGAGCTCCGGTGTCACCTCGCACGGCCGGGTCTGCCCGCCGAGTGCGACATTGGTACGCAAGGACTCACCGGTCCGGTACACGGCGCCCAGCACCTGACCGCCGACCACGATCACCCTGATGTCCCGGTCGGGCTTTTCGATCAGCTCCTGCACATATCCGAGGTGCGACTGCGGCCCGGCCAGTGCGGCGGCGTACTCGAGTACGCCTTCCGCACTGGCACGGTCGCGCAGTGGAACCACCAGCCGGCCCCACGAGCCGACCAGTGGTTTGATGACGGCCGGGTACCCGATGGAGTCCAGGGCGGCCAGCGCGGCCTGCGGAGTGAGGCCGAGCGCGGTGCGCGGTGTTGGCACCCCGGCCGCCTCCAGGGCCATGGTGGTGCGCCATTTGTCGCCGCACACCTCGGTCGCCTCCGTGCTGTTGACCACGTGCACGCCTGCGGCGGTGAGGCAGCGGGCCGCGTACGCCGCGCGGAACTGACCGATCTCCCGGTTCAGCGCAAGACTCCAGGGCAGGTCGTGTCGACCGGCCGCGAACCACTGGCTGCGCGTGTCGACGTGGTCGAAGGGAACACCCCGCCGGTCGAACGCGTCGAACAGCCTCTTCTCGTCCGCACCGACCCTGCTGGCGAGCACCGCGACCCTACGGTCACCTGGGCGCTCTGACGTCGCTGACACGTGACCTCCACATGTGAACCACTGATGGACTGGACGGCACAATCGAGCTTGCCGCGTGGAAGCGAAACTACGAGCGCAGCGGCGTCGTGCGCGTCCGAGCCAAGCTCAGTCATGGGGACGCGCCGCGTTGACTTTCCCCCAATACGGTTGCGAACTCTGATTACCCGGCGCCCGCCCGCGCTGTGTCACGCTGGACCGGATTTCGATATCCGCCGAATGAGTTCACGGCACACCGAGGAAATTGGGGGAATCGTGGGACACACACCGGAGCGGATCCCGGTACTCGCCCTGTGGAGCGCGCCGCGTTGCCGGTCCACCGCGTTCGCGCGGATGATGGCGGAGCGCGACGACCGCGTCGTTGTGCACGAACCGCTTTCCCGGGTGGTCGACTTCGGCGAGGTGGAGGTCGGCGACCGGATCGCCCACAATGAGCAGGACGTGCTCGCGGAGCTGCGCGCGATCGCTGCGCACAAGCCGGTGTTCTTCAAGGACACGACGGACTTCCACTATCCGGCGCTCCTCGCCGACGAGGAGTTCCTCGCGGCCGCGACCCACACGTTCATCATCCGCGATCCGGCCGAGGCCATCGCCTCGCACCACAAGCTCAACCCGGACCTCGGCTGTGACGAGATCGGCTTCGCTCGGCTGTACGAGATCTTCGCCGCGGTGCAGGCCGCCACCGGGACCACGCCGGTCGTGATCGACTCCGACGATCTGCTCGACCGCCCGGCCGAGACCGTGCGTGCGTACTGCGAGGCGGTGGGGATCCCCTTCGTCCCGGAGGCGCTGACCTGGCAGCCGGGCATGCGCTCGGAGTGGCAGTCGACCAGCAAGTGGCACCAGTCGACCAGCCGTACCGCCGGCTTCGCGCGCAGTTCGGACGGGTCAGCCGAGATTGTCGCGGCGAACCCGACACTGAGTGCCTACCGCGACCACCACATGCCGTACTACGAGAAGCTGCGTGCTGCCGCGCTGCGGCCGTGAGCCTGCCGACGGGGACGGTCGGGCTGATTCTCCGGCGAGTGCATAGAGCGGCATTTCGAGAATTCAAGGCGCTCAGGGCGTGGGCGAAAAGAAGGACTGACCGTCCGGTCCTCGGCAGCCCCGGGCTGTTGAGACTTGAGGAGGTCTGTAGTGAGGTGGGTCACTTGACGGAAATCTCGGCACTCCCCGCCAGAAGTGGACTGTGCGACACGGTCGATATCTCCGGCCATCGCAACAACACAGCTATTTCGGCGGCGACGGAGACCAAGGCGGGCGCATTCAATGTGTGGAGAAACTCTTTTGCCGCCGAATACCTGCCCACGGGCGGAAGTATCGTCCACGTGGACGGTGTTCCCTTTGAGTTCCCCCCGGTCTGTGAAGGGCCGGACAACGTCCGCTGCGCCGGGCAGTTCATCCGTGTCCCCGAGGGGCATTACGACTGGATCCATGTGCTGGCGGCGTCCGAGCGCCGCAGCGAGGACACCGTCGAGCTGAACTTCGCCGACGGCTCGGTCGACGCGGAAGCGCTCCGGGTCTCCGACTTCTGGGCGGCACCTGCGTGGTTCGGCGAGGTCAAGGCCTTCGAGAGCCTCGTCATGCACTACCCGCATCACGTGCAGCGCGGCATCCCCGCGGTCATGTGGGCGCAGCGGGTCCCAGTCACCCGGCGCGCCGGCCTCACCGGCATTCTGCTGCCCCGCAACGTTGCGGTGCATGTCTTCGCCCTCACCCTGCAGCGGACGGAGTCCTGACATGACCGTCGAGGCGACGGCACGTACGTACACGATCACCGGTCCTGAACCCGAGCTCTGGTATCGCGACCTCATCAGCTGCCTGCAGGCCACGTTCGGTTCGGTGCTGGCCCGCGAGGGCGCCGACCCGCTGGCCGTGCTGGGCGCGGGCTGGCAGTTCCTGCACCTGCCGGGCGACGTCAGGTCCGAAGAGTTCTACTATCCGTGCGCCGACGGGGACCTGGGCCGTGCCCTCGCCCCGCACCACGATCTGAGCGCCCGCTGGTGGCAGCCCGCAGACGAGGGCGACGTGTGGCGCGAGGTGCGCGAGCAGCTGGCCGACGACCGGCTCGTCATCGCCGCCGTGGACAATTTCCACCTGCCGTTCAGGCCCGCGTACGGGGATGTGCACGCCGCGCACCTCGTGGTGATCTACGGTCTGGACGAGACGCGTGGCGTGGTCCACGTCTCGGACGCGATGCCGCCCGCCTTTCGCGGCGCCGTTCCCATCGAGGAGTTCCTGCGCAGCTGGGGCTCGGCCAATCCCACTGACGTGCAGGATGCCTTCTTCAGCGACTCGAAGATCGGCCGGCGCTGCCTCGACGTCCGTCTTGGCGCGCAACCAGCGCCCCTGACGCCGGAGTTGCTCGGCGGATACCTGCGCACCAACACCGAGGGCTTCACCACGGCGACCTCCGCCCGTACGGGGCTCTCCGGGTATGACGCGTTCGTCGCGGAACTGACAGAGCGGTGCCGGGCCGGGGATGCGGGCGCGCTGCGCGAGCTGTACCCGTTCGGCTGGGCCATGCAGGCGCAGGCCTCGCTCCACGGCGAACTGCTGCGCCGCTGCGGCCGCGACTGGGACGACCCGGTGCTCGCCGGGGCGGGCCGCGCGGTCGAGTCCGTTGCCCACGCGTGGACCGGACTGCGGTTCACCGGCGCGCACGGCCTCGACGCACCGCGCGCGGTCGCGTCCGACATCTCGCACCACGCCACGCTGCTGCGCGGTGCCTACGCGCGCGCGGTCGACGCCGTTGGCGCGGCGGCGGCGCGGCTGTGACCCCACCTGGATCGACCTCCGCGACTGAGCGGAATGGAGAGTGATGAGCAAGCTGGCAGCGTTCGGCGGTACGGCGTCCGTGCCAAGGGACCGACGCCATGTGCAGTGGCCGCTGATCGAGGACGAGGACCGGAAGGCCGTCCTCGACGCACTCGACGGCCCCCGCTTGGTGTCGGACACCGACGGCGTGAACGCGGTGTCCCAACTCGAGGAGTACTGGGCCCGCCGCTTCGGCCACGAGACGTGCGTCGCGGTGTCCAACGGCACCGCCGCCCTGGCCCTCGCCCTGGCCGCGCTCGGCATCGGTCCTGGCGACGAGGTGATCGTGCCCGCGTTCAGCTTCATCGCCACCGGGCTCGCCCCCGTGCACCAGATGGCGGTGCCGGTCTTCGCCGACATCGACCCGGTCACCTTCAACATCGATCCGGACGACGTCGAGCGCCGGATCACCCACCGGACCAAGGCGATCATCCCCGTGCATCTGCACGGCGCGCCCGCCGACATGGACCGGCTCACCGCGATCGCCCGCAAGCACGGCCTCGCGATCGTCGAGGACGCCGCCCAGGCTCCCGGCGCGACTCACCGCGGACGGCCGGTCGGCGCGATCGGTGACGCGGGCGCCTTCAGCCTCCAGGTCAGCAAGAACATACCGACCTGCGGTGAGGGCGGCCTGGTGGTCACCCAGGACGCCGGACTGGCCGCGGAGATCCGCCGCGGACGGCAGTTCGGCGAGGACATCGTGGCCGGCCGGGATCGCGACTACATCTCGTACGGCCTGGGCTGGAACTACAAGATGAACGCCCTCCAGGCCGCCTTCACCATTGCGCAGCTCGACCGGTTCGATGCCTACGAACGGGCCCGGCAGGAGAACGTCACCGGCTTCCTCGCACGCTTGGCCGAGCTGCCGGGCCTGACGGTGCCGACCGCACTGCCGGACACCACCCACGCCTGGCACATCCTGCGCTTCCGCTTCGACCCTGCCGCGTTCGGCCTCGACGGCGTGCGGCCCGAGGCGCTGCGCTCGGCACTGCGGCGGCTGCTGCGCGCCGAGGGCGTACCGATGTCGCAATACCAGCTGATGCCGTTGCCCGACCAGAAGGTCTTCGTGGACCGCGTCGGCTTTGGCTCCGGCTACCCGTGGTCCGTGACCGGCGCGTCCGGCACGACCGCAGGCAAGGGCTACCCGGTGACCCGTGCGGTCATCGCCGACTCGCTCACCATCCAGAAGCGCCATCTGCACCCGGGCGCGGGCGAATTGCTCGGCCTGTACGCCGACGCCTTCGAAAAGGTCTGGGCGAACAGGGACATGGTGGCCACGCTCGCGAAGGCGGCCTCATGACCGTCACCCAGGTCCGGGAGCGGGACACCCTTCAGGCGGTCGCCGCACGCATCCGCTCCCACGTCGTCGACATGTGCGCGGGGCCCGAAGGCGGCCACCTCGGCGGCGCGTTCTCCAGCGCCGACATCCTTGCCGCGCTGTACTCCTCGGTGCTGAAAGTGGACCCGCAGCGGCCGGACGACCCGGATCGCGACCGCTTCCTCCTCAGCAAGGGCCACGCCGCCGTCGGTCTCTACGCGACGTTGGCCGAACACGGCTTCTTCCCGGTCGAGGAACTCGCCGGATACGGACGCCCCGGCAGCAGGCTGATGGGCCATCCGGTTCGCGCGGTGCCCGGTGTGGAGCTGCCGACCGGTTCGCTCGGTCACGGACTCGCGCTGGGCTGCGGGTTCGCGCTGGCCGCTCGGTCCGCCGGCCGTGACTCGCGCACCTTCGTACTGCTCGGTGACGGCGAGCTCCAGGAGGGATCGGTGTGGGAGGCGGCCATCGCGGCCGCGTCGCTGCGCCTCGACCGGCTGGTAGCGGTGGTGGATCGCAACGGGCTTCAGCTGACCGGTGCCACCGAGGGGATCGCCCCGATGGAACCACTGGCCGACCGCTGGCGCAGTTTCGGCTGGGCGGTCCGCGACGTGGACGGCCATGACCCGAACCAACTGGCGGACCATCTCAACGCCGCACCGTGGGAACCGGGCAAGCCGAGCGTGCTGATCGCCCGCACGGTCAAGGGCCAGGGCCTTCCGTTTCTCGCCGGCCGCAGCGCCAGTCACTACGTGACCCTGTCGCCGCGCAATCACGCGCGGGCGGCCCGTGCACTGCAAGCCATGGAGGCCACCGGATGACTCGCGCGACCCGAGAGGCGTACCGGGACAGCCTGCTGCCTCTGCTTCAGCGGCATCCCGAGCTGATCTGCCTGGACTCCGACACCGGTCTCTTCAACGCCGAGTACGCCGCGACCGCCGGCGACCAGTATCTCAACCTCGGCATCGCCGAGCAGAATCTGATGGGCATGGCGGCAGGGATGGCCGCGTGCGGGCGGATCCCGTTCGTCAACACGATGGCGGCCTTCGCCACCTCCCGGGCGCTGGAAGCAATCAAGATCGACATCGCCTACAACAAGTTGCCGGTCCGCATCATGGCCACCCACGGCGGTCTCGCCGCGGGCCACCTCGGTCCGACGCACCAGGCCCTGGAAGATCTCGCCGTGATGCGAGTACTGCCCGGAATGACCGTGGTGGTGCCCGCCGACGCCGCCGCCACGGAGGCGTTCGTCGAGCAGAGCCTGAACCTGGCCGGACCGCTCTACGTCCGGCTCGGCCGCAAACCGACCCCGGCACTGCCCGCGGCCCCGCCACCGGTCATCGGAAAGGCGCAGACACTGCGGCAGGGCGGCGATGTGGTGCTCGCGAGCTGCGGACCCTACCCGGTGCTCGCCTGCCTCGCGGCAGCGGATGTCCTCGCCGGACAAGGCATCGAGGCCACCGTGCTGAACATGCACACGCTGCGCCCGTTCGACACGGAGACGCTGGTGACCGCGGCCCGGCCCGCCTCGCTCGTAGTGACGCTGGAAGAGCACTGGCGCAGCGGCGGCCTCGGCGGCGCGGTCGCCGAGACACTGGCGGAGGTGGCGCCCACACGGGTGTTGAGGCTGGGGATGCCGGACCAGTTCGTCGACGAGGTGGGCAACCAGGAACACCTCGTCGCACATTACGACCTCACCGCGGAGCGGGTCGTGAGGGCGGTCCGTACCGCCCTCGACACGGAGGCCCGCTCCGGTAAGACCGATCGAAAGGAATACATCTCATGACCACGACCATGACCGCCGCGCAGGCCTGTCCGGAGTGCGAGGAACAGGTACAGATCAGCGATTCGGTGCGGCTCAACGAGATTCTGGAGTGCGTGGGCTGCCGCAGCGAACTGGAGATCGTAGCGCTGAACCCCACGGTGCTCGCCCTTGCCCCCGAGGTCGAAGAGGACTGGGGCGAGTAAGTCCGAGGCAACCCGCCGGCAAGCAAGCTGAACGGCGGCGTAGTCGGCACTCCGGAACGCGACGGCTCCACAGGACCCGGTCCTCCAGCGGCAGGCTTTCAGAGCTGGCCCCTGCGGACCGGGTCCGCTTCCTCGGAGCCGCCAACACAAACCCCGAAGCCGCTTTTGGGCCATACCTCAAGCACACCCTGACCGAAGGAGGCGCCATCCGTGGCTGACCGAACCCCCCCGCTCGAGGTCGAGGAGCTGCGCCGCCTCGTGGACAGCGGCGAGATCCACACGGTCATCCTCGCCTTTCCCGACATGCAAGGGCGCCTGCAGGGCAAGCGGTTCGCCGCTCCGTTCTTCCTCGGCGAGGTGCTGAAGCACGGCACCGAGGGCTGCAACTACCTGCTCGCGGTGGACGCCGACATGAACACCGTCGACGGGTACGCCATGTCGTCCTGGGAGCGCGGCTACGGCGATTTCGCGATGCAGCCCGACACCGCCACGCTGCGCCGCGTCCCCTGGCAGCCCGGCACCGCGCTGGTCGTCGCCGACCTCGCCTGGAACGACGGCTCGCCGGTCGCCGCAGCGCCGCGCCAGATCCTGCGCCGCCAGATCGAGCGCCTCGCCCAGGTCGGACTGGAGAAGGAGGGGCAAAGGTGGACTGCGCAGGTGGGCACGGAGCTGGAGTTCATTGTCTTCCGCGACACCTACGAGGACGCCTGGAAGCGCGCCTACCGCGACCTCACCCCGGCCAATCTGTACAACATCGACTACTCGATCTTCGGCACCGGCCGCGTCGAGCCCCTCCTCGCCCGCATCCGCAACGAGATGGCGGGCGCCGGGCTCACGGTCGAGTCCGCCAAGGGCGAGTGCAACCTCGGCCAGCACGAGATCGTCTTCCGCTACGACGAGGCGCTCACCACCTGCGACCAGCACGCCATCTACAAGACCGGCGCCAAGGAGATCGCCTCCCAGGAGGACATGGCGCTCACCTTCATGGCCAAGTTCAACGAGCGTGAGGGCAACTCCTGCCACATCCACCTCTCCCTGACGAACGAGGCGGGGCGCCCGGTGATGGCTGGGGACGGTCCTGGCGGGATGTCCCCGGTGATGGAGCACTTCCTCGCCGGGCAGCTTGCCGCCCTGCGCGATTTCACGCTCCTCTATGCGCCCAACATCAACTCCTACAAGCGGTTCCGGCCCGGCTCCTTCGCGCCCACGGCCGTCGCCTGGGGCTTCGACAACCGCACGTGCGCGCTGCGCGTCGTCGGCCGCGGCCCGTCGCTGCGCCTGGAGAACCGGGTGCCCGGCGGGGACGTCAACCCGCACCTCGCCGTGGCCGGCCTCATCGCCGCCGGCTTGTACGGTATCGAGAACGAGCTGCCCCTGCCGGCACCCTGCGCGGGCAACGCCTACGCCGCCGCCGACGGCGTTCGCGTCCCGACCGTCCCCACGACGCTGGGCGAAGCCGCTGCTCTCTGGGAACGCAGCGAGATCGCCCGCGAGGCCTTCGGGGACGACGTCGTCGAGCACTACCGGAACATGGCGCGCGTCGAACTGGACGCGTTCGACACCGCGGTCACCGACTGGGAGCGGTTCCGCTCCTTCGAACGCATGTGAGGGACCGGCTGTGGACATGGCGGGCACCGAAGCATGCGATAGGGACGATGTGCACGTCTGGGCGCTGCAGCTGCCGGCTGGTGTCTCGGATTCGTGGCTCGATCCATCAGTTCTGGACGAGGGGGAACGTCGTCGCATGGCGGCTCTCACCCACGACGGTGACCGTATGCTCTACGGGTTTGCCCACTTGGCGCTTCGTGTGGTCCTGTCCGCTCTGATTGGCGCGACGCCCGACGCACTTCGCTTCACCCGTGCCCCCTGCCCATGCTGTCGGGAGCCCCACGGGCGGCCCGTATTGCTCTCCGCGTCACTGGAGTTCTCGCTGTCCCACAGCCGAGATCTGGTGCTGATCGGAGTCGCGCCGGTTCCGATCGGCGTCGATGCGGAGCCCGTGCCGGAGCCCGAGGCTGCAGAGCAACTCGCGCAATTGCTGCATCCGTCGGAAAGCGCGGAAGTCGAGGCTGCCGCCCCGGAAGACCGGCCGGCAGCTTTCGCCCGCCTGTGGGCTCGCAAGGAAGCCTATCTGAAGGGCCTGGGCACCGGTCTTCGCCGCGGCCTCGCGGTGGACGACGTACGAGCCGACCTTCCGGGCTGGCACCTCACCGACCTCCCGCTGGAAACCGGGTACGCCGCTGCCGTTGCGGTGAATTCCCCGGAACCCTGCGCGGTCCGCATTCACCGCGCCCTTCCGACGTGCTCGGACGTGACAGCGATCGACAGCTGATCAGGCGGTATCGGCGCCGCCGGCGAGGTGGGAAAGAGTTCGGACACGCGCACGGCCACCGAGCCGCATCGCCGGACAGCTCGCCCGCAAGGGAGGCTGGGCCCGGGCCGCGCGGTCATGGTCCGCTCCACCCATCGGGTGGAGCGGACCTGGGGCACTGCGAAGGTCGTGGTCACACTGCCGACGACGCGCTCGCGGTGATCACCGATGACGTCCTGGGCCCTGCTGTCCGGTCAAGCCCACCTGCGCCGGCCCTCACGCGCCGATCATCCCGGCGGCGAGCGTCGCCCCGTCCTGCGGGTCGATGAGCAGGAACGAGCCGGTCCGCCGGTTCTCCAGATAGTCGTCGACGGCGAGCGGTTCGGCGGTGCGGATCCGCACGCCGCCGATGTCGTTGACGGACAGGACGTCATCGCAGGGCAGCCGGTGGGCGTCGGTGACATCCAGGCGGTAGTCGATCTGCTCCACCATCGCGGGGACCGTCCTGGTGGTGTGCTTGAGCAGCACACGCTGTCGCGTGCGCAGCGGGCGGTCGTGCAGGTTGCAGACCTTGGCGCTGATGTGACGAACCGTCTGGGGAGCGGGGCCCGCGGTCAGCATGTCGCCCCGGGAGATGTCGACGTCGTCGGCGAGCCGGACCGCCACCGGCTGAAGTGCCCTCACGGTGTCGGTCTCGCGGCCGAGCACGCTGAGACCGGCGACCGTGGAGGTCTCCCCGGACGGCTGCACGACCACAGGGTCGCCGACCCTGAGCAGGCCGGAGGCGAGTTGCCCGGTCAGCCAGCGCTCCACCGACTGCCGGTCGCCCGAGGGGTTGCGGACCACGTACTGCACCGGAAGCCGCACCGGCATGTCGGCCGGTTCTGCGCCGAGCGGCACATTCTCCAGGTGGGACAGCAGCGTGTCACCGCCGTACCAGTCCATGTGTGCCGACGGTTCGACCACGTTGTCGCCCGTCAGCGCCGACATCGGGATGGCGGTGACGTCGGCGATGCCCAACCTGCCGGCCCGCTCGGCGAACTCCTCCGCGATCTCGGCGAAGACGGACTCCCGGTAGCCGACGGTGTCCATCTTGTTGACCGCCAGCACGACCTGCGGGACCCGGAGCAGAGCCGCGATCGCGCAGTGCTTCATCGTCTGGGGGACCACGCCCTGGCGTGCGTCGACGAGGATCACCGCCAGGTCCGCGGTGGACGCACCGGTGACCATGTTGCGCGTGAACTGCACATGGCCCGGTGTGTCCGCGAGGATGAACCGCCGTTTGGGCGTCGCGAAGTAGCGGTACGCCACGTCGATGGTGATGCCCTGCTCCCGTTCCGCCCGCAGGCCGTCGGTAAGCAGCGCCAGGTCGGGCCCGTCCTGGCCCCGCCTGCGTGAAACCTCCTCGATGGCCGCCGCCTGGTCGGCGAGAACGGACTTGGTGTCGTACAGCAGCCGTCCGACCAACGTGGACTTGCCGTCGTCGACCGAGCCACAGGTGGCCAGCCGCAGCAGGCCACCCGGGAACCGGTCGGACGTGCCGCCCTGAACTGCCCTGTCCATGAAGCCTGTTGACATATCTAGAAGTATCCTTCTCGCTTGCGGTCCTCCATGGCTGCCTCGGACAGCCGGTCGTCGGCCCTGCTCGCACCGCGCTCGGTCACCCGGCTCGCTGCGATCTCCGCGATCACGGCGCCGACCGTCGAGGCCGACGAGTCGACTGCGCCGGTGCAGGACATGTCGCCTACCGTGCGGTACCGGACCTGGCGCTCGCACAGGGACTCGTCGTCCCGGTGGCCGCCCCAGTCACCGGGCGCCAGCCACATGCCGTCGCGCTGGAACACCTTGCGCCAGTGCGCGAAGTAGATCTCCGGCAGTTCGATGTCTTCCTGCTCGATGTACTGCCAGACGTCAAGTTCGGTCCAGTTGGACAGGGGGAAGACCCGGACGTGCTCGCCCGGCTGGTGGCGCCCGTTGTACAGCTGCCACAGTTCGGGCCGCTGCCGGCGCGGATCCCAGCCGCCGAACTCGTCCCGCAGGCTGAAGATCCGCTCCTTGGCGCGGGCCTTCTCCTCGTCGCGCCTGCCGCCGCCGAAGACCGCACCAAAGCGGCCATCACGCACTGCGTCGAGCAGGGGTACGGTCTGCAGCGGATTGCGGGTGCCGTCGGGGCGCTCGCGGAGCCTTCCGTCGTCGATGTACGACTGCACGGACGCCACGTCGAGGTGGAGGCCGTACTTCTCGACGATGCGGTCGCGGTAGGCGATCACCTCGGGGAAGTTGTGGCCGGTGTCCACGTGCAGCAGCGAGAACGGCAGTGGCGCCGGGGCGAACGCCTTGAGCGCCACGTGCAGCATGACGATCGAGTCCTTGCCGCCGGAAAACAGCAGCGTCGACCGGTCGAATTCCCCCGCCACCTCACGGAAGATGTGTGCCGCCTCGGCTTCCAGAGCTTCGAGATGGGCCATGGGGGACGGTGCTGGGGAGTGCTGCGGGCCGGTGAGCACGGCCGGGGTCACGACGGTCATGACAGACCTCGCTCGGTGAGCAGCGCGTGCACCTGCCGGACCGACTCCTCGACGGTCTGGTCCTGCGTGTGGATGCGCAGCTGGGGGCGGACCGGCGCCTCGTAGGGGTCGTCCGCGCCGGTGAGGCCGCTGAGTTCGCCCGCGGCCTGCATGGCGTACAGGCTCTTCACGTCCCGGTCCGCGCAGATTTCCACCGGAGTCGCCACATGCACCTCGAGATAGGGGACGCCCTGTGCGGCGTGCTGGTCACGCACCGCTTCCCGTGACATCGCGTACGGAGCGATCACCGGCACCAGCACGGTGACGCCGTGCGCGGCGAGCAGCCCGGCCACGTAGCCGATCCGGCGCACGTTGGTGTCCCGGTCCTCCTTCGAGAAGCCCAGTTCCGCCGAGAGCGCCGCACGGACCTCGTCGCCGTCGAGTACCTGCACTCGGTGTCCCTCGGCCTGCAGCCGCTCGGCGAGGCCCACCGCGATGGTGGTCTTGCCTGCGCTCGGCAGTCCGGTCAGCCAGACCGTGCCGCCCTGCCACGCGGCTGGTTTGCCATTCGGTTCGGTCATGCGCGGATCTCCGTTTCGCGGGAGCTGTGGACCGGCTCGTCGGCAGGGGCGATATGCACCGTGGTGCCGGCACCTGCGAGCGCCTGGCTGACGGGGTCGGGGGTACGTCCGTCCGCGATGCGTACGGTGCCGACTCCGCCGGCGAGTGCCTCGCGTGCGGCGATGAGCTTGAGTGCCATGCCGCCGGTGGCGGACGGGTCGGGCGGGCCGGTCGAGGACATGTGATGGGTGCCCTGCACGCTGGTGGGATCGTCGGGGTCGGCGAGTACGCCGGGTGCCCCGGTGAGCAGCAGGAGCTGGTCGGCGCCGAGCGCGACGGCGAGGGCCGCCGCGGCGCGGTCGGCGTCGACGTTGACCGGGTGGTCGTGTTCGTCGATGGCGGGCGGCGAGACAACCGGGACATGGCCGATGCGCAGCAGCGTCTCGAGCAGTTCGGTCCGGACTGTGGTGAGCCGGCCGCTGTGGTTGTCGCGGATCAGCACGGTGCGGCCGTCGACGACGGAGCGGATGACGGACTTGCGGCGGGCGCGGAGCATGCCGCCGTCCATGCCGGTGAGTCCGACCGCGGGCACGTTGTGGCGGGCGAGTTCGGCGACCAGCTTGGGTTTGACCGCGCCGGTCAGCGCGAGGACGACCACTTCGAGCGTGGCCGGGTCGGTGTAGCGCGTGGTGACGTTGTCCGGGGCGACGAGCGTGCGCTGTGGGACGCCGAGTTCCCCGGCGAGCCGCCTGATCTCTCCGGAGCCTCCGTGGACCAGGACGATGGAGTGCCCTTCGTGGACGAGGCGGGCGATGTCGGCACAGATGCCCGCGGCGTCGACGGCCGGATTGCCGCCGCATTTGACGACGGTGAGTGGTGCGGTGGTCACGATCTCTCCGGTGGGCGAGGGCGGGAGGGGCTAAAGGGGGTGGAGGCCGGGGAAGGTCAGGCCGAGGGCTTCGGGCCGGCCCATACGGATGTTGAGGCACTGGACGGCGTTGCCCGCCCCGCCCTTGACGAGGTTGTCGAGGGCGCCGATGGTGGTCAGGCGTCCCGTGTCCTCGTCGAGGGCGTAACCGACGTCGCAGAAGTTGGATCCCAGGAGGATCTTCGGGTCGGGATAGCGGAAGATGCCGCGCTGGTGGGCGACGACGCGGACGAAGGGTTCCTCGGCGTACTGCTGGCGATAGGCCCGCCGGAGGGCGGATTTGTCGACGCCGGGGCGCAGGGTGGCGTGGCAGAGGGTCTGGACCCCGCGGACGGCCTCGACGCCGGTGGCGGTCATCGTCGCCGACACTCCCAGGTGCTGGGAGATCTCCGCCTCGTGGCGGTGGCTGGTGGGAGCGAACACCCGCATCGCGCCGCTGCGTTCGGCGTGCAGATTCGCCGGGCCGGCGGTGGACCCGGAGCCGCTGGAGCCGGTGCGGGCGTCGATCTGGACGCCCGCACCGGTGTCGATCAGACCGTGCGCGACGAGCGGGTACAGGGCCAGCACGCCGGACGTGGCCATGCAGCCGGGCACGCTGATCAGGTTCGCGCTGCGCAGTCGCTCGCGGTGCAGTTCGGGCAGGCCGGGCACGAAGGCGTCCAGCAGATGCGGGGCCTGGTGCTCCTCGCCGTAGTAGCGCTCGAAGGTCGACGCGTCGTCGAGGCGGAAGTCACCGGTCAGGTCGATGACGAGTTCGGCCCGCTGGGTCCAGTACTCGATCTGGGTCATCACGGCCCTGTGCGGCAGGGCCAGGAAGACCGCGTCGCACTCGCCGACCTCGTCGGCGGAGCAGAACAGCAGATCGGTGGAGGCCCGCAGATTTGGATGCACTCCGTCGACCCGCTTGCCGGGGAAACGCGAGGAAACCGCGCCGACCACCTCGACCTCGGGGTGGCCGATCAGCAACCGCAGCAGCTCCCCGCCGATATAGCCGGCCGCTCCGGCCACCGCCACCCGTATCACGACTCCACCCCGATCACGAATTCGCTCAAGGCCACGGCCATGCGACCCTCTCCCGTTCACTCACACATGCCTGATTGACCGGCGCAACCGTCCGCCGCATCGAAAACGCAACCTACGAACCCATCCGCCCCGCACACGTCCGCGGCAAAAGCATTCCCGATGACGCATCGGGATGACATTCCGGCCGCATGACTACGCGTCTCGATTACTCGGCAGCAATTCCGTCCGTGTCACCCTGAAAGAAGGACCGGCATGTCACGGCGCGTCCTTCTGTTCCGGCTTCTTCGCCGGAGGGTGGCGAGCGTTTGAACACGCAGAACCTGCACCCGGTTCCGGTCCGTGAGGGGCAGGGTCCGCCCTGTTCATCAATCGATCGTTCATCACTGCCGAACACCAACCCTGGAGGGTCGCGGCGTGAAATCCGTACTCATCTTCTCCAAGCTGCATTTCGGCGGCGTGGCCCTTGTCGCCGAACAGCTGCGAGCCCGTGGGCTGCGTTCGGTGCTGGTCTCCGAACTGCCTGACAACCGTCACCGCGACACATGCGATGACCATGTCGTGGTCGACTGGGGCAGCGAGGACCTGTCCATACTCACGACCCGGCTCGAACAGCGTGGCATTGTCCCCGTCGCCGTCGTCAACATGCTCGAATCGTTGGCCCCCTGGCAGATGGGCCTGGCCGCGCACTACGGCATTCCGGGGGCCGACGAGAATCGCCATGTGCTGCTCGACAAGTTGCTGGTTCGAGAGCGCATGCAGGCCCTGGGGCTGTCCGGCATTCGCTTCTCCGACGACCCGGCGACAGTGGACTTCTTCCCCGTCATCGTCAAACCCTCGCGTGATTCCGGGGCCTCGCGGCTGGTCAGCCGAGCGGACGGTCCGCAGGAGCTTCTCGCCTACCGGCACCGCCTGACCGAAGCCGGCCTGGCCGACACTGAGCTGATCACTGAGGAGTACCTGCCCGGAGTCGAATTCTCCGTGGACGGCCCCGTCGTCGAAGGCCGGTTCCATCCGGTCCTGGCAGTCGAGAAGCCCGAGCACGACGACGTCAGGCACCATGACGCGGGACTCGAGTTTCATCCGCCTCAGCAGGATCACGTGCGCGAGGGTGTGCGCGTCCTGTGCGAGAGGATCACCACGCTCTGCACCGACCTCCGTCTCGACCAGGTCTGGCTGCACTTGGAGGGCCGGGCCGCCGAGGACGGTCGCACAGAGCTCATCGAGATCAATCCACGCCCTGGCGGCGGCATGATCCCCGCAGCGGTCCGCGAGATCAGTGGGATCGACCCGATCGAGGCGCTGGTCTCCATGGCATTGGGGGAATTCACGCTGGATGGTCCGATTCCTCTTCGAGACCGGCCGGTCATCGGCTGGATCGACATGGAAGGCCACGAGCTCGGCACTGTCGAGGTGCACACCACGGAGGGTGATCTGCGCGAACTGCCCGGCGTGGTCGGCGCACAGATCACCAACGGCTACCAGATCACCGACTTGGAGCAGGAGAACTTCTTCCTCCGCTTCGCGGTCATCGCCGATTCCGTGAGTCAGTTGCGTGAGCGTGTGGAGACCGTCCAGAACAAAGTCGATTACCGCATCACGCCGCCGCAGGCGAGTTGAACGACCAGGTAAGCAGGATCCGCAGTCGGCGGCGGAGAAGGGTCAGCGTGACACGTAACCGCGAAGTCGGTTGTCGCGGACGTGCACGATGGATGCGCATCTCTATTGTCCCGTCGGCGCGGCAGATCAACGAAATCCCAACGTGAAGAACCGCCACCGAGGTGGAGGCAAGGAGGGTGAGTGACCACCGACACGACGACCTGGGCGTACACGGGTCGGCGATACACCATGTATCGCTTTCCGGCAGATGTGGAACGCGATCTGAAGGCGTTGAACAAGCCTGACAATGTACGCGCGTTGCTGGCATGGCTCGCGGACCTGGTGTGGATGGCCGGCTGTGTCCTGCTGTGCGTGTACGGATCGTATTGGTTCTATCCGCTGGCAGCCCTCGTCATCGGTGCCAGACAGCGTGGCTTGTCGACGATTCTTCACGACTGTGCGCACGGGGTCGGCATATCGAATCGCAGGCTGCAGATGTTCGTCGGCACCGTGCTGACCGCATACCCGATTTTCCAGCAGCACTACGCGTACAAGGTGTCGCACGTCTACACGCACCACCCTCGCCTCGGCAGCCCCGAGCTCGATCCCGACCTGCGTTTCTTCATCGAGCAGGGGGCCTATCGGCAGGACACGGCACCGTCGTACATCCGGCGGGTCGTGCTGATGCCGCTGCTCGGTTCCCAGACGTGGGCCTATATCCGTTATCTCGTCCGCAACCGCTACCGGATTCTCACCGGGGCGGAGAAGACGTCGGCCTCCGCCAACCCCGTGCAGCGGCGCAAGCGGATTCTCGACGGGCTCGGATTCTGGGTTTTCTGGGCGACCGTAGTCGGTGCGGCCTGGCAGGGGGACTGGCTCATCGGACTGCTGCTCTTCTGGGTTGTCCCGTACCTGACGAGCTTTCAGATTCTGGGCTGGTACATCGAGCTGTCGGAGCACACTCCTTTGGTGCGGGACTGCTCGGTCGACCTCTACATGACACGCAACCGCAAGAGCCGCTTGTGGGAGCGGCTGCTGACCGGGATTCACAACGACCATTACCACCTGGAGCATCATCTCGACCCGCGTACCCCCTTCTACAATCTGCCGCAGGCTCGCGAGATACGCATGCGCGATCCCAAGTACGCGGAGGTGGACGCTCAGTTCGGTGGCCTGTGGCACCGCGGTCCACAGGGGCAGCCGAGCGCGATCACCGCGATAGTCCGCTCCATGGTCCGGGAAAAGGAGTACAAGAATGTCGCAGCATGAGGCAGTCATGAAGGCCAAGACATTCCGTACCGCGGAGACAGCGGCCATTCACGGCGGATACGAATGGCGGCTCGGCATCACACCGCCGATCGTCACGCCGATCTTCCAGACCTCCGCGTATGAACTGCCCAGTACGGCGGACGCGGCCGGGATCTTCGACCTCCAGCAGGACGGACATGCCTACACGCGCCTGAACAACCCCACGTGCGATGTGCTCGAGGAGCGCATGGCCGCCGTGGAGGGGGCCGCCGCCGGGCTCGCCGTGGCCTCCGGGCAAGCGGCGATCGCGCTCGCCGTGCTGAACCTGTGCCAGGCCGGGGACAACATCGTCAGCTCCAATGAGCTGTACGGCGGCACGTGGAATCTGCTGGCCAACACCTTCAAGCGGATGGGCATCGAGACCCGCTTTGTCAGTCCTTCGGACCCGAAGAACTTCGCTGCCGCCACGGACGAGCGCACCCGCTGCTACTTCGGGGAGACACTGCCCAATCCGCGGCTGAGCGTGTTCCCCATCGAGGCCGTCGCCGAGCTGGGGGAGCAGGCGGGTGTGCCACTGATCCTCGACAACACGATGGTCCCGTACGTGTGCCGGCCGATGGAGCACGGTGCCCACGTCGTGGTCTACTCCGCCACCAAGTACATCGGCGGGCACGGATCGACCCTCGGCGGGCTCATCCTCGACTCCGGACGCTTCGACTGGGAGGCCCACGCGGAGCGCCACCCGCTGCTGACCCAGCCGGACGTGGCGCACGGCGGAGCGGTGTGGACGCGTACCGGAAAGAACCTGGACACTGCGCTCGGGCGGAGCAGCTATCTGCTCAAGGCCCGCGAGACCCTGATGCGTGACCTGGGCCCCTGCCTCAGCCCGTTCAACGCCTGGCTGCTGCTCCAGGGCATGGAGACGCTGCACCTGCGGATGCGCGCCCACGGGGAGAACGCGACCGCAGTGGCACGCTTCCTCGAGAAGCACCCCAAGGTCGGCGCGGTGCGCCATCCCAGTCTCGCCACCGGCGAGCAGGCCGAGCTCGCCGCCCGCTACTTCGGTGCGAACGGCGGCCCGCTCATCCAGTTCGAGCTGACCGGCGGACGCGAGGCCGGCTGCAGGTTCATCGAGTCGCTCGGGCTCATCTCGCATGCGACGAACGTCGGTGACGTCCGCTCACTCGCCACCCACCCGGCCTCGACCACCCATGCCCAGCTTCCCGAGCAGGAGCAGCTCGCTGCCGGAGTCACCCAGGGATCCATCCGCCTCGCCGTCGGCATCGAGCACATCGACGATCTGCTGGCCGACCTCGGTCAGGCGTTGGACCGCTCATGACCCGGCCGCTCGTCGCTCTCGCATGCTCGGCCGAGACCTGGGACGACGTACGGCATGACGCGGTGCGCCACGCCTACGTCGCCGCGCTGGAGGAGGTGGCCGAGTGCGATGTCGCCCTCATCCCGGGGGCCGGCCACACCTTCGCTGCCCGCCTCGACCGGTTTGACGGACTGGTGCTCGGCGGCCATGAGACGAACGTCGCGCCTGAGCGCTACGCGGCGTCGAACGGGCCCGGCCCGTTCGACCCCGATCGCGACACACTCGCGCTTGCGCTGATCCCGGCGGCCGTCGAGGCCAGTCTCCCCCTCCTCGGCATCTGCCGAGGGCTGCAGGAGCTGAACGTCGCCCACGGCGGCACCCTGCGCACCCTCGAATCGGGGGCTCATCGCGAGGACCTCTCGCTGCCGCGGGACGAGCAGTACCTTCCCGCCCACGAGATTCGGATCGTCGAGGGTGGAACGCTGGACGAGCTGACCGACCGCGTCGGTTCGGCTCGGGTGAACTCCCTCCACGGCCAAGCGATCGACCGTCTGGGCGCGGGGCTTCGGACCGAAGCCGTAGCTCCCGACGGCGTCATCGAGGCGGTATCCGTCACCGACGGCGGCCACCCCTTCGGGTTCGCCGTGCAGTGGCATCCCGAGTGGTACGCCACCACGGACCCGCTGTCGAGGAGGATCTTCCACGCTTTCGGTGAGGCCGTCCGGAAACACACGGCGGGCCGCTGACTTCTGGAGAACTGACAACCTTGAACACGTCTCTCGTCACCGAAGACCCCAGGGCCATCACCCTCGGCCTTCCCGCAGCTCTCAGCCGTCATCTGGAGGTCGCCACTCTCTTCACCCAGGACTGTCCGCTCATTCTGGAGTCGGGCCGTTCGCTTTCCCACGTGCAGGTCGCCTACGAGCAGTACGGGACCCCGTCGCCCCACCACGACAACACGGTGTTCATCTGCCATGCCCTGACCGGGGACTCACACCCGGCGCAGCACGACCCGGACGACATCCCCGGGTGGTGGGACGTGATGGTCGGCCCGGGCCGCCCCATCGACACCGACGTCTTCCATGTCGTGTCCGCCAACGTGCTGGGCGGCTGCGCGGGAACGACGGGGCCGCTGTCCCCAGGGGCGACCGGCCGCCCGCTCGGACCGGACTTCCCCGAGATCACGGTCGCGGACATCGTCACCGTGCACCGAGCGCTGCTCATGCATCTCGGCATCGGCCGCCTGCACTCGGTGGTCGGCGGCTCGCTGGGCGGCATGCAGGCGCTGGAGTGGCTGCTGCGCCATCCCGGCGACGCGAGGCGCTTTGTACTCATCGGGACGGCGCCCCGGCTGACCACCGACGGTCTGGCGGCCCACGCGGTCGGCCGGGCGGCGATCCGCTCCGACCCGCAGTTCGACGACGGCCGTTACGTGGACGGCCTCTTCGGGTCGGGCCCCCGACGGGGCCTGGGGATCGCGCGGATGGTCGCCCACCTCACGTACATGTCTCCCGAATCACTGGAGGCCAAGTTCGGGCGCTCCGTCCAGATCGGCCCCGAGCCCGTCGGCCCGGCGCACGGACGGTATGCCGTCGAGCGCTATCTCGAGCACCAGGCCGACAAGTTCGTGGATCGCTTCGACGCCAACACCTATCTCCACCTTACGAGCGCGATGGACCGGTTCAACGCCTTCGCCCGACCGCACGCCCTGTCTCCGGACGCCGATCCCGCGGTCCATGTGTTCAGCTTCGCCTCGGACCGGCTCTTCGGCAGCGACGTCACCAGGGAACTCCTGGACGAGCTGACGGCCACGGGGCTTACGGAGGTCACCCACTACCGGGACACCACGTCGAGCGCCGGTCATGACGCCTTTCTGCTCGAGGTCCCGGGATATCTGGACGAGTTGAGAGCCGTCCTCATGCCGTCCGCCGTGTGACGCCGTACCCCCTGAGCAGTTCACACCTTCATCCGCAACGTCTGTAGGGACATGTCTTGATCGAGAACACGCCGACTGCAGTGAACACCCAGGGCGGGGACCTGAGAGGTTTCCACGACCGGGAGTACCTGGACCTGGGGACCTGCGTGAACCGCTACGGCCCGCCTCCCGTCGTGGTAGCCGCACTGCGGTCCATCAAGCCGGAGCATCTCCTTGCGCACCCCTACGGATCCGAGGAGCGCTTCACCGAGGCCTACGCGGACTTCATGCGGACGGCGCCGGAGCGGCTGATACCCGGGCGCGGGATCACCGAGTTCATCCGCGTCCTCGCCGAGATTCTGCCGACGGAGCAGGTCGCCGTCGTCACGCCCGACTACACCGACACCATCCGCTGGTTCCCCACGCATCTGGACCCGCCGTCGGGTACCGTGGAGACGCCCCAATCGCGTCTGGACCGTGTGGCCGCAGGAATGCGAAACCATCCCTACGTCTTCCTGTCCAACCCGAACAATCCGCTGGGCTTCTATCTGCACCGGGACGATCTGGTGGAGATCTGTCGCGCCAACCCGGACTCGGTCCTCATCGTTGACGAGGCGTACATCGAGTTCCTGCCCGAGCACCGCGAACTCTCGATGACGCAGACCGGCCTGACGAATGTGGTCGTGCTGCGCTCCCCGAACAAGTTCTTCGGCATCGCCGGCACCCGCACTGGCGCGCTGTGGACGCTGAACCCGGAGATCCACGCCAAGGTGTCGGCGCGCAAGCGCAATTGGGCTCTCTCGTACGTCGATGTGGCGCTGGCAACCGCCGCCCTCGCCGACACCGAGTGGGAAGACCGCACCCGGTCCGCGCTGCTGACCAACGCCCTCATCCTGGAGGAGATCATCGGCGATCGGTTCCCCGGCCTGGTACGCGGCGTCCCCGTGCACTACCGCTTCATCGCCGTCGACGACCCCATCGAGGCGCACCGGTTCTTCCTCGACCACGGGGTGGCCGTACGGGCCTTCGACGGCAAGCAGCCGGGGCGTATCTCCGGGCTGCGTATCACGGCACCCACCGCCGCGGAGCTGGCGAACCTCAAGGCCTCGATGACGCCGCAGTTGTCGTACGCGTGAGCGAGGGCTGGCAGCATGATGCCGCCCCCCGTCAAAGGACGGGGGCGGCATCATGCTGCCAGCCGTCGCTCAGCACGCGAGTGGCCGGGGGCGGTTGTGCCCCCGGCCACTTGTTTGCGCAACCGTGTGTTACGCGGCGTTCTGCCTGCGTCCGTCGATCAGCAGGGCGAGGTCCGCAATGCTCCTGTCGCCGATCAGCTCGCTCATCTCCACCTGGACCGAGGTCTCCTGGAGGATGCGGTACTGCACGCCGACCGTCTGCAGCGAGGTGGCGGCGAGCTCGCGCAGGGTCCGCGGAGCGACCTCCTCGGGCTCGGACAGCTGCAGCACCTCCCGGACAGTGTTCTGCAGCCACGACAGCGTGGTGGGCTCGGCGTCGACACTCTTGTGCACTTCGGTGACTCCTTCGTTGGGTGACTGGAGGCGGGGGCGACTCATGCGGCCCGCAGCAGGACGCACATCCGCAGCCCTGACACACTCGACGCCAGCAGGTAGAGCCCGCCCGGGCGGACACCGCCGGCCGACTGCCGGTCGACGAGGTTGATCAGCGGGTCCGCGGCGAAGCAGTGCCCGACCCTGGTGATGTTGGAGGTGTCCAGCTGGGACGGGTGGAACCCGGCCTGGAGCTCCTTCATCATCACGATCGGCAGAAAGATGTTGTTGTGCAGCAGCCCGTCGATCTCCTCGACGCCGATGCCGGCCTCGGCGAAGAGCCGCTGGTTGGCCGTCTTGGCCAGGTCGGCGCTGATCTCGGTGCCCCGGAGCATGGAGGCCGGATCCTGAGCGTGCGCGTCGGCGACCCACTCGTAGGACTCGGGAGCGCTGTCCACCCGTTGCGAGACCAGGCAGGCGGCCGCGCCGTCGCTGAACAGGGCGAAGTCGGCCAGCCGCGCGGACTCGTCGGGCACCGCGTCGGTGGTGATCACCAGCACGGTCCGGTGCCGGCCCGCGGCGACCATGGTGGCAGCCGTCTGCAGACCGGTGAGCAGAGTCGCGCACCGGTTCAGGGTGATCCCGGTGACCGGGACGTCGCTGAGTTCGAGGCCGCGCAGGACCGCCGCGATCAGGTCACCGTGCGCCCCGACCTCGCCGGGGAACGTGGTGGAGCACAGTACGAGCGCGTCGATCTCGTCCGGTGCGATGCCCGCCGCGTCAAGGGTCTGCCGGCCCGCCTGTACGGCGAGCGCGGCCGTGTCGAGTTCCGTGCGGTGTACGGTGCCCCAGCCCCACATTCCGGCATCGGGCAACATCCGTCGCTCGTCGATGAATTCAGCGAATCCCTCGATCGCGGAGTGATCCGTCGCGAGCTCGCCGAGCACATACCTGGGCGCACGCAGCACCACGCGCCGGGTTTCAGCCATCCTCATGTCAGCTCGTCCATCGGTGCAGGAAATCGGCGATCAGACGCATCGCGTTCCTGGACGTCTCGAGCACCGCCGAGAGTTGGAGAAAGCCGTGCGGCAGATCCTTGTGCGGGTGGAACTCCACCGGCACACCCGCGTTGGAAAGCGTCTTCGCGTACTCCTCGCCCTCGTCGTACAGGGGGCAGTACTCGGCGGTCATGAGCAGAGTCGGCGGAAGTCCGCTGTGATCGGCCGCCTTGGCAGGTGAGGCATAGGGAGATTCGCCGTCGGCGGGATCGGCGAGGTAATGCCCCCAGAACCAGGCCGACGACTGTGCGTTGAAGAACATCGGATCGACGTTGTCCCGCATGGATTGCGTCGTGGCGTCATTGCGCGTCGGCGGGTAGACGAGCACCTGAGCGGAGACCTTCGGCCCGCCCTTGTCCCGGGCCATCAGGGCCATGACCGCCGCGAGATTGCCGCCGGAGCTGTCTCCGGCCACGGCTATGCGGGCGGGGTCGGCGCCGAGTTCGGACGCGTGCTCGCCCACCCACTCCAGGGCGGCGTAGCAGTCGTCGATTGCGGCCGGGAACGGGTTCTCGGGCGCGAGCCGGTAGCCGACGGATACGACCACGCAGGGGGTCAGGCTGGCCACCGCGCGGCAGATCGCCTCGCACGTGTCCAGGGATCCGACGACCCAGCCGCCGCCGAAGAAGTACACCACCACGGGGAGCGGGCCGTCGTTCGCGCTCTCGCTCTGCGGGCGGTACGCCCGCAGAGTCAGCGGACCCGCCGGACCGTCGATGTCGAAATCGAATACCTCTTTGGGTTCTTTTACCCAATCCCAGATTTCGGCTTCGGTATCCCGGTCTGCCACCCGGGCCTGGTCCACCGGCATGGTGTACAGCGGCGTGAATCCGGTGGCGACGCGATAGTCCCTGATTCCCCTGTAGATCGGGTCAAGTGGCATGAAAAATTCCTCAGCTCCCAGGACGGTATCAAGAAAATCCGGTCCAACATCGAGAGTGGCACGGACCCGGACCGCGCTGGGGTAACCCAGGCGATTAGCCGAGGTGGGAGAGGGTCAGCGTAATGTGTGCCACACAATGAACTTGCCGCGGACGCAGGGGAGTCTGCGCGATCGTAGCGTCCCTTTCGGTCCGAGAAGGCGGCAAGACACGGAACAAAGGAGACACGGCGTGAGTACCATGGAGTCGGACCAGCCGAGCGTAGACAAACCGCGGCTCCGTGACACGCTGCGCGGCCTGCCCCGTCGGGTCTGGGTCGTCAGTCTCGGCAGCCTGATCCTGAGCGCCGGCAGCTTCCTGCCCTCGTTCATCGTGCTCTATCTGGCCGGGGACGGGCACTCCTCGTCGGCCGCGGGGCTCGTCCTCGGCGCGTCCGGCGTGGGCAGTGTGCTCGGCAGCGTCATCGGCGGCCACCTCACCGACACCATTGGCCGGCGCCCGGCCATCCTGCTGTCCGTCGTGGCCACCGCGGGCCTGACGGCGCTGGTGCCGTTCGTCGGCCCGATCGCGCTCATCGTCGTGCTGGTCGGTCTCATAGGCCTGGTGTCGCAGATCCACCGGCCGGCCATGGCCGCGGTGCTTGTCGACTCTGTGACTGCGGACCAACGGCTGGCTTCCTTCGCCGTGTTGAGGTTCGCCCAGAACATCGGCGTCGCCCTGGGCGGCGCCGTCGGAGGCGTGGTCGCCAGCATCTCCTATGTGGGGCTCTTCCTCGGCGAGGCCGCAGCGCTGCTGCTGTTCGGCCTGATCGTGACCGTGCTGTTGCGGGACACGCCCACTGCGCAGACCGACGCCGAGGAGACGGAGAAGGAGAAGGACACGGCGGTCGGGTACCGAGATGCGCTCGGCGACCGCACCCTGGTGCGCTTTCTGCTGATGAGCGTGTTCGCCATGTTCGTCTACATCCAGACCACCGTCGGCCTGCCCCTGCACGTCAGCGACGTGGGCATGAACGCCCGCGATTTCGGTCTCCTCATGGCGCTCAACGGCGTGCTGGTGGTGCTCTTCGAACTGCCTCTCATCGGCGTCGTCTCCAAGTACCGGCCGCACTACGTCCTGGCCGTCGGCAACCTGTTCACCTGTGTCGGTCTCGCACTGACCGGGTTCACGACCGGCATGGGCCTACTGGCGGTGACGGTGCTGATCTGGACGATCGGCGAGATGGTGTACTCCTCCGTCGCCCAAGCCCATCTGGCGAGTCTGACCCCGCCGGGCATGACCGGGCGCTACCAGGGGCTGTACGGCGCCGCGTACACGATCGGCACGGGCGCGGGACCGGTCATCGGCGGCGCCCTGTACACGCTCGCGCCCTGGGCGCTGTGGGCCATGGTCGGCGTCCTCGGGCTGGTGAGCGCCCAGCTCTGTCTGCGACTGCGCCGCCCGGATGACGTGGTGGCCGTCGCGCATTCCTGATAGTTCCACATGTGACAGGAGAGAACCGGTGAGTGACTTCGAAGGACTCGTGGCGATCGTCACGGGCGGTGCCCAGGGCATCGGTCTGGCCACAGCGAAACTGCTGACCAGCAGGGGCGCGAAGGTTGCCGTCCTCGATCTCAAGACGGAGGGCCTTCCGGACGACGTCTTCGGCGTCCAAGCCGACGTCGGCGATGACGCCCAGGTCGAGGCGGCGGTGGAGGCCGTGGTCGAGCGGTTCGGCCGCCTCGACATCGTGGTGAACAACGCCGGCATACCGGCGGTCGGCGATGTCGCCACGAACAGCTCCGAGGAGTGGCTGAACGTCCTGAACGTCAACGTGGTCGGCATGGTCAGGGTCGCCCGGTATGCCCTGCCGCATCTGCGCCGCTCGCCCGCCGCGGCGATCGTCAACACGTGCTCGATCGTGGCGTGGGCCGGCCACCAGACGCGTGCGCTGTACTCGGCCAGCAAGGGCGCCGTGTACTCGATGACCCTGGCCATGGCGGCGGACCACGCCCGCGAGGGCGTGCGCGTCAACTGCGTCGCGCCCGGCACGGCGGACACCCCGTGGGTGGAGACCCAGCTGCAGGGGACGGCGGATCCGGAGGCTGCCCGGGAGTCGCTGCTCAAGTTCCTCGCGCCGGGCCGCCTGGTGACGGCCGACGAGGTGGCGGGCGCGATCGCCTACCTGGCGAGCCCGCTGTCGAGCGCCTCCGTCGGCATGATGCTCGCCGTGGACGGCGGTCAGCACAGCCTGCGCCTGCGGCCGCAGGACCAGCAGCACCTCATCGGGCGCTGACCCGCACCCAGCCATTCGGCCCCGAGACCGCTGTCCGCGGTCTCGGGGCCGAATGCGTGTGTGGGGTGGCGAAGAACCTCACTTGCCAACGAGCTCGTGCACGGTAAGCGGTGAGACGTCGAGCCCTGGATGGTTGATCACGGTCGGGTGGTGAGGACCGTGACTCGTGCAGCGATCGTCAGCAATCTCCGGATCACGGGGCTGTCGGCCGGCGTGATCGGTGAACTCATTGCCGAGTTGGGCCCGTTATGGCATGAGCGTCACGAGGCCAAGCCGGCATCTCGGCCGCGGAAGCGTGCTGAGGGCGCCGGTGCGAAGCCGGGCCATCGGCGAGATGCGGCCCTTGCTCGCCGAGCGGGGCTGCACGATCAGCCCCGGCATCCGGCTCCGAACACTGGCCGAGGGTCATCGACCACCTCGGCGCCAGTGGGCAGGCTGGCATCATCGACGGCACCGAGATCCGGGTTCGCCGGCCGGCCACCGGACGCAAGGACCGGGACACGTTCATCTCCGGGAAGAACAAGCAGAACGCCGTCAAGACCATGGTCCTCACCGACCGGAACGGGCGGGTGCTGTTCTGCAGCCCGGCCAGGCCAGGCAGCTGCGCGGACATCACCCATAGCGCTGACCTGCTACAAACCCGGTCACCGGTCCCGGCTCATCTACCGGCCGCGCCGGGACGACGGCCGGCGCGACGGACGCAAGAGCTTCTCCTGGCGCGACTACCGGGACCTGCTGATCGCCGCACATCAGCAGCTCGGCGGCCCACGCGGTCTACGACACATCCAGTACCGCAGCCACCTCATGGACGGCTGCCTCGCCGAGACCGGCCTGACCGCCAGGCCCGCCTGACGGTCAGCACGACATTACGAGTTCAACCTCAGTAGTGCAGGGAATGCACTTGCTCCGGCACAGCGGACGGGTCGCCCGGCCACAGCCGCATTTCCCCCAAGTCCGGGCGCAGGATCACGGCCGCGACGGTGCGCTCGCGCCGGATGTCGCCGTTGTCCGGCACCAGGATCGGCGGCGTCGCGAGGAGCCGGTGATGGCCCTCGGTGTCGCCGGCCTTCGGGATGCCCGCATCAAGGACCGTCTGAAGGCGCCGCCTGGAGGAGTTCTTGGCGAAGATGTTGATCTCGTCCTGCTCGGCGAGCTCGGCGTCCAGGAAGTGGTTCGTGTGCGCCAGTTCGTCGCCTGCGAGGAGGCGTCGCTGCGCGCCCTTCGCCTCGACGCACACCGCCCGGTCCACACCGCAGATCATGAACGCCCGCGAGCTGGCCAGCGGCATCTCCCGGAGGGTCTCGACGGCCTGCTCGACGGTGTCGGCGGTGTCGAGGACGTGCCGGATCGCCAGGTAAGGGGGCACGCCCGGCTGCCAGTCGCCGCCGAGGACGAGGTTGATGCCCACGGCGATCCCGGCGTCGTTGACACCGAGGTAGCCGAGGAGACCGGCGAAGCTGAGCACCAGGGAGCGGTGGCGCGGCCCGGTGACCGACAGCACGGCGATCTGGTCGTCGAGGTTGCCGTTCAGGTCGACCGTCTGGGCGAGCACTGGCGCGGCACCGGCCGAGGCGTACGTGGTGCAGTCCCCGGCGGTGACCCGGCTGTAGCCGATCAGCTCGCGGCGCAGTTGCAGCAGCCAGGCCGCGTCGCGGTCGATTCCGGCGCCGGCGGCAAGGCCGTCGATCTCGGTGGCCAGGTCCGGCAGCACTTCGGCGATCACCGCACGGTGGGCCGCAATGTCGGGCCGCAGCGCGTCGAGGTCGACCGCCCGGTCTGTGAGGTGGCCGAGTCGCGCGAGCGAGTCGTCGAGGAAGCCGCGGAGCCGCCCGGCCAGCGCCTGCCCGTGGGTGAGGCCACGGGCATGCGGCGAGCCGGACAGCTCCAGAAGCGGCGCGTCGGTCACGCGCACGGGTTGACCGCCCTGCCGACGCGGCCGAGCTGGTCCTCGACCGAGGGCCATTCGGCGCGGAGCACCGAGTAGTAGATCGCGTCGCGCCTGCGTCCCTCGGGCATCGGGTTGAAACTGCGCATGACGCCTTCCTCGTACGCACCGATCTTGCGCAGTCCGGCGCGGGCCTGGAGGTTGAGGACGTCGGTCTTGAACTCGACGCGCTCGGCGCCCAGGACGTCGAAGGCGTGCCGGAGCAGCAGGTACTTGGCCCAGCGGTTGATGCCCTTGCCCTGGAAGTAGACGCCGAGCCAGGACCAGCCGATCTCCAGTCGCCCGTCGGCTTCGCTCAGGTTGCCGTAGCTGGAGCTGCCGGCGACCTGTCCTGTGCTCTTGTCGACGATGATGTAGACCGCGCGCTTGCCGCTGGCCTGGTCAGCGAGCATGGCGTCAAAAAACTGGTCAAAATCAGCGTCGCTCTCGACACGGGAAACGAAGTACGTCCAGATCCGGTCGTCGAATGCGATCTTGCGCAGGGGTCCACGGTCTTCCTCCGAGATCGGGTGGAGTTCGACGTGCTCGTTTTCGAGGAGCGCGGAGGCGTGCCGGCTCCAGGCATTGTGGGTCAAGGAACTCATGCCTTCAGGGGAGCGTGGGGGCGGAGGGCGTCGACGACATTGCCGAGGGTGCGCATCCCGGCGAGGTCGTCCTCGGTGAAGTTGCCGAGACCGACTTCGGCGGCCTTGCACAGGGAGGTCAGGAACAGCACCTTGTTGAGCGAGGTGATCCCGTACGTCTCCACGAGGTCCTCGTCGAGGTCGAGGCCTGCGGGGTCCGGGTGGTCGCGCAGCACCTGGGAGAGCTTTTCGCGGGCCAGGGTGTCGAGGTCAGTGGGCATGGATGCCTGCCTTCGGGTTGTCGATCCGGTCTCGGTAGCGGTCCGCGATGCGTTTGCGGATCGGTTTGAACTGCGATGTGAGGAGCCCGCCCTCGACGGTGAACGGCTCGTCGGCGACGATCACGCGGATGATCCGCTCGTCGCGCTCCGACGCGGCGTTGACCGCGGCGAGGGCCTCGTCGATCACGGCCGTGTCGACCGGTCCCGGGTGGGGCGAGACGACGGCGACCAGTCCGGCCTGGCTCGGGCAGTAGATGACGCATTCGGCCACCGCGCCGGTGTCGCGGAACCGTGTCTCGATCGGCCTGACGATGATCTTCTTGGCGTTGTCGAGGACGATGACGTCGTCGCTGCGGCCGAGGATGTAGAGGAACCCGTCCTCGTCGAGGCGGCCGAGATCCCCGGTGCGCACGATGCCGCCCGGCCGGAACACGGACTCGCTGTCGCCCGATGCGGCGTACGTGTACCCGGTGTTGACCGGGTGGTCGCTGCGGACGCAGACCACGCCCTCATCGTCGATGATGATCTCTTTGCCGGGCAGCACCCGGCCGACGCTGCCCTCGCGGTGGGCGCCGGGGTGGTTCTTGGTGGTGATGCAGGTCTCGTTGAGGCCGTAGCCCTCGAAGATCGCGAGGCCGGCCTCGTCGTAGAACCTGAGCGTCGCCGGGTCGGCGGGGGCCGAGCCCGTCCACAGATAGCGGATGCGGTCGCCGAAGAGCTCGGCGGCGGCCTTGGCCGGTTCGACGCCGCCGGCGATGACGCCCTCGATGTGCCGCTTGGCCGTGTCGAAGAAGGCGGGGACGCCCATGACGACGGTGGGACGGACGGTCGGCAGCACGGCGAAGACGGACTGGTACGTCGTGATCGTGATGTCGTGGCCCCAGTGCAGCGCCGAGTACAGCCAGTAGCGCTGCTGGAGGAGCGAGAGCGGCAGGAACGTCAGGATGTCGTCGCCCGGCTTGTGCTCGAACAGGCTCTGGACGGCGTGCAGCGAGGAGTCGATGCTGCCGACGGTGGCCTCGAGTCCCTTGGGAACACCGGTGGATCCGGACGTGAATTTGACGGTCGTGCACTGCGTCGCGGCCCACTGCTCCGGCTCGAACCCGTCGGCGTCCTCCTCGGCGTAGTCGGCGACGGCCGAGATCGGCAGGACCTGGGAGGGAGCGTCGTCGGGCAGCCGGACGTCGGTGTAGAGGGCGTCGAGACCGTAGCGCTCGACCAGTTCGGCGTCGGGGCTGAACTTGCCGGGCTCGAACCCCGCGGTCTGCGCCCCGAGCATGAGTGCGGCGACGTCGAGCAGTACCCATTCGAGCCGGTTGGCCGAGAGGATGCCGATCCGGTCGCCCCCGCCGATGCCCCGGCGGCTCAGCGCCGCGGCGACGGCCCTGGCCCGGTCGTGGAACTCGGCCAGCGGCACGGTGGTGCGGTGGCCGAGTCCGGTGACGGTGAGGGAGCCGTCGTGCGTAGGCCGCTCGGCGATGATGCGGTTGATGATCGATACGGTCATCGCTGCTCGCCGGTGCCGAAGAAGCGGGTGCCCGCGAGGGTGCAGCGGCTACCGGGCTCGACCAGGTCGGCCGTGTCGGGCCAGGTGTCGATCGCCGGGATGCCGAGGGCGGTGGCGAGCTTGGCGGAGAAGCGCGGCATCAGCGGCGCCGACGCGGTGGCGAGCAGGCGGGCCGCGGCCAGTTCGAGTGCGAGGGCGGTACGGGCCTCGGAGCTCCACCGGCCGTCGTGCGCGAGGGCCGACTGCTGGCGGGAGAAGGCGCGGACGTCGGTGACGATGCCGTCGAGTGCGGCCGCAGCAGCCGTCAGCGAGAAACCCTCCGGGTTGAGGCCGGCCGTGACCTCGTCGAGCCGTATCGACAGGCGGGCCAGGAACGCGGTGTGCTCAGTCGTCCAGGTGCCCGCGTCGGGGGCGAGGCCGTCGAAGTGCTTCTCAACGCGCTCGCCGAGGCCGGTGAGCCACTCCTGCCACTCACCGACGAGGGTGTCCGCGCAGGCGCGGTCGAACTCGGCGCGGCGGAAGTCGGTGCGCTCGCCCTCGGGCCGGGTACGGGAGAGGTAATAGCGCACCGCGTCGACGGTGTCGGGCGTGAGGATCTCCTTGCCCCAGATCGCGTGTCGTCGGCTGGTGGAGAACTTCTGGCCCTCCAGCAGGTAGAACTCGTTGACGTGGTAGTCGATGTCCGGGTTCCACTCGGGGTGGGCGAGTGCGTACAGGACCGGGTAGAGAATCGCGTGGTAGAAGCTGTTGTCGTACCCGAAGAAGTGGACGATCTTCCAGTCCTTGGAAGGCGCCTCCTTCGACCACTGCTGCCCCATCCCGGCACCGAGTTGCTCGATGCCGTGCAGGAAGCCGTGGCTCATCTCCGGCCAGACCCAAATGACCTGTCCGTCCAGGTCGCCCTCGGCGGGCCGCACGCCCCAGTCGGAGGGGTGCGAGACCGGCAGGTCGAGCGTCTTGCGGGCGAAGACCCGATCGGCCAGTTCGCGCAGCCGGACCGGGACCCGGCCCAGCTTGTGGTGGTCGGCGACCGTGTCGGCGAACTCGTGCAACGGCAGGGTGTAGCGCTCGACTTCGGAGGTCTTCGGCGCGGCACTGCTCAGGCGTGAGCTCGGATCGACGAGGTCGGCGACGAGGTTGGGCTCGCCGCACTCCTCGCAGATGTTGCCGCCCGCGCTGTGCGAGCAACTGGGGCAGGTGCCACCGACGTTGACCTCGTACAGGTAGTCGCCGGTTTCGGCGTCGAGCAGCGCGGGCGTCGCCTTGGGGCTGACCTGCCCGGAGTCGACGAGCCGGGTGAAGTAGCGCTGCAGGCCCTCGCGGTAGCCGTCCTCCACGCTCGTGCAGTAGTACTCGTCGACGCTGATGTCCATCGCCTTGAGCGTCGCGGCGATCTCGGCCGAGAAGTGCGCGGCGACCTCGGCGTTCGTGGAGTCCTCGCGGGCGGCGACGGCCGTGACGTAGCTCTGGAAGTCGTCACTGCCGGTCAGGTGCCATGCCTGGTTGCCGATGAGCCGCTGGTAGCGGACGTAGACGTCGGCGCCGAGGTAGGGGCCGGAGAGGTGGCCGAGATGAAGGTCGCCGTTGGGGGTCGGTGGTGTGGAGAAGACGAACTGGGGACGGTCGGTGTGGTTCGCGCGGACGCGCGACGACGCCGAGGCTCGGGTGCGGGCCGAGTCGCGCCAGTACTGGGTGAAGAAGACCAGGTCCGTCTCACCGGTGTTGGCGATGATGTGCGACTCGAACGGCTCGAACAGCACCACGGTGCCGGATCGGGCCGGGTAGCTGCGGCCGTCGACGGTCAACTCACCCGTGCCGGCGACGATGACGAAGAACTCGGTCTCGTCGTGCCGGTCGGTGCGCGAGGCGGCACCGGGAGCGACACGGCCCCAGCCGGCACCTACCCCGAGCCCCTCGACCGAGGACATCTCGATGCCGAAGGCTTCGGACAGTTCGGATTCGCTGTACTGGTTGAGGATCATGACTGCCTCTGTATTGGCTGGGAGACGGCCCCGGTCGGTGTGAGATCCAGGGCGGCAACGGTCTCGGCGGCGATGGCCGGGGCCAGGCGGTAGCCGGCGCCGTTCGCGGCTCCGGCGAAGACCAGGCCGGGCAGCAGCTCGGCGACAACGGGCTCGCGGTGGGGGCTGTACGCGTCGCAGAACACCCGGCCCGAGGTGCACCGGGCCACCAGGCCGGGTGCGAAGCGGCCCAGGACGGCCCGGGCGTCGTCGAGGTCGGACGGCTCCAGGACCAGGCCGACGTCGTCGGGGGCGACGTCCCACCGGTCGCAGGTGTAGCTGAACAGGTAGTGGCCGCGCTCGTGGAGCGGCAGCAGGAAGGCGTCCTCGTCGTGGAAGACCGTGAGCGGATCGCGGGGCCCGGGAGCCGATTCGAGATGGGCGGCGACGACCTTCTTGACGCGCAGTCCGAGAGGAGCGACCAGGTCGGCCCAGGCGGGGTGCGCGATCCACGGACCGGGGGCCAGGACGACCCGGCGGGCGAGCAACTCCTGCCCCGAGCCGAGAGTGAGGCGGTGGTACTCGCCGTCGGAGGAGAGTTCCGTGACCTCGCATCCCTCCAGAACGGTCACCCGGTCGCGCAGCTCGGCCAGCACGCGCCCGGCGACTGCCTGGACGTCGGCATAGTGGCACCCGTCCAGGTTCCACGCCCGTGCGCCCGGCGGGGCCGCCCAGCCGCGCACCAGATCGGCCGGGGCGGTCTCATCACCGAGTCGCAGGTACGTGGTGGAGAGCGCGTCGGCGTCGCCGGCCGTGACGACCGTCGCATCCAACGTGCGGATAGGGAGGCCGAGTTCGGCGCTCAGGCGCTCCCAGACCCGCTCGGAGTGCTCGGACATGGACCGGACGCGTTCGGTCGCACCGCGCGGGAAGTGGACCCCGGCCGAGCGGCTCGAGGCGCCCTGGCCGATCAGGCCGCGTTCCAGGACGGCGACGGTCGCGCCGGGGAACGCCGCGACCGCTTCGCGGGCGATGAGCGCGCCGATGACTCCGCCGCCGACGATGGCGAGGTCTACGCGGTCCACTGCGTGCCCCGTCCGCTCTTGGCCGACCAGTCGATGAACGACGTCGCCAGTTCGGGGGAGCTGCAGCCGCGCAGGCGGTTGGCGATGCGCTGGGCCCGCCAGGCGTTCAGGCTCAGGTTCACGTCGGGCAGACCGCGCTGGCCGCGTACCGCGTTTTGCACGAAGATCTTCCGGTCCGGCGGGCCGTCCCAGGAGATCGCGAAGTCCTCGTCGACGCGGACCTCGCCGTTCTCGGACTCGATACGGTCCATCAGGGGATCCAGGAACTTCTTGGGTGCGGGGCGGAAGCCGCTCGCCCACACCACCGCGTCGACCGCAAGGCACTGGCTCTGGCCGGACTCGTCGTTGTGACGCAGCGCCACCTCGAACGTTCCGGCGGCCGTGCGGTCGGCGGACACGACGGTACGGTTGGGCAGCAGCCCGAAGCGGTGCTCGTCCCGCTCGATGAACTGGAGCCGGTACAGCTGCTGGTAGATCGCCCGGAGGGTCGACTCGGAGATTCCGTCCGAGCTCAGCAGGTGGGCCGAGTTGAGCTCGGCGCGCTTGGACTCCGACAGCCGGTAGAAGTACTCGGAGTACTCCGGCATGTAGAAGTCGTTGGTGAAGGTCGAGTCGTCGATCGGGAAGTAGTTGCGGCGCCTGGAGACCCAGGAGACCCAGGCTGGACGCTCGGACTCGGGCCGCGAGATGAGGTCGAGGAAGGACTCGGCCCCGGACTGGCCGCCGCCGACGACGGCCACCCGCTTGCCGGACAGGTTCTGCGCGTGGTTCAGATACTGACTGACGTGAAACTGGCCCGCGCCCAGGTACGGGACGGCGAACTCGGGCACCCACGGTACGGTGCCGACGCCCACGGCGATGTTGTCGGCGGTGACCTGACGGCGATCGGTGGTGACGCGGAAGACGCCGTCGAAGTCGACCCGTTCGACGGTCTCGGAGAAGACCACGTTCTCGTTCTTCTCGGCCGCCCAGGCCAGGTAGTTGCGGAACTCGGTGCGCGGCACCTCGGCGAACTGGGCGTTGAGGAAGTGGTAGATCCGACCGTGCTCGTGCAGATACGACAGGAACGAGAACCGGTTGGTCGGGTCGGAGAGGCTCACCAGGTCCTTGAAGATCGACACCTGGAGGGTCGCGCCGTTGATCATCTGGTCGTCATGCCAGGTGAACCTCGGCTTGCGGTCGAAGAAGAGGTTCGGCTGCCCCGAATCGCCGTGCAGCAGCGCGGCCAGACTCAGGTTGGCTGGTCCTGCGCCGATACCGACGAGCCGGAGGTGACTGGCCTGCTCGGCGGCACCGGACGCCGTCATCGGCTTCTGTACGGGTCCCACGTAAGGTCCTTCCTGTGGAGGTGCAGGTCTTTGGCACGTTTCACGACGCCTTGGCGAGGCGCCATCGGTGTCTGGCCGTAGGCCGGGATCAGTGCTGTCGTTCTCGGGCGGCGGTGTCGTACACGCACTTCCACACCGCCTTCCACCCCTGTGGAGGCGCGTGCCGCGGACGAAGGCGTCGATATTTCGGGCGCTCGGCGAGTTCGACGGCGGCCCGTCCCGGCCGTCCTTCACAGGGCGTCGGCGATCGTCATCTCGATGACTTCGGAGGACCCTTCGTAGATCCGGAGGGACCGGATCTGGCGGTAGAGCCGCTCCATCGGGCTGCCCGCGACGAGCCCGGCGGCACCGAAGATCTGGACGGCACTGTCGACGATCTCGCCTGCGGCCTCGGTGGCGTAGAGCTTTGCCGTGGAGGAGTGCTTGGCGTGATCGTGGTCGAGGTCCATGGCCCATGCGGCGCGGGCGGTCAGCAGCGCGGCGGCCGAGAGCTTGACGTCCATCTGCGCGAGCGAGGACCTGACGAGCTGGAGATCGGCGAGTCGGCTGCCGTACGCCTTGCGGGTACGGGCATGGTCGCGGGCGAGCCGGAAAGAGCGCCGGGCGAAGCCGAGCGCGGCGGCGGCCACGGTCGCGCGGGCCCGTTCGAGGATGTCGAGCGCGACCACGAGTCCCTGGCCGCGCTCGCCGAGCACGGCCTCGGGGCCCACGCGGACTTCGGTGAAGGTCAGTTCGGCCCAGGAGCGGGGCGCGATCGCGCCGATGGGCTCGGCCTTGAGGCCGGGGGCGTTGCCGTCGACCACGAAGGTGGTCAGGCCCAGCGGTCCCGGGCCATCGCCTGTGCGGGCGAGGACGACGCACACATCGGCAATGTCGCCCTGCGCGATCCAGGTCTTGGTCCCGTTGAGGACGAACCCGTCCCCGTCGGGGGTCGCCTCCAGCACCGCGGCAGTCAGGTCAGAGCCCGCGCCGGGCTCGGAGAGGGCCAGGGCCCCCGCACGGGTTCCGTCGGCCAGGCCCGGCAGTTCGCGGCGGCGCTGCTCATCCGTGCCGTGGCGGGCTATCGCGGCGGCGGTGAGCTCCTGGATCGAGTACGCGAAATCGGCCAAGTCCTCGTGATAGGCCAGGGCTTGGCGCCTCAGGCACAGGGACCTCAGGTCGGAGTCCGGCTGGTCAGGGTCGAGGTGACGCAGCCAGCCCGACCGGCCGAGCTCGGTGAGCAGCGACCGTCCGACGGCGGCCGGATCGGTGGTGTCCAGCGTCGCCCACGCCTCTGCCCGGGCCGCGCACCACTGCCCGATCTCGTCGGCGAGCGCGCGGTGGGCGTCGTCGTACAGCGGCAGGGTGAGGACATCGGGGTCGAACACTTCAGTAGGACTCATCGTGATCCTCACTCGGATGGTCAATGCGGCGACCGGCTCGGAAAAGGGACGGAAGAGGGAATCAAGCCGATCGATTCGGTCGACTCCGACGGATGAGGCGGCGGAGACGGAGCCGTGCGATGCCTGCCGCCATGGCTGCCGTGCTCAGTCCGCCCTGCGATGGCCTCCCACGTCGTGACAGGGAACGCCGAATCGGCCGACTGTTCTCCAGGGCGTCATGGGTCATGGTGCGGACTCCTTCCGAAAGGCCGTCTGCCGCGTCAGAGGGAAGCTACGGCCAGTCCGGCGCCGGGTACGTCCGCGACAAGTTCATCCGCCAGGGCGCATGGCAGGTAAAGCGCTTCGGTGTTACTGCGCACGGTGTTTACCCGGATCGGAGTGGAATCCGGATCCGAGAAGTGCTCCGCGGCCGAGATTGAGTACCTTGATGTCGCCGTCTTCGGGGGCGCAGCGGGTCAGAAGTCCGCCGTACCCGGACGCCATCAGAAGGACGCCCCAATTGACGATCCAGGGGTGCAATCCGCCGTCGGAATCGGGGAAGAGCTCGGGTTCCGGGTGGACGCGCCGTTGCACCACGTACGGGCCGTCGAGGGCGTCGTGGAGCAGCTTTCGCCATTTCTCAGGAGTGATCTCCGAGGCCCAGCCGGGGACGACTCCCTGGCCGCCGTGCAACAGCATGGGCTTGAGGATGAGTTCGTGCTGATGGGCCACCGCGTGATCCAGCAGCGGGGTTTCGGTGCCGTCCTCCAGAGTGACGTTTCCCGAGGTCACTGAGGACGTCCAGGGCAGGAGCCGGTCGATGACATCCCGTTCCTCGTCCGAGAACAGATGGCGGTTCCTGCGGTCGGAGAGCATCGCCAGCGCGGCTTTGCTGCCGTACAGTTCCGACTCGATCGAGGTGAACATGCGGACCTCGCCAGCCTCCAGCGCGCCCAGCAGAGGCTCAAGGAGCGCGTCGGTGTCGTCGTCGAGCAGGTCCTCGATCATGAACTGGCGGTAGACGACGTCGACCGGGCGCTCCCCGAGCCAGAGCCTTCCGCCGCGCCGCTCCAACTGCGCGACGTGACACGGGTACGCCTCCAGGCCGCGCTCCGCCCACACCTTGACGAGAACGTTGAGATAGCCCTCCATCTCCTCGTAGTTGCTGGGCCATTCGGTCAGCGCGACGATGGGTCGGGCGTCGGGCGCAAGGCCCGTCTCGTGTCGGATGGTACGAATCTGCTCCGCCACCGTGTCGACGTAACTGAGCTCTTCCTCGGCGACGAACCGGCTGAACTCGGAGTCCGCGAGAAGGCCGCGGCACGAATCGCCGCCCTCGAACCCGACCGTGCTGCCCAGGTTGAACTCCATGACCCGGAAACCCGATCGATCCAGGTAGAGATCCGCCCGCCCCATGGTGGTCGGCGAGCCGGCCGCAGCGGTGGCCGAGCGTTCGATGGCGCGTATCTGCGACTTCTCCATTCCGTTCGCACGGGCGAAGGAGGCGATGTCGCCGCCGAAGAGCCGGCTCGGCAGGCTGTAGAGCGCTCCGCGCAGCACTTCCAGGTCCCGGGTCAGCTGCCGGATCTCGTCCGCGGCGAGGAACACCGGACGAAGGGCGTGATTCCCTCCGGTGAACAGGCGTAGGAATTCGCTCTCCTGGACCGGACGCATGACGCGCCCGAACCGCTCCAGGTATCTCTCGGTGAGTGCGTGCTCGCGTGCCATCTTACGTAACTCCCTCCAGGACCGGATGTGCATCCAGACCGACGTCAAGAGTGGCACGGGAGGGGTTCGTATCACCTCAACCAGATCGGTAGTTGAGGAGGCGGTGGGTCAACGCATCGAGTAATCCTTGCGCATACCTGATCCATTCTCACGTAAGCCGGATGGATCGCGGGGATGAGCCTGTCGCGGACGCGCGGAGTGCGGGTGGGTTCGTAGGTTGCATTCTCACTGCGGAGGTTCTCTGGTGCGAGTTCCGCCTCCACGACGCCTCGACCTCCGAGCGGTCGAGACCGTCTCCCACGCCACCCTGCGCGCCGGCGTGCCCTTCGTCCGCGTCGTCGCCCACCAGGGCGGCATCTTCCGCCATCCCGACCCGGAGATCCGCCTGGGATCCCACTACTGCGACGCCGGCTACGCCCTCGACGAGGACACCGGACGCCTGATTACCATCGGCGCTCTCGACAACCTCGTCCAAGGCGGCGCGGGCAATGCCGTCCAGCGGACTCGCCGATGCAGTCACCGGTACCACCCAGATCCACCTCTCAGGGACCAGCCCAACTCAGAAGGGAAGCGGTAGACGATGCCGACAAGCCTCGATACGCGAACGAATCGCGTGGCGATTGTCGACGCCTACTCGACAGGGAGCCTCCTGCCGGCCGTACTGGAGCAGTACGGCATCGAGTGCGTGCATGTTCGGTCGCCCAACCCCGACGTCATCCTGTCGCGCGACCCTGAGGGTTTTGTCTACGACATTCGCCACGACGGCGACGTGGCGGCCATGGCGTCCGTACTGCGCGAGCATGAGGTCAGCCATGTGATCGCCGGCCAGGAGGCGGGTGTCGAACTGGCCGACCAACTCTCCGCCGAACTCGGCACTCCCGGCAACGGGATGACCCGGCCGACCGCCCGCCGCAACAAGTACGAGATGGTGCTGGCGTTGCGCGATGCAGGCCTGGCACACGCGGCCAGCATGGTCTCGAGCGATGTCGACGAGATGATCGCGTGGGTCGAGGAGACGGTGGGCTATCCAGTCATCGTGAAACCGGTCGCCAGCTCCAGCACGGACAACGTCGTGGCATGTTCGTCCCCGGAGCAGGTTCGTGCTGTCCACGAGAAAATCATGAACAGCACCGATCGTCATGGGATGCCCAACACAACGGTGCTCGCGCAGGAGTTTCTGGAAGGGGACGAATACTTCGTCAATACCGTCAGCCGTGGCGGCGGGCATCACACGGTTGAGATTTGCCGATATTACAAAGTTCGCATCCCCGGCGGCCGCATCATCAACGACTACAACGAGCCGCTGTCACCGGACGATCCGGTTGCCAAGGAGCTGGAGTCCTACACCCACCAGGTGCTGGACGCCCTGGAGGTGCACAACGCGGCCGGTCATACCGAGGTCATGCTGACCTCCAGGGGACCGGTGCTCGTCGAGAGTGCCGCACGCATGGGCGGTGGCCAGGTTCTTGACATCAACACACGCTGTTACGGCACCAACCAGGTGGAGCTCCTCGCTCTGTCCGTGGCGAAACCGGACGAGTTCGACCGCCTGCCCACCACCGCATACCGGATTCTGGAACACCATCGCTTCGTGCATCTCATCAATCCGAGGGAACACGGCGTCGTCCCGTCCCGCGAGGCGATGGCCGCCATTCGCGCCCTACCGTCCCACGTCTTCACCGTCATGAGGTATCCGGAAAGGAAGCCGATTTCCCGGACGGTCGATATCGCCACACAGCCGGGGTTCGTATTCCTCATGTCCGACGATCCCGCTCAGGTTGTCGCCGACTATCAGCAGCTGCGAAAGATCGAACAGGACTACCTCTACGATCCCGACCTGTCGATCTGAGGGGAGCCGACCGGGTCCCTGCGGTCCCTGATTACGCGCTGTGTGCAGGCATGTGCTCCGGCGCTCCCGGGTTGGGTGCTGGCCGGGCGGTTCCCGCCGTGCGACGATGCGGATATGAATCGCCTGGCCAATTCCCAGTCACCGTACCTGCTTCAGCACGCCGACAATCCGGTGGATTGGTGGCCCTGGGAGCCTGGGGCGTTCGAGGAGGCCAGGCGGCGCAATGTGCCCGTCTTCCTGAGCGTCGGATACTCCAGCTGCCATTGGTGCCATGTGATGGCGCACGAGTCCTTCGAGGACGAGCCGACGGCCGCCTATATGAACGAGCACTTCGTCAACATCAAAGTGGACCGGGAGGAGCGGCCCGACGTCGACGCCGTCTACATGGAGGCCGTGCAGGCCGCCACCGGGCAGGGCGGCTGGCCGATGTCCGTGTTCATGACATCCGAGGCCGAGCCCTTCTACTTCGGCACCTACTTCCCGCCCGGGGCCCGGCACGGCATCCCCTCCTTCATGCAGGTGCTGGAGGGGGTGCGGACGGCCTGGGCGGGGCGGCGCGAGGAGGTCGCCGACGTCGCGCAGCGGATCGTGCGGGACCTGGCGGGCCGGCAGCTGGACTACGGCCGGGCCGGCGCCTCCGGCCCGGAGGAGCAGGCGCAGGCGCTGCTCGGGCTGACCCGCGAGTACGACGCCGTGCGCGGCGGGTTCGGCGGCGCGCCGAAGTTCCCGCCGTCGATGGTGCTGGAGTTCCTGCTGCGCCACCACGCCCGCACCGGCGCCGAGGGGGCGCTGCAGATGGCCGCCGACACCTGCGAGGCAATGGCCCGCGGCGGCATCTACGACCAGCTCGGCGGCGGTTTCGCACGCTACTCCGTGGACCGGGACTGGGTGGTCCCGCACTTCGAGAAGATGCTGTACGACAACGCCCTGCTGTGCCGGGTGTACGCGCACCTGTGGCGGGCCACCGGGTCCGACCTGGCGCGGCGGATCGCGCTGGAGACCGCCGACTTCATGGTCCGGGAACTGCGCACCCCCGAGGGCGGGTTCGCCTCGGCGCTCGACGCCGACAGCGAGGACCCGGCCACCGGCAAGCCGGCGGAGGGGGCGTACTACGCCTGGACGCCCGCCCGGTTGGCGGAGGTGCTCGGCGCGGAGGACGGGGCGCTGGCGGCGGCGTACTTCGGGGTGACGGACGAGGGGACCTTCGAGCACGGCACGTCGGTGCTGCAACTGCCGCAGGACGGGCCGGTCGTGGACGCCGCGCGGGTCGCCGGCATCCGGGAGCGGCTGCTCGCGGCGCGCTCCGGGCGGCCGGCGCCCGGCCGGGACGACAAGGTCGTCGCGGCGTGGAACGGCCTGGCCGTCGCCGCCCTCGCCGAGTGCGGCGCGTACTTCGACCGGCCGGACCTGGTCGAGCGGGCCACCGAGGCCGCCGACCTGCTGGTGCGGGTCCACTTCGAGGCGTCGGCCGGCCGGGCCCCGCGCCTCGCCCGCACCAGCAAGGACGGGCGGGCCGGCGGCAACGCCGGGGTGCTGGAGGACTACGGGGACGTCGCCGAGGGCTTCCTCGCGCTGGCGGCCGTGACCGGCGAGGGGGTGTGGCTGGAGTTCGCGGGGATCCTCCTCGACCTGGTGCTGGACCTGTTCACCGCCGAGGACGGCAGCCTCTACGACACCGCGCACGACGCCGAGCGGCTGATCCGGCGCCCCCAGGACCCCACCGACACGGCGGCCCCGTCCGGCTGGACGGCCGCCGCCGGCGCCCTGCTGTCGTACGCCGCGCACACCGGTTCCCAGGCGCACCGCACGGCCGCCGAGCGGGCGCTCGGCGTGGTGCACGCGCTGGGCCCGCGCGTCCCGCGCTTCATCGGCCACGGGCTGGCGGTCACCGAGGCGCTGCTGGACGGTCCGCGCGAGGTGGCCGTGGTGGGCCATCCCGACGATCCGGCGCGGGCCGCGCTGCACCGGACCGCGTTGCTGGGGACGGCTCCCGGGGCCGTGGTGGCGGCCGGGATGCCGCAGGCTGCGGACGGGAGCGGAGGTGAGTTCCCCCTGTTGGCGGAGCGCACTCTCGTACACGACCGCCCCACGGCCTACGTCTGCCGGCATTTCGTCTGCGCGCGGCCTACGACGGATCCGGTCGAGCTGGGGGAGCAGTTGGGTACGGTTCGTCCGTGAATCTGACGGAGTACCGTCAACTCCGTTTCCTTGAACGCCAGTTCGGTAACCCGGTTTTCATCCGGCGAGCGGCCGAGTGTCGTGTTCGCTGCCTACTCTCATGGCTTCGGATGTAACCGGGGGTAGCAGAGCCGAGACCGCGCACTGGGGGGTGCGCCGGAGGGGGACAGCGGGGCCGGGCGGGCCGGGGGGCCTGCCCTGAGCCCCTCGGGGGTTTTCGATGCCGCTGGGGGATGCGGCATGTCTGTGGGGGGACAGCTTGTACACCTCTGTGTTCATATCGGCAATTTCCATTGCCCTGTTCTGGATGGCCGCGTTCACGCTGTGGTGGCAGATGCACGCCTGGCGCACGCCCGAGACGCTGGCCTCCACCCGCTTCGACCGGCCCGACGGCGAGGGCCGGCTGGCCTTCTCGCTCCTGCTGCCGGCCCGCCACGAACAGGCCGTCCTCCGGCACACCGTCGAGCGGCTGCTCGAGTCGAGCCACACCGACTACGAGATCATCGTCATCGTCGGCCACGACGACCCCGAGACCACCGCGGTCGCCGAGGCGGCCGCCGCCCGGGCGCCCGACCGCGTCCGCGTCGTCGTCGACCACCACGAGACCAAGAACAAGCCCAAGGCCCTCAACACGGCCCTCCCGCACTGCCGGGGCGACGTCGTCGGGGTCTTCGACGCCGAGGACCAGGTCCATCCCGAGCTCCTCGCCCACGTCGACCACGCCTTCCGCACCACCGGCGCCGACGTGGTCCAGGGCGGCGTCCAGCTGATCAACTTCCACTCCAGCTGGTACAGCCTGCGCAACTGCCTGGAGTACTTCTTCTGGTTCCGCTCCCGGCTGCACCTGCACGCCGAGAAGGGCTTCATCCCGCTCGGCGGGAACACCGTCTTCGTCCGCACCGACGTCCTGCGCGAGGCCGGCGGCTGGGACCAGAACTGCCTGGCCGAGGACTGCGACCTGGGCGTACGGCTGTCGTCGGCCGGCAAGAAGGTGGTCGTCGCCTACGACTCCGACATGGTCACCCGCGAGGAGACCCCGGGCTCGCTGGTCAGCCTCCTCAAACAGCGCACCCGCTGGAACCAGGGCTTCCTCCAGGTCTACCGGAAGCGGGACTGGCGGCAACTGCCCGGCCGCGGCCAGCGCTGGCTGGCCCGCTACACGCTGATGACCCCGTTCATGCAGGCGGCCTCCGGGGTGATCATCCCGGTCAACACCGCCGTCGCACTCTTCCTGGACGTCCCCGTCGGCGTCGCGATCATCACCTTCCTGCCGCTGATCACGGCGCTGGTGACCTTCGTCTTCGAGATCGTCGGCCTGCACGACTTCGGCCGCCAGTACGGGCTGCGCGTGCGCTTCGTGCACTACCTGAAGCTGATCGCGGGCGGCCCCTTCTACCAGGTCATGCTGGCGGGCGCCGCGCTCCGCGCGGTCTGGCGCGAGCAGCGAGGCCGCACCGAGTGGGAGCTGACCCGCCACACCGGCGCCCACCTCGCCGACTCCACCGCCCTTGCCGACTCCCCCATCGCCCCCGCCGCCCCCGCCGCCCCCGCCGCCCCCGCCGCCTCCACCGCGTCCGCCGCGATCCGAGAGGACAGCCACCGGTGACCGCCACCCTGCCCACGGCCACTGATCCCCAACCCGAGGCCACCACGGCCGAGGCCGCGGCGGCGGTCACGGCCACCGCCGCCACCGGGACCGCCCCGGCCCCCGCCGGGCCGCGCCCCGACGCCGGCCCCGGAGTCCGGCCTTCCGCCCCGGCCGCGTCGGCCGGCCCGGCCGGCCCGCTGGTGCGGTTCCGCTCCTCCCGCCCCGACCTGCTGCTCTGCGGGGCCCTGCTCCTCGTGATCGTCCTCGTCCAGGGCTGGAACATCACCAACTTCCCCGCCCTGAGCGACGACGAGGGCACGTACCTCGCCCAGGCGTGGGCCGTCCAACAGGGCGAGGGCCTCGCCCACTACACGTACTGGTACGACCATCCACCGCTCGGCTGGATCCAGATCGCCGCCCTGACCTGGCTGCCGTCCCTCCTCGTGCCCGAGGGGATGACCGTGGCGCCGATGCGCCTGTCGATGGTCGCCGTCTCCGCCGCGAGCTCCGTGCTCCTCTACGTCCTCGCCCGCCGCCTGCGGCTGCCGCGCTGGGCCGCCGGCCTGGCGATGGCCCTCTTCGGGCTCTCGCCGCTGTCCGTCGTGCTCCAGCGGGAGATATTCCTCGACAACCTCGCCGTGACGTGGATGCTGCTGGCCTTCTGCCTGGCCGCGTCCCCCCGTCGGCACCTGTGGCACCACTTCGCGTCCGGACTGGCGGCCGCGACCGCCGTCCTGACCAAGGAGACGATGCTGGTGGTGCTCCCGGCGCTGCTGGTGACGATGTGGCGGCACAGCCACCCCGACACCCGCAAGTTCGCCGTCACCGGCGCCGTCACCGCCTGCGCCCTGATCGGCCTGTCGTACCCGCTGTACGCGCTCCTCAACAACGAGCTGCTGCCCGGTCCCGGACACGTCTCGCTCCTCGACGGCATCACCTACCAGATGAGCCGCCCGGGCTCCGGCTTCCTCCTCACCCCCGGCTCCGGCTCGAACGGCGTCCTGCGCTCCTGGCTCTACTACGACACCGTCCTGCCGCTCGGCGGGCTGGCCGGGGCCCTGCTGCTGCTCGCCGCCCTCCTCCCCCGAGCCCTCGGCCCCGCCCGAGCAGGGGGGACCCCCGTGTCCGCCACCGCCCGCGCGCTGGCGGGCCCGGCCCTGGCCGCCGCCATCCTCGCGGCCGTCGCACTGCGGCCCGACGGCTACCTGCCCGCGATGTACGTCATCCAGGCGCTGCCGTTCCTCGCGCTGGTCCTGGCCGGGGGCGCGGCGAGCGTCACCCACGCGGTGCTGCGCCGCCGCCGGGCGGCCGGGGAGCGCCGGGTGCTCACGTACGGGCGCCGGGCGCTGGTCGGCATGCTCGCCGTCGCGGCCGCCGTGTACGTCCTGCCGCGCTGGTACGAGGGCAACCGCACCGCGCTCACGGCCGACGCCAACGCCCCCTACCGGCAGGCGGCCGCCTGGCTCGGCCGCGAGGTCGCCGACCCGGCGCACACCCGGGTCCTGCTGGACGACGCGCTCTGGCTGGACGCGGTCCACCACGGCTTCGAACCGGGGCTCGGTGCCATCTGGTTCTACAAGGCGGACCTCGACCCCGCCGTCACCGCGACCGTGCCGCGCGGCTGGCGGGACATCGACTACGTGGTCTCCTCGCCCACGGTCCGCCGGGACGCCCGGGACCTGCCCCTTGTCAGGGCGGCGCTGGAGCATTCGACCGTGGTGGCCGTCTTCGGCTCCGGCGAGGACCGCATCGAGATCCGCCGGACCGAGTCCGCCGGCCGCCCGGACGGGAGCTGAGCCGGCATGAGCGACGAGCTGCGCACCCCGCACGCCCCGCACGCCCCGCACGCCCCGGGCACCCGGGACCTGGACGGCCCGGGCCTGGGCGCCCCGGACCTGGACGGCCTGGGCCTGCTGGAGCCGGCCGGGGCCACCGCCCACGGCAGCGTCACCCTGGTCATCCCGACGTTCAACGAGGCCGGGAACATCACCGAGCTGCTGGACCGGCTCGCTGCCTCCCTCCCCGCCGGCCTGCCCTGCACGGTGCTGTTCGTGGACGACTCCACGGACGACACCCCGGAGGTCATCGAGAAGGCCGCCCCGGGCTGCCCGTTCCCCGTGTCCGTCCTGCACCGCCGGACCGCGGACGGCGGTCTCGGCGGGGCCGTGGTGGAGGGGATCAAGAGGGCGGCCGGGGACTGGGTCGTCGTCATGGACGCCGACCTCCAGCACCCGCCCCACCTGGTGCCCGAGCTGGTCGGCGAGGGCGAGCGGACCGGCGCCGAACTCGTCGTGGCCTCCCGCTACCTGCCCGGCGGCAGCCGGGCAGGCCTCGCCGGGAGCTACCGGGTCGCGGTCTCGCGCGGGGCGACCTGGCTCGCCAAGGGGCTCTTCCCGCGCGCCCTGCGCGGCATCAGCGATCCGATGAGCGGCTTCTTCGCCATCCGCCGCTCGGCCGTGACCGCCGAGGCCCTCAGGCCGCTGGGCTACAAGATCCTGCTGGAGCTGGCGGTCCGCTGCCGCCCCGCCCGGACCGCCGAGGTGCCGTTCGTCTTCCAGGACCGGCACGCGGGCGAGTCCAAGTCCACCGCCCGCGAGGGGATGCGCTTCCTCGCCCACCTCGCCGCCCTGCGGACCGCGACCCCGTTGGCCCGGATGATCGGCTTCGGGCTGGTCGGGCTTTCCGGCTTCGTCCCGAACCTGCTCGCGCTGTGGCTGCTCACCCGGGCCGGGATGCACTACCTGCCGGCCGGGATCGCCGCCAACCAGGCGGGGGTGCTGTGGAACTTCGCCCTCGTCGAGGTGCTGTTCTTCCGCGACCGCCGCCGGCACCGCCCCTGGCCGGACCGCCTCGGCCGGTTCGCCCTGCTCGCCAACGCCGACCTGGTGCTGCGCCTGCCGCTGACCGGATGGTTCGTCGCCCGGCTCGGCATGCCGGTGCTGCCGGCCACCGCCCTCGCCCTGGCCACCACCTTCGTCCTGCGGTTCGCGGCCACCGAGGCCCTCGTCTACCTGCCGCGCAGACCGCGCCGCGGGTCGCGCCGGGCCCGTACGCCGCGCACCGCGCGCACCAACAGGAGCTGAGCCGCACAGAAGGGAAGTCCTCCATGCGAGCGAACATCCGACGGCGGGCCGGGCGGCGGGCCGCCCTGGCCGCCGTCGGGGCGATGACCGCGGGCCTGCTGCTCACCGCACCGCAGCAGGCCACGGCCGGACCGCCCAACCTGCTCACCAACCCCGGTTTCGAGACCGCCGGCGCGCCCGGCACCGACATGCCGTCCTGCTGGGAGAAGTCCGGCTGGGGCGACAACGACTTCACCTTCGCCACCGTCGCCGACGCCCACAGCGGCACCAAGGCGATGCGGGTCTCGCTGACCCGCCGGGTGACCGGCGACCGCAAGGCCCTGGTCACCGAGAACGCCACCTGCGCCCCGACCGTCGTACCGGGCCGGCAGTACGACCTGTCGGCCTGGTACAAGTCGGACACCCCGGACGTGTCGGTGACCCTCTTCCGCCACGACACCGCCACCGGCTGGCAGTACTGGACCGACCTCCAGAACCCGCCGGTGAGCGCCGGCTGGTCGCGTACGGAGGTGCGCACCCCGGCCGTCCCGCCGAACACCGACAAGATCAGCTGGGGGCTGTCGGTCTACGGCACGGGCTCCGTCACCACCGACGACTACGCCATGGAGGAGGTCGGCGCGCCGCCGCCGCAGCCCTCCTGCTCCGGCACCCCGGAGGAGTGCGCGAAGGGCAGGTGGGAGGTGATCCCGGCGAAGAACCCGGTCCGCTCGATGCACGCCGTCGTGCTGAAGAACGGCAAAGTGCTGCTGATCGCGGGCTCCGGCAACGACATCTCCCAGTTCAACGCGGGCACCTTCACCTCCGCCGTGTACGACCCGGAGAACGGCAGCTTCAAGACGATCCCGACGCCGGTCGACATGTTCTGTGCGGGCCACGTGCAGCTGTCGGACGGCCGGGTGCTCGTGATGAGCGGCAACAAGGGCTACCCGTCCGCCGACGGCAAGATCGGCTACCAGGGGCTGAGGGACAGTTACGTCTTCGACCCGGCGACCGAGTCGTACACCCGGACCAACGACATGAACGGCGGGCACTGGTACCCGTCGGCGACGATCCTCGGCAACGGCGACGTGATCTCCTTCGGCGGCCTGAAGGAAGACTCCACGGGCAACGTGACCGCCGAGAAGTTCTCGGCGGCGCAGAACAAGTGGCTGCCGATGAACGAGGTCAACCAGACCTGGTCGTACTGGGGCCTGTACCCGTCGATGATCCTCATGCAGGACGGGCGGCTGTTCTACTCGGGCAGCCACACCTTCGGCAACGGCACCCCGGGCACCGGTGCCTCGATCTACGACTACGACGCCAACACGATCACGGACGTGCCCGGGCTGCGCAACAAGGACGAGCGCGACGAGTCCGCGAGCGTGCTGCTGCCGCCCGCCCAGGACCAGCGGGTGCTGACCATCGGCGGCGGGAACAACGAGCGGAACCCGGCGGCGAACCGGCTGACCGACCTGATCGACCTCAAGGCGCCGAACCCCGCGTACACGCCGGGCCCGGACCTGCCGCAGGGCCTGGTCGACACCGGCCAGGGCAAGCGCCCGCAGACCGGAGCCGAGGGCAAGATGTACGTCTCGGCCGTGCTCCTGCCGGACGGCAAGGTGCTGGAGACCGGCGGCGGACTGCACGACCGGGCCGACCCGGTGTACGAGGCCTCGTTCTTCGACCCGGTGACCAACACCTACCAGGCGGGCCTGCCGGCCGACCCGGTGCCGCGGACGTACCACTCGGCGGCCTTCCTGATGCCCGACGGCCGGGTGATGGCGGTCGGCGACAACCCGGGCAACGGCACCTACAACCACAACGTGTCCATCTACAGTCCGCCCTACCTGTTCAAGGGCCCGCGCCCGCGGCTGACCTCGGTCATCGACCGGCAGTGGACGTACGGGGACACGCAGCGGATCACCGTCGACCGGCCGATCGCCAAGGCGGAGCTGATCCGCCCGGCCGCGGTCACCCACTCCTCCGACCCCAACCAGCGGTTCGTGGACCTGCCGCTGAGCGTGGTCAACGACACCACCGTGGACCTCAACGTCACCAGCAACCCGAACCTGGCGCCGCCCGGCTGGTACATGCTCTTCGGGGTCGACGCGAACGGCGTCCCGTCGGTGGCGACCTGGGTGCACCTGGGCGGCCCGTCGGCCCTCGCGGCCGCCGACAAGAGCCCCTCGCCGCACGTCCACGACTTCGCCGACGCGCCGCAGGCCGCCCCGAAGCAGAACCCGGGCAAGCGGGACTCCGTCCCGGTCCCGCCGAGCACGGCCGGCTGCGACCGGCACTACGGCACCGTCAACCAGTGCGTCCCGACCCGGTTCCCGGCGGAGGTGCAGGAGACCACGCAGGCCCGCTGCGACTGGCTGGCCTCCCACCGGTACCCGAAGCGGATGAAGGTCCACGGCAGCGACCCGCTGCGCCTGGACCCCGACCGCGACGGCCGGGCCTGCTGAGCGCTGCGCGGGAAGTGGGGGGGGGGGGGGGGGGGGGGGGGGGGGGGGGGGGGGGGGGGGGGGGGGGCCGCCCCCCCCCCCCCCCGCGGCTGCTCGCGCCGTTCCCCGCGCACCTTCAAGCCGGCGCTCCCGCCGGTGGGCCGGGCCGCTCAGTGCCGGTAGGCGGCGAGCGAGATGCCGACGTAGTGCGCGACGAACGCCGCGAGCGTCAGCGAGTGGAAGACCTCGTGGAAGCCGAAGAAGCGCGGGGAGGGGTTGGGGCGCTTGATGCCGTAGATGACCCCTCCCGCGCTGTACAGCAGCCCGCCGACGACCACCAGCACCAGGACGGCGATGCCGCCCGTGCGCAGGAAGTCGGGCAGGAAGAAGACCGCCGCCCAGCCCATCGCGATGTAGCAGGGGGTGTAGAGCCAGCGCGGGGCGCCGACCCAGAAGACGCGGAAGGCGATCCCGGCGGCGGCCGCAAGCCACACCGCCCACAGCAGCGTCCGTCCGGTGGAGGGCGGGAGGAGGATGACGGTCAGCGGGGTATACGTCCCTGCGATGATCAGAAAAATATTGGCGTGGTCGAGGCGCCGCAGGATGGCCTCGCCCCGCGGGCCCCAGGTGCCGCGGTGGTACACGGCGCTGATGCCGAACAGCAGGCAGGCCGTGAGGATGTAGACCCCGCAGGCGATCCGCGCCTCGCCCGAGTCCGTGAAGGCCATGAGCGCCAGGCCCGCGACGACCACGGCGGGGAACATCCCGGCGTGCAGCCAGCCGCGCATGAGCGGCTTGGCCTCCGGTGCTGCTGTGGCGGCCGGCCCGGCGGCGGCCTCCGGCGCGACTGCGGCGTCAGAAGTCATGGGCGTCATGCTACCTACGGGTCCGTAGGTTTCCGGCGGTCTGCTTTACGGAAGATTGACGGGAGTGGCGATGCTCACGTGAGAGGCCCTCTGGACATATGCGCACATGCACCGGATGATCAGATGAGTGCGGTCGGCACCGGATGAGCGGAGCGCGAAGCGTCCGGGTCGCAGCCCCCACGGGGCATACACCAAACACACCCCTCAACAAGGAGCAATCGTGGCGCGCGACAACGCGGCTCCCACTTCCGTCCCCACCAAGCACAAGGCCCTGGTCGCCTGGGTCGACGAGATCGCGGCGATCACCGAGCCCGACAGGGTCGTCTGGTGCGACGGTTCCGAGGCCGAGTACGAGCGCCTGTGCGGGGAGCTCGTGGCCAAGGGCACCTTCAAGAAGCTCGACGAGTCGAAGCGCCCGAACTCGTACTACGCCGCCTCCGACCCGTCCGACGTCGCGCGCGTCGAGGACCGGACCTTCATCTGCTCGGAGAAGGAAGAGGACGCGGGCCCCACCAACCACTGGATGGCCCCGGCGGAGATGAAGGACATCTTCGCCGGCGAGAACGGCATCTTCCGCGGCTCGATGAAGGGCCGGACGATGTACGTCGTCCCGTTCTGCATGGGCCCCCTCGGCTCGGAGCTCTCCGCGATCGGCGTCGAGATCACCGACTCCGCCTACGTCGCGGTCGCCATGCGCACCATGACCCGCATGGGCAAGGCCGTCCTCGACGAGCTCGGCTCCGACGGGTTCTTCGTCAAGGCCGTCCACACCCTCGGCGCTCCGCTCGCCGAGGGCGAGGCCGACGTGCCGTGGCCGTGCAACACCACCAAGTACATCTCGCACTTCCCGGAGACCCGCGAAATCTGGTCCTTCGGCTCGGGCTACGGCGGCAACGCCCTCCTCGGCAAGAAGTGCTACGCCCTGCGCATCGCGTCCGTCATGGCCCGCGACGAGGGCTGGCTGGCCGAGCACATGCTGATCCTCAAGCTCACCCCGCCCCAGGGCGAGGCGAGGTACGTCGCCGCCGCGTTCCCGTCCGCCTGCGGCAAGACCAACCTGGCCATGCTGGAGCCCACGATCCCCGGCTGGACGGTCGAGACCATCGGCGACGACATCGCCTGGATGCGCTTCGGCGAGGACGGCCGCCTCTACGCGATCAACCCCGAGGCCGGCTTCTTCGGCGTCGCCCCCGGCACCGGCGCGCACACCAACGCCAACGCCATGAAGACGATGTACGCCAACACCGTCTTCACCAACGTCGCGCTCACCCCGGACGGCGGCGACGTCTGGTGGGAGGGCATGACCGAGGAGACCCCGGCCGAGCTGATCGACTGGAAGGGCAACCCCTGGACCCCGGAGTCCGGAACCCCGGCGGCCCACCCGAACGCCCGCTTCGCCGTCCCGGCCGCCCAGTGCCCGACGATCGCCCCCGAGTGGGAGGACCCCAAGGGCGTCCCGATCTCCGCGATCCTCTTCGGCGGCCGCCGCGCCTCCGCCGTCCCGCTGGTCACCGAGTCCTTCGACTGGAACCACGGCGTCTTCATCGGCTCGAACATCGCCTCCGAGAAGACCGCCGCCGCCGAGGGCAAGGTCGGCGAGCTGCGCCGCGACCCGTTCGCCATGCTGCCGTTCTGCGGCTACAACATGGGCGACTACATGGCCCACTGGATCAAGGTCGGGGCGAACGCGGACGCCGCGAAGCTCCCGAAGATCTACTACGTGAACTGGTTCCGCAAGAACGACGCGGGCAAGTTCGTGTGGCCGGGCTTCGGCGAGAACAGCCGCGTCCTGAAGTGGATCGTCGGCCGCCTCGACGGGACCGCCGAGGGCGTCGAGACCCCGATCGGCATCCTGCCGACCAAGGCCGCCCTCGACCTCGACGGCCTCGACATCTCCGACGAGGACCTCGACTTCCTCCTGACCGTCGACAAGAAGGTCTGGCGCGAGGAGGCCGCCCTGGTCCCCGAGCACCTGGGCACCTACGGCGAGCACACGCCGAAGGAGCTGTGGGACCAGTACCACGCCCTGGTCGAGCGCCTGGGCTGACGAATGACCGCCCTGCCTGCCAGGGCCCGAAGATGTGGGAGCCCCCGACCAAGCGGTTTCCCACCGTAGTGGGAGCCCCCGACCAAGCGGTTCCCACCGCAGCCACGGCCTGCCTGTCAGGAGCGTCCGCGCTCCTCCAGGTAGGCCGTGTGCGTTTGCTGGCGGCGGGCCTCCGTCTCCCGGAGGTCCGCCGCCACCCGCTCCGCCTCCTCGTGCAGCAGCTCCAGCTGCCGCTCCAGGTGGCGCTCCGGTGACTCCCCGCCCGGGGTGAGCCGGGTCCACCACCGGGTCCGGTTGAAGGTGTCCACGCACTCCGGCGCGTCCACCTCGATCGCCCGCGACAGCGCGTGCACCAGCTCCGGCTCCCCGGCTAGCACGTCCGCCACCCAGCCCGGCTCCAGCAGCGCCGCGTACAGCTCGACGAGCTCCGCGAGCCGCCCCCCGGCCGGTTCCGGCAGCTCCACCTCGGCCAGGTACTCCCGCAGCCGGCCGAACTGCTCGCGCACACCGTTCAGTTGCTCGGTGAGCCCCTCCGGCCGGGGCGGGGCCGGCCGCTCCGGCGGCGCGACCAGCGCCCCCGCCCCGTACAGCCCGGCCACCACCAGCGGCCAGTAGGCGCCGGCCGCTCCCGTGAGGGTGAGCACCACCCCGGCCACCCCGCACGCGGAGCCGGCCAGGTTCTTCTTCGACTCCAGGTAGCGCAGGGCTCCGCCGGCGGCCCTGCCCGCCGCTCTACTGGTAGCCACGGATCTCCTCGAAGGCCCCGCGCAGCGAGTCGTTGCCGCCGGTGGCGTCGAAGAGGCGCCCGCCGGTCACCTCGGTGATCCGGGTGAGCTCCTTGCGGTCGGAGTCCCCGAACAGCACCGCGAAGACCGGGGTGTGCCGCTGCGCCTCCGGCAGGGCGGCGTGGAAGGCCTCGAAGTCCTTCGCCTTGTCCCCGCTCCGCCCGTCGGTCATCAGCACGATCGAGGTGAACCCGTCCGTGCTCCCCTTGCCCAGGTGCTCGTACGCCGCCCGCAGGCTCGCGTACACCGCCGTGCCGCCCTCGGGCCGCAGCGCGCCCGCGTCCTTGCGGATCGCGTCCAGCGCCGGCCCCGGGTTGCCCGGCTCCACGACGTGGGTGAGGACCTGCTTCACCTTGTCGCCGAAGGGCAGCAGCGTCACCTCCTCCCGGTCCCGGAACCGCCGCCCGGGCCCCGCGTCCCCGGTGCCCGTCAGCTCGATGAGCGCGTCCCGCAGCCGCCCGATGCGGTTCTCCTCCGCCATCGAGCCGGAGGTGTCCAGCACGTACACCGTCCGCGAGGGCCGGCGCAGTTCGTTCTCGTACGAGGCCAGCAGCCCGTCGGCGACCTGCCGGCTCCCCGGGAACGGCAGCTCGCGCCGCTTGTCCGGGTTCAGCCCGGCCGCCGGGGCCACCCCGGCCGCCACCGGCCGCCGGAAGGTCCCCTCCGTGATCAGCTTCTGTGCCTCGGTGCCGCGCAGCCAGTCGGTCAGGGCCCGCCCGGACTCGCGGGCCCCGGCCGGCGCCGAGGCCAGCAGGGCCAGCGGGTAGTGGGCGGTGACGACCCCGTCGCGCGGCCGGACCACCGCCAGGTCCGTCTTCGCGTCCCGGTTCATCGCCAGCAGCACGGACTCGTAGTTGACGAGGGCGTCCACGTCCCCGCGCTTGGTGTACGCGGCCGCCAGCCAGCCGGAGGAGCCGGAGGTCAGCTTCTGCCCGGCGAAGAACTGCTTCAGCTTGGGCTGGGCCGTCTTCACGTCGGCGTCGGTCAGCGCCGCCTGCGCCCCCGACAGCCCCGAGGCCACCGAAACCAGCGCCGAGAAGCCCGAGTTGGAGCGCACCGGGTCGGTCATCCCGTACGTCAGCTTCCCGGCGGCCACCGCCTCGTGCACCGCGGACCAGGTGACCTCCTCGGGCTTCCAGCCGAGCCTGGCCAGCGCGTCCGGCTTCACGCCGAGCGCGACGGGCGAGGACATCACCGGGGTCTCGCTGCCGATCTTCACGGCCGCCTCCGGGCGCAGCCGCAGGTAGTCGTTGGAGGACAGCCAGATCGCGTCGTACTTCCCGTCGGCCTTGCCGGAGGCGACCGCCTCGGCCGCGTCCAGGGTGCCCGACCAGGTCAGCTCGACGCTGACGCCGGTGGCCTTCTTCGCGGCCTTCAGCACCGGTTCCATGTCGGCGAGTTCACTGGAGGCCAGTACCCGCAGCGTCCCGTCCTTGTACGCGCTCTTCTCCGGCCCGGCGGGCCCGTCGGCGGTGCACCCCGCCGTACCGCCCGCCAGGACCGCGAGCGCCAGGCACGTGGCCGGCCACCGCCGGGCCCGCCGGCGGACCGTCGTCCCGTCGTTCACAGCGCACCCCCCTCTGCGGCGTCGGCCGCCCGCGTCCGCGCCAGGTGGGCGGAGGCCGTCTGCAGCTCCCCGCTCAGGGCGTCCACGGTGGCGGCCATGGTCTCGGCGGCCTGCACCTTGAAGGTGTCGATCGCGTCGAGCGTCGTATAGATCTGCGCGAACGCGGCCCGCAGCGTCTCGGCACCGACGGCCGGGTCGGCGGCGATCCGCTGCACCTCCCCGCTCTGCGTGGCCAGCATCTCGGCGTTGCCGCGGATCAGGTCCTCCGTCGTGGAGCGCAGCGCACCGACCTGCTCGGCCACCTTGCGCTGGTTGTCGAGGGCCGACGCGAGCATCACCGCGATCCGCAGGGCGGCCACGGTGGTCGTCGCCGCCCGGTCCACCCCCTTGACCAGCTCCTCGTTGCTGCGGCGGACCACGTCCATCGCCAGGTAGCCCTGCGCGCACACGGCCAGCTGCGTCAGCAGGTCCTGGTGCTTCTGCCGGACGGGGAACAGCACGTCGGCGCGGAGCGCGTCGGCCGCCTCCGGGTCGGCGTACGAGGCCTCCGCGATCCGCTGTTCGACGGCCGCGTCGAGGGCCTCGGCCAGCAACGCGTACTCCTGGAGCCGGCCCATGGTCTCCCACAGCCGGGCCCGCTCGGTGTGCAGGGCCGCGTTGTCGCGGCGCAGCTCGTCCTGGCCGCTGCGCAGCGCGCCGACGATCCGGTTGAGGGTGGCCTGCGCGGAGGCGTACTTCGCGACGTGGTCGCGGAACCGGTTGCCGCCGGGGAGCTTCGCCAGCAGCCGGCGCGCGCCCCGGCCCGGGTTGTCCCGCGGGTCGAGGTCCTCGACGGTGCGGCGCAGCTCGACCAGCGAGCCCGCGACCCGCGCCTGGGCGTCGCCGCCCTCGGAGCCCAGCGCGCGCACGGCCCGCTCCAGCATCCGGTTGGACTGCCGGTCGGCGGTGCGCATGTCGGCCGCGCCGAGCCCGGTGACCTCGCCGATCCGGGCGGCGAACTCGGGGGAGCGCGGGTCGATCCCGGTGAGCGAGCCGGCGTACTCCGCGGCCCGGCGGGCCGCTTCGGCGCGGACGGCGTCGTCGAGCGGGACGAGGCCGGAGGCCTGCTCCCGCCGGACGGCGGGCACGGGCTCGGGTGCGGTGAGGACGAGCGGGCCGTCCTCGGGAGGCGAGAGTGTCATGGTGCGGGTCCCCCTGGTTCCCTAGCCCTTGGCGCGCTCGGCCAGCGCCATGAGGATCTTGACGGTGGGTGCGCCGACCTGGCGGATGCCGGTCAGCTCCGGGTTGAGGTACGCGCCGTGTGCGGCGGTCGCGGCGGTGAACTCGGGCACGCCGTCCTGCGGCCGGAAGCCGTGCCGGACGGCCAGCTTGCGCAACTCGGGGTCGGTGGCCAGGAGGGTGCCGAGCTCGCGGGCGTTCTCGCTGATCGGGACGAAGGTGTGCGGGGAGTTGACGGTGGTGTCCGGGTAGAGGACGACCATGTCGGCGGGGGCCTGCTTCTGCTGGACGAGGGCGGCGACCTGGGCCTCGTAGGCGAGGATGAGCGGCTCGCCGCTGCCGCTGATGAAGGAGCGGAACGGGTCGTCGGTGCTCTGCTCCAGGGCGCCCTGCACGGAGATCAGCTTCCGCATCAGCGGGGCCGTCCGCTCGATCGCCGCGTCGTCGGCGACGACCTTGTTGTCGTTGGCGACGTTGGAGGTGGCGGCGAGGAACAGCGCGCCGGAGTTGGAGGCGGCCGGGTCGGTGGTCTTGATGAACACGGTGCCGGTGAGTTCGGGGTGGGCGGCCGAGCCGGGCAGCTGCTGCCAGGTCCGGTCCTCCCCGGCGGCCTTGAGGTAGGGGCCCATCAGGAGGGTGCCGGAGTTCCTGCCGGCCATCCTGGCCAGGCCGTTGTCGGCGAGGACCTTGGCCGCGCCCGCGCGGGCGATGACGACGAGCGGGGAGAAGAAGGGACGGGTGGTCTGGGCCCCCTTGATGCCGGCCGCGGCCTCGATCTCCGGGGCGGGCTCGCTGCTGGAGGGGAACGCGAAGTCGTACCTCTTCAGCGGGAGCCGGTCCATCGCCCAGGAGCCGGAGGTCTCGGTCTTCACGGTGTAGCCCTTGTTCTTCAGGGCCTTGACGACGTCGGGGTCGCGGAAGAACTCTGCCTTCTCGGACCCGATGACGCCTTCCACGGTCTTCGTTGCCGTGGGCTCGGTGCCTCCCAGGAGGACGACGGCTGCAACGCCGCCGAGGAGGAGGACACCCAGCACGATTGCCAGGATGCGTCTCACGGGTGCAGCCTGCTCACGGAAACCCACATTCCGCGAGGAGTTGGGTGAACGCCGGGTGACCAGGCGGTCCCACTTCGAAATGCCGTATGAATCCGCGGGTGCTGGAAGCGGGGGCGGCGGGCCGTCAGGATCGTGGCATGGCCGTGAGCGTGAGCGTGAGCGCGTTGAAGTGGCAGGGCTGGGCCGTCGGCCTGTCGGCCGTGGCCGCCCTGCTGGTGTTCGCCCCGCTGGGCCTGTACGTGTGGGCCGGCGACGGCGCGGGCGGCGCGCCGCCGCGGCCCGCGGTGGCGGACGTACGGGTCACGGGGTGCCGGGTCGACGCGGCGAGTCGGCGGGTGGTGGCGGCCGTGGAGGCGGCGGGCCGGCCCGAGGGCGTCGGTGCGTACGTCGTCACGGTCGAGTTCCGGGAGCAGGCCGAGCCGGTGCCGGGCGGGCGTGCGGCCCAGGCGCTGGTGAAGGTGCCCGGGGTGGCCCCCGGCGCGGTGGAGCGCGGGGAGGCGGTCGGCCCGGTGTGGCCGGCGGCGGCGGTGCCGTGGTGCGGGGTGGCGGCGGCGGAGTTCACGCCGGCGGTGCCGATGCCGGCGGCGTGAGGTGGCGGCGGAGTTCACGCCGGCAGCACCGATGCCCGCGCCGTGAGGTGGCGGCTCTCCGGCCTTCCGGCCGGGGCGGCTTCCGCACGCGCCGGCCTTCCGGCCGGGGCGGCTTCCGCACGCGCCGGCCTTCCGGCCGGGGCGGCTTCCGCACGCGCCGGCCCTCCGGCCGGGGCCGCTTCCGCACACGCCGGCCCTCCGGCCGGGGCGGGTCCCGTACGCGTCCGGCTTTCAGGATCGAACTCAACTTTAGAATGGATCCAATGTAGGATGGTCGCCTGACCCCGCAGGAGGCCACCTCATGTACGAGCCGATCCGGACCAAGCCGGCCGTCCACCGTGCGGGCGGCCACCACGCCGGCAGCCACGACAGCCGTGCCGGCTACCCGCACAGCAGCCGGGCCGAAGCGCTGGACCACCAGCTCGCCGGCCACCTCTGCGCCCTGCTGGCCGTCACCGACCAGCTGGGCCTCGACAGCGCGGGCGCCCGTATCGCCGCCCAGGTCACGCGCCTGCGCGGCAGCGAGCCCGTCCGTGCGCCCCGGGCGCAGGGGGCTGACCCCGCCGCCCTGCACCAGCGCGCCCGCGACCTCGCCGGCCGGGCGCTCGTCGTGGCCGCGTCCCGCGCCGACACCACCGTCGCGATCCTCGCCGCCGAGCGGATGGACGCGCACGCAGCCGCCCTGGATCCGGACCCGGTCTCCCGGGACCTGGCCGGGCGCCCCTGACCGGCCCCGGTCCGGGGCCGTGCAGGCTCCGGGCCGGGTGCCACGGCGTGCCCGCGCGGGCGGGGGCCGGGTCGGTGCGACGGCGTGCGCGCGGGGGCGGGGCCGGGTGTGACGGCGTGCGCGCGGGGGCGGGGGTTACGGCTGGCTGTAGCCGTCCAGGAAGTTGCCGATCCGCGTCACCGCGTCCGCGAGGTCGGTCGCGTTCGGCAGGGTCACGATGCGGAAGTGGTCCGGCTCGCTCCAGTTGAAGCCCGTGCCGTGCACCACCATGATCTTCTCGGCCCGCAGCAGGTCCAGGACCATCTGCCGGTCGTCCTTGATCTTGTAGACGGCCGGGTCGAGCCGCGGGAACAGGTACAGCGCGCCCTTGGGCTTCACGCAGGTGATGCCGGGGATCTGGGTGAGCAGGTCGTGCGCGGTGTCCCGCTGTTCCAGCAGCCGTCCGCCGGGCAGCACCAGGTCCTCGATGGACTGCCGGCCGCCGAGGGCCGTCGCCACGGCGTACTGCGAGGGCACGTTGGCGCACAGGCGCATGTTGGCCAGGATCGTCAGGCCCTCGATGTACGAGGAGGCGTGCTTCTTCGGACCGCAGACCGCCATCCAGCCGGAGCGGTAGCCGGCGACGCGGTAGTTCTTGGAGAGCCCGTTGAAGGTGAGGGTCAGCAGGTCCGGGGCGATCGCGGCGGTGTTGGTGTGCGTGGCGCCGTCGTACAGGATCCGGTCGTAGATCTCGTCGGAGCAGACGATCAGGTTGTGGCGGCGCGCGATGTCGGTGAGGCCCCGCAGCATCTCGTCGTCGTAGACGGCACCGGTCGGGTTGTTCGGGTTGATGATGACGATCGCGCGGGTGCGATCGGTGACCTTGCGCTCGATGTCGGCCAGGTCCGGCATCCAGTCGGACTGCTCGTCGCAGCGGTAGTGCACGGCGGTGCCGCCGGCCAGCGACACGGCGGCCGTCCACAGCGGGTAGTCCGGGGCGGGGACGAGCACCTCGTCGCCGTCGTCGAGCAGCGCCTGCATCGCCATCTGGATCAGCTCGGAGACGCCGTTGCCGAGGTAGATGTCCTCGACGTCCAGCTCGATGCCCTTGGTCTGGTAGTGCTGCATCACCGCCCGGCGCGCGGAGGGCAGCCCCTTCGCGTCCCCGTAGCCGTGGGCGCTGCCCAGGTTGCGGAGCATGTCCTCAAGGATCTCCGGCGGGCACTCGAAGCCGAAGGCCGCGGGGTTGCCGGTGTTGAGCTTGAGGATGCGATGACCTGCCGCTTCGAGCCGCATGGCCTCTTCGAGGACGGGGCCGCGGATCTCGTAGCAGACATTGGCGAGCTTCGTTGACTGGATCACCTGCATAACAGGAGCTTACGGGCCCGGGGGGTGGGCGGCGGCGGAATTGATGTCACGAAGCCGTGGCAGAAATGTCCGGATTTCGTGGATGGGTGGGTGCCGGTGCGGTCCGCCCTTGGAAACGGCGGCCGCGATGCTGCTCGGCCTGTGGAATCGGCTGAATCGGCGGGGGTGTGGGTGGGGGGCCGGGGGCGGTGTTGTGCTCGTCACGTACCGGGGGGTAGGGCGGGGTGGGGCGGGGTAAGGCGGGGCGGGCGGGTCGCGCTGGGTGCGCTGGCCTGGGTGCGTCGCCCTGGGTGCGTCGCCCGGGGTACGTCTCGCTGGGTGCGTTGGCTGAGTGTGTCGCCTTGGGTGCGTCGCCCTGGGTGCGACGGCTGAGTGCGTCGGCTGAGTGCGTCGGCCTGAGCCCGTCGGCTGAGTACGTCGGCTGAGTACGCGCGCTCATGCGGCGCGGCGGTGTGGTGGCAGAGGCTGGCCTTCCGGGACAGCGGGGAGGGGCGGCGCGGTGGATTTCGCAGTCGGCGGCATGACGATCACGACGGTGGGCACGGACGGCGACGATCGGGCGATCGAGTTCCTGGTCCACCGGCACGACGGTGGGAGCGGACACGACGGACGCTTCGCGATCTACCGGGACCACGGCCGCGGCTGGGAGGACGCCCGCCTCGCCATCGACCCGGCCTCCGGCCCCGGCAGCATCCCCATAGCGGCCGTGGAATGGGCGGTGGAATTCGCCCGCGAATACCTCTGATCGGGGGGCGGGGCGGGGCTGGAAGGGGGAGAACGGAAGGGGTGGGAGGGGCTGGAAGGGCGGAAGGGGCGGGGGCGCGGTCGGCCGGGGTCGGGAGCGTGTAGGGGGTTTCCCGGCAGCCCATTGTCCTCCCGGGGCGGGCCGGCCCCTCAAGGGCGCTCCTCCTTCGTCGTCGCGTCGCTGCGCGATGGCCTTCGGCCACCCTTGACCGGCCGACCCGCCCCGGAATGCCAACAGACTGCCGGGAAGCCCCCGAAGAACGGCCAGGGGGCACAAGAGGCATGACGGCTTCATCAGAGATGCAGGGCCCCGGCTGCGCCTTGCCAGGGCGTCGTGCCTGCAGGACCACCAAAGCCCGCCCCGCGCGTTGGCCTGGCCACGGGCCTGGGCACAGCTCTGGGCACGGGTCTGGGTCGGGGCGCGGGCGCCTGGTCAGGGGTTTGGGCACGGGCCTGGTCACGGGTCTGGGCACGGGTCTGGCCCGGGGAGGGCTTGGACTCGCCGGCCGATGTGGCCGTTCCCCGGACTCGGCCCGGTGCGCGGTGCCAGGATGGGGAGTCCGGGCATCCGGGGCACGACTGCTGGGCGGGTGAAGGGGCTTCATGCGCGTCGAACTGCAAGTCCACGGCGACCGGGCCGAATTGAGCTCCCTCTACAAGTGGCTCTCCCGCGATCCCGACCTGCGCCGCACCGCTCACATCGACCTGACCGGCCGGGAGCCCCGGCCCGGGGACATGGGCGACGTCCTCGACCTGGTGACCCTGATCGTCGGCAGCGGCTGGTCCGCCGCCTCGCTCGTGGTGTCCATCGCCGCCTGGCACGGCACGCGGCCGGACCCGCGGGCGGTCACGGTCCGGCGCGGCGACCTGGAGATCGTCCTCACCGGCGCCGACGAGGAACAACTCCGACAGGCCGTCGCCCTGCTGGACCGCGCGGACGCCGTACCGGCCGACATGAGCGAGGCCACTGCATCCGTCCGGGCCGACGGGGACGCCGGAGCCAGCGGTACGGGTGCGTCGGACGGGACGGGGGCGTAGGCCGGGTCATGCCGCTGCCCGACCCGGCGGGCTCCCGCGCCGTGCTCATCGGCGTCAGCCGCTACCGCACGCTGTCGGAGCTGCCGCACGTCGCCCGCAACCTCGCCGACCTGCGGGCGCTGCTGACCGGCCCCTCCTCCTGGAACCTGCCGGAGGCCCACTGCACCGTGCTCGCCGAGCCGTCGAGCCAGGAAGAGGTCCTCGACGCCATCCGCGCCGCCGCGGCCCGGGCCACCGACACCCTCCTCGTCTACTTCGCCGGCCACGGCCTCGTGGACCCCGACACGGACGAGCTGTACCTCGGGCTCCCGACCGCGCGGACCGGGCACGCCTACACCGGGATCGAGTACCGGCACCTGCGCCCCGCCGTCCTGAAGGCCCCGTCCCTGCGCCGGGTGGTGGTGCTCGACTGCTGCTACAGCGGCCTCGCCGCCAATGCCATGAGCGGCGGCGCGGACCTCGCCGCCCATGCCAGGGTCGAGGGCATCTGCCTCCTGGCCGCCGCGCACGCCGGGGCCACGGCCAAGGCCGAGCCGGGCGAACGGAACACCGCCTTCACCGGGGAGCTGCTCCGCGTACTGGGACAGGGTGTGGCGGACGGCCCGGCCCTGATCGACCTGAACACCCTGTACGAGCAGGCACGCGCCCGGCTCGTCGTACGCGGCCTGCCGGAGCCCCAGAAGAGCGACCTCAACACCGCGGGCAGCCTCGGCGTGGCCCGCAACCCGGCCTACCGGCCCAACCTGGCGAAGCCGGAGCGGGCTGCCGGGCGCGACCCGGAGCCAGATGCCGAGCAGCCGGCCGTGCGGTATGTCCGTCGCAACCAGGGCGGGCGCATGGTGCTGCTCGTGGCAGCCCTGTTCGGAGCGCTGCTCGCCTTCTGGAGCCTCGTCGCCTACGGAGACGTCACGACGTTCATGGCGGAGCTGTCGCGGGCGAGCCGGAACGGTCAGCCGACCGAAGGGGTGTACGCGCGGGTTCCCGACGCCGTCTTCGGCTCCTCCCTCCTCGTTGCCGCGCTGATCGGCTGGCTGGGTGTTCGGCGCTTTATGGAGCCTTACGGTTTGGAGGTCTCCGCCGGGGAAGTCGTCCTCGTGCGAGGGAAGCCCGGCCAGCCCCGCCGCCGCTACCGGTACGCGTGGCACCGGATTTCCGAAGCCCGGCTGGCCTGGTGCCCGCACCTGTTTTCCCGCACCCGCGGGACGTACTACCTCGTGCTGAACCTGCTGCCCGACACCCCGACGCGCAGCTACCTGTTCCTCGGTCGTGCCCGGGTCGCCCGCCGCCTCGGCAGGGTGATTGCCGCCGATGTCTCCCGGCTCGACTGCACGCCCGAGCAGATCGGCAAGGTGCTGGAGCGCTTCGGCGGCCTGGTGTGGAAGCCGGCCCCGGACACGGAGCGCCCGCCGCCGTACGCAGCCCGGCGGCGATCGCGCCGGGCCACCGCCCAGGGTTTCCACAGCACCACGCGGCGGGCCCGGCTGGCCGTGCTGGCGTTTCTGCTCGCCGCTGTCGCCGTGACACCGGCGGTGCTGGTCCTGACCGACCCGACCCGGAACCTCGATGTCCTCGATGGGGTGCTCCTGGCGCTGTGGACCGTGTTCCTGTGCGTTCCGGTGCTTCCCCCGGCGCTCTGCCTTTGCTTCCCGGGCGCCCTCACCCTGGACGCAGCGGGCGTGACCTACGTTCACCGGGGTCGCACGGCCCACTGGCCGTGGAGCGCCGTCGCGCAGGTCGGTGTTGTGTCGTGGCGGCGGGGCAACGCGTCCAACGGGGCCCTGTTCGTGCGGCCGCTCGACCCGGGTGCGGACGAGCAGGCCTCACGGCGGGGCCTGCCGTGGCGGGTCCCCCGGCTGGGCGGGGTGATCGTGTGCGACCTGTTCTCCCTCGGCGTCCGGCGGGCCGAGGTCGAGTCGGCGCTGGAGCGGTTCGCCCCGCACGCGTGGGACCCCCATGCGCGCCCCGAGCACGGGATCGCCCGTGACGACGAGGACGGGGCCCTGTTCGAGGGCAGCGTGCCGGGCTGGCGCACGCTGGCCGCCGGGGCGGCGTCCGTGTCCGTGGCGGTCACCGTCTCCCGCGGCCTTCTGCCGGGCTCGCTGGGCGGTTTCCTGCTCTTCCTCTACTCGGGTTTCCTCGCCGCCTTCCCGGTGTCGTTCCTCGTTCGGGACAGGTTTGCTCTGGCCCTGGACCGGCAGACCTTCACACTGCGGATGCGAGGTCGCAGCCTGGACATTCCGTGGGAGGACATCCAGCTGGTGACGCGGAGGAGCAGTAACCTCCAGTACCCCGTCCTCCGGGACCAGTTGGTCGTGTGGCTGCGGGAGGGCGCGGCCTCGCAGTACCGGCGGGCCTGGCGCCTGTACGTGCAGCGGTCCCGCGGGGAGCTCTTGGTCCACCCCTTGGACGCGAAGGCCCAGTTCCTGCCGCTGCCGCGGGAGCGGGTGGACGCGGCGCTGAAGAGGTTCGCGGGGGACCGGTTCCGGTAGGCCGCGGTCCTGTCAGTGGCCGCGCTTACGGTGGGGGGATGACACCGCTGAGGATCATTGCCGGGGACGCGACGAGCCCGCAGGCCAAGGGGCCGAAAATCATCGCGCATGTGTGCAACGACATCGGCGGCTGGGGCAAGGGCTTCGTCCTGGCCCTGTCGAAGCGCTGGCCGGAGCCCGAGGCCGACTTCCGGGCCTGGCACCGGGGCCGGGCGAAGAACGACTTCGGGCTGGGCGCGGTCCGGCTGGTCCGAGTCAAGGACGACACCTGGGTCGCCAACATGGTCGGCCAGCGCGGCATACGCACCGGCAGCGCGGGCGTCCCGATCCGCTACGACGCCCTCGAACGCTGCCTGGCCGCCCTCGCGGACCACGCCGTCGAGCTGGACGCCTCGGTCCACATGCCGCGGATCGGCTGCGGGCTGGCGGGCGGCAAGTGGTCCCGCGTCGAGCCGATGGTCACGCAGGCGCTGTCCGCGCGGGGCGTGGCGGTGACGGTGTACGACCTGAGTTGACGACGCTGGGCCATTCGGGCGAGGGCGGATCGATTCGGCACCGGGTGGCCGGTGACCTGGGGTGCAGTGCGCCGGAAGGGTGGTTCCTGCACGTTGTTGCTCCTTGTGAGGGGAACCCTTTCCATGCGTCTTCGCAATGCCGCCGCCGCCGTGTTCGGTGCGCTGACCCTCGTCCTGACGATCCCGACGTCCGCGGTCGCCGCCGAAGGCGCGTTCACGTACGTCTACTCCGGCCTCGACGGCCGCCCGCAGGTGGGCGTTCTGCTGGGCCCGGAAAGCGACGAGTGCATCACCCTGCCGGAAGTTGCCGACCCGGGCGCCAGCAACCCGGCCCACTCGCCGCGCAACCACACCGACTCCACGGCGACGGTGTTCACCGAACCCGACTGCGAGGGCGACTCGTTCACCCTGCGGCCCCTCACGGGCTACGGCTCCGAGCGGCTGAAGCTGCGGTCGGTCGTGTTCAGCTGACCTGGCTCAGGAACGCCTGCCAGGCCTCGGCGGGGACGGCGAACGTCGGCCCGTCCTCGCCGAGCTTGGAGTCACGGACGTGGATGGTGTGCGGGCAGGCCGCCACCTCGACACAGGCCGAGGCCTGGCCGTTGCTGTAGCTCGACTTGTGCCAGTCAAGAGCGACTTCTATGCAATTGGCGCCCTGGCCGTCGCTGTAGCTGGACTTGAACCACGTCAGGCGGCTGCTGCTCATAGCTCCTCCACGAACTTCTTGATGAACTCCGTTGTGTCCGCCTTGCTAAGGGCGTTCGTGCGGATCATGTCATGCGCCTGCGTAAGCGCGCTGACCTTGTCGTGGTCGGTGTACATGGCGCTGGTCTCTTGCCCGTCAGCCCAGGCCCAGACTTGGTGCTCGGGCGTCTTCAGCAGCACGATCGGGCCGACGAGCGCAACGCCTGGGCACCGACCCGTGGGCAGCAGCTGGACCGAGACGTTGCGGAGTTCGGAGAGCTCCAGGATGTGGTGCAGCTGACCTCGCATCACGCCGGGACCGCCGACGTTCGTCTTCAACGCCGCTTCGTTGACGACGAAGGTGTACATCGTGCCGGTTCGGCGGATCATCGTCCGTTGGCGCTCCAGACGTGCGGACACTCGTTCGTGCACCGTTTCGTCGTCAAGCGGCGGACAGCTGGAGCTGATCAGGGCGTGCGCATATTCCTCGGTTTGCAGCAGTCCCGGGATGAATAGCGGCTCGTAGGAGTGGAACGCGATGCACTCGGCCTCGGTGGCCATGAACTCCTCGGAACGCTTCGGGTACGGCTCCGGCTTCATGTACTCAGAGGCAGCGGCGAGTTTTCCGCCCGCGCCGAACATCGAGTCCGCGATCTGCAACAAATGAAGCGTCGGGCGGCGGCGGCCCTGTTCCATCGACTTCACGTACTCGGCGGCGTAACCGGCTTCTTCGGCCAGTTCGTCGCGGGATTTGCCCGCCTCCGTGCGCCACAGCTTGATCTGGTTGCCGCCGTACCGCCATGCCTCGCTCATCGCGCCCCGCCCCTCGGCCGTGCTGTTGTCCGCCCGGCCCATACCCGGGCAGGGGCGCGGGCGACCATCGATCACACGATCGAGTGGCGGTTTGGCCGAAGGGCTGCGGGGGGCCTCAACTCCGTGCGTGGAGGGCCTTCGTCAGGAGGCCGCCGCCCACGATCAGGGCCACGCCCAGCCACCACAGGTCGCCGTCGAAAACGAGGACGGCGATCCCGATCGGTACGAGGAGGCCGGCCACCGGCAGCATCAGCGAGGCCAGGTTCGGCGGCTCGCGGCCCAGCCCCTTCGCCTCGCGGGCGGCGCGGGCCCGTACGACGTCCGGGTACCAGGCGGTGAACCGGAGGGCGGCGACGATCGCCAGGATCGGGATGATCCAGTTGGTCCACATGTTGTCCGGGCTGCGCAGGATCAGGTCGCCGACGAGGCCGGCCAGCCCGGCCACCAGGAAGGCGAGGCCCCACGCCCCGGTGATCATGTAGTTGGTCCGGATGAAGCCGCGCGTGTGCCAGAGGGACGGATCAACCTGCTCGCGGGCGTACTGGAGCGTGAACGGCATGCCCACGGCCATCGAGCCGAAGGCGATCGCGGCGAGGGTGAAGTTCGCGACCTCGCCCGCGTACGTCTCCAGCCAGGTGCGCGTGCCCTCGCTCGCCAGGGCCCCGACGACGGTCATCGCGCCGAAGAACACCACGTCGGCCAGCTCCAGCAGCTTCCACGAGCTGCCCCGGTTGACCACGCGGCCCAGCACGACGAGGACGACGGCCGCCGCCAGGGAGATCCCGACCGCGAGCTCGAACCGTCCCGGCCCGACCAGCAGGGAGAACACGATCCACGGCGACATTCCGACGACGGGGTTCTCCAGGAGCCCGGACAACGCGCCGGTGGACGTGCCGTATGTCTCGGTTCCCATCCTTCCAGCGTGCGCGTCCCCGCTCCGGCCGGCCATTCGGGTCCGGAGGGCGCACCCCGGCCGGGTACCGCACGGGTACACGGCCCCCGCCTCCGGTGCCGTGTCTCGCCGGGGCCCGGGCCCGGGCGGGAGGGTGCGGATCATGGACCACACCTTTGAGTACCGCTTCGTCCGAAGCCCCCGCAGCGTCCGCCTGGCGCGGGCCCTGTTCACCCGGCAGGTCCGGGAGTGGAAGCTCCCCGAGGGCACCGTGGAGACCGCCGTACTGCTCGTCAGCGAGCTGATGACGAACGCCTGCCGGCACGCCCGCGTGCCCGTCGGGCGGGAGGTGTGGATGCGGGGCGGCCGGTACGGCGACCGGCTGCGGGTGGAGTTCCTCGACGCGAACCCGTCCCTGCCCGCGCCCCGCACGGCCGCGCCCGAGGACGAGGCCGGGCGCGGGCTCGCCATCGTCGCCGAGCTGGCCGCGCAGTGGGGTGCGTACCCGCGGGCCTGCGGCATCGGCAAGGTGGTGTGGTTCGAGCTGCACACCGGCGCCGGCGGCCCCGACGGGGCTCAGTAGCCGGCGGTGTTGAGGAGCCGGTTGGGGGTGTTGTAGCCGAGGCGGCTCAGGATGTCCTTCGTCGACTGCTGCTCCAGGAAGCCGGCCACCCGGTCCGGGGACTCGTCGGGGTGCGCCGCCTTGTAGAGGGCGGCGACGCCCGTGACGTGCGGGGCGGCCATCGAGGTGCCGTCCAGGGCCACGCTGCCGCCGGACAGGCGGGCCGAGACGATTTCCTGGCCGGGTGCGTAGAGGGAGACGCACTGGCCGAAGTTGGAGAAGCCCGTCTCCCGGTCGTAGCGGTCGGTGGCCGCGACCGTCACCACGCGCGAGGCCGACGCGGGGGAGACGTTGCAGGCGTCCTGCGCCTCGTTGCCGGCCGCGACGACGGGGAGGACGCCCGCGTCGAACAGCGCGTCGGCCGCGGCGTTGACGGCGCTGGACCGCGCACCGCCCAGGGACCCGTTGAGGACGGCGGGCTGCGTGGCGTTCTCCGCGACCCAGTCGAGGGCCGCGATGATCCCGGAGTACGAGCCCCTGCCGTCGCAGCCCAGGACCCGGACGCTGACCAGGTTCACCTTGGCGGCCACACCGTACGTCCGGCCGCCGATCGTGCCGGCGACGTGCGTGCCGTGGCCGTGGCAGTCCAGGCCGCCCCGGCCGTCGCCGACGGCGTCGAAGCCGGGTTTGGCACGGCCGCCGAACTCGCTGTGCGCGAAGTCGATGCCGGTGTCGAGGATGTACGCGGTCACGCCGGCGCCGTTGCCCTGGACGGTGAACTCGTTGTCCAGCGGCAGCTGCTTCTGGTCGATGCGGTCCAGCCCCCAGGAGGTGGCCGCGACCGCGACCCGGGGCGCGGGCGCGGCGACGGGCGGGGCGGTCAGGGCCGCGTCCTCCTCCACGGAGGTCACTCCCGGCAGCACCCGGATCGCCTGGAGTTGGGCGGCGGTGAGGGACGCGGCGAACCCGCGCATCGCCTTGGAGTACGTGAACGACGGCTTCACGCCCGTGACCGCGGCGACCGCCGCCGGGTCGGCGGTCTTGTCGAGGGTGACGATGTACTGGCCGGGGATCGCGTTCGAGGAGGTGTGCAGCGGTACCGGGCTGGGCTCGGGGGTGTCGGCGGCCGCGCCGCCGACCGTGGCGGGGGCCAGGGCGAGGAGAGCGGCAGCGGCGGTCGTCAAAGGCGCGAGCAGACGCATGGGCGGGGGCTCCTGGGGGTGGTCGGAAGGCCGTCACGAGCGGGCCGCCGCCCCGCCGGATGCGGCGTCGGGCGGGGCTCTTCCCTGCATCGGTGGCCGCGCGGGCCCGACTTGAACGGCCCGCTCCGTTCGGACGAGGGCCGAGGGCGGGGGCGGGGGAGCGGTGGCGCGGCGGGCGGGGAAACGATTCACCTGGGCTGCGGTGGGCACCGGCGCCGGGCGGCCGTTTCCCCCGGGGGCCCGGGGGAGGCGGTGAAACCACCCGTCCGGCCGGTGCCGCCGCCCGGGGCGCACTCCGGGGTGTGCTCCCGGAGGCCGCCGCCGCGCCGCCGGACGTCGTTGACCTGCACCGGCCGGGCGTGATCGCCTCGCACCATGCGCACCAGCCTCGGGCGTGCCCTCCCGGCGGCGTTCGCCGCCGCCCTGGCCGCCGTAGCCGCCCTGCCCGCCACCGCCACCGCTGCCGACGCCTTTGCGGGCCCCGCGGCCCACGAAGTCCGCGAGGTCTGCGAGGTCCGCGAAGTCCGTGAGGATCCGGCGGACTGGCCGACGTACATCGTCACCGTCGACCGGGCCCTCGACCCGGCCGCCGTCGCGGACCGGGTCGAGGGCGTCCGCCCGCTCCACGTCTACCGCGACAGCCTGAACGGCTTCGCCGCCCGCCTCACGCCGGGCCAGCTCACCTCCCTGGCGGCAATGCCGGACGTGGAATCGATCGAGGAGGACGGCACCGCCTCGACAGGCGGCCCCGGGGTGCCCGGTCCGCCTCTTGCGGAGCCCAGACCCGCGCCGCCCGGCATCGCGCCTCGTCCCCAGGCGGTGAGCCACCTGCCCTCATGGAAACTCCGGCCGGAGGGGGATCCTTTCCGGACCTCCCCGTCTCTTGTCTGTGCACCGGCCGAACGGGTCGGCGGATCCGGGAGGGAGCCGAGGCCCTGACTGCTGGTCGCAGTCGCCCCCAGGGGGGTGGGAGCCAACTTCCCGCTGAAGCGGAGTTGTTGGTTTTGCGGGCCGGGGACCCCCGCGTCGACGGCCAAGATCATCAGGTGCAGAATGACCGGTATGTCGAATGCGAACACTCCGCGGGCGGCAGCGCCCGACGATGCGTCAACGGTCAGTGCCACCCTCGCCCGTGCCTTCGGCGACGACCCGATGATGCGCTGGTTCTTCCCCGACGACGCCTCCCGCGAGGACGGGATGCGCCGCTACTTCGCCACTCTCTTCACCCGGCAGTACGGCCGCCACGGCGTCTGCGAGCTCACCGACGCCGCCGCCGCCTTCTGGGTGCCGCCGCACGCCCTCGACAAGGCCGTCCCCGACGCCGGGACCGTCGAGGAGCTCCAGGGCATCCTCGGCGACCGGGCCTCCCTCTTCCGGGACGCCGTCGAGGCGGCCGCCGCCGCCCCGCCCCGGGACCCCCACTGGTACCTGGCCGTCGTCGGCGCCGACCCGGCCGCCCAGGGCCAGGGGCACGGGGCCGCGCTGCTCCGCTCGGGCCTGGCCAAGGCCGACGCGGAGGGCATGCCGGTCGCCCTGGAGTCCTCCAAGCCGGAGAACATCCCGTTCTACGAGCACTTCGGCTTCGCCGTGGTCGCCGAGATGGAGCTCCCGGGCGGCGGCCCCCGGGTATGGGCGATGTGGCGCACCCCGCGCCCCGCCGCCGGCTAGCCCCCGCGGGCGGCCGGTGGCCGGGGCCCATCCGGGCGGGGCGCCCGGGCCCGTACGGCATGGCGCCGGGGGCCGCGGCGTCCCGCGACGGATGCCGGGGCCTTCCCCGCCGCCGCAGGAGAGGCCCGTGAGCGATCCCAGCTCGAGGAAGCCCGCGTCGCCTTCCAGTGGCGGCCGCCGTGGACGCCGGACCTCCGCGCGGGGTACACGCGCAGCCTGGTCGCGTACGCGCTGGTCGTCGGCCTGTGCGTGGCGATCGCGCTCGCCCCCGTGCTCCAGCGCCGGGCCTGGCTGTTCCCGATGCCGGAGACCCGCAGCAGCTGCGGGCTGGCGGGCCGGTACGCGGCCCTCCAGGCGGAGGCCGCGCTGGGCAACCTGGCCGGCAGCGACGCCGCGGCCCTGGCCTTCGCCCGGCAGGACCAGAGCCGCAAGGCCGTCGCCGACTGCCTGGCGGCCACCACGACCCTGTGGCTTCCGCTGTCCGCGGTGGCGGTGGCCCTGCTGGTGGGAGCCCTGGCCTGGACCCGCGACCGCGCCCGGGCGACTAAGCGGCCTCGGGGAAGTGGGGCACGCCCCCGCGCCGCCCGGCACGGCACCTCGCCGCACTGCCACATCACCCAAGTACGTCCAGTACGAGGGCGATGCGGCAGCACGCCGATGCACCGCACCGGACGACGCGGAAACGCACCCCACTTCCCCGAGGCCGCTTAGTACCGGGCCGGCGGGGCCGGGTCCAGGATGACCAGGGGGATCACGCGGAGGGTGTGCTCCTGGTAGTCGTCGAAGGCGGGCCACAGGGCCGCCAGCGCCGGCCAGTACACCTCGCGCTCGACCGCCGTCGCCCTGCGGGCCGCGGCGGGGCGGACCGCCGGGCCCACCTGGACGCGGACCTCCGGGTGGGCGGCCAGGTTCCGGTACCAGGCCGGGTGCTGCGGGGCGCCCCAGCCGGCCGCCGCGACGACCAGCCGGTCCTCGTCCGCCGTGTAGATCAGCGGGGTGCGGAAGGTGCGGCCCGTGGCGCGGTTCAGGGTGGTGAGCAGGAGGGTGGGCACCCCGTGCCAGAGGTGGCCGTCGACGCCGCCGGTGCGCACGTAGTCGCGTACGTGGTCCCGGGCGAGTTCCGGCGCGGGGTCGGTGGGGTGGTCCCAGTCGACGGTGATCGTCTGCATGCTGCCTCCGAGTAACGGTCCCCGGCTGCCTTAACGATCCTTCAGCTCGCCCGGATACGGTCCGTCACACTCATGGCGCAACGCAGGCTGGTCTGCGAGCCCAGGTGGGGCCGTCCGCCTCGCCCGCGAGGGCGCCGGGGGCCACCGGCCGGCGGTACGCACGGGCCGCTGCTCGGCGGGCTCGTGGACCGGCTCGCGCGCCGGGCGCCGCCCCCCGCCCCGGGCGCCACACCCCGCCCCACCGGCCGTGCCCGCCCCACCGGCCGTACCCGCGCCGGCGGCCGTGCCCGCGCCGGCGGCCGACTGCGGCACCGCCGAACCGCAGGTCGTCGCGGGCCCCGGCGTGCCGGCCCGGGCCGGCCGGGCAGCGGCAACGCGAGGCCCCGGGCCGGATGGGTCCGGCCGGGGCCGACCGCAGCCCTCGTACGCCTTCCGTTACGGAACGTTACGGAAGGAAGCGCTCGATGACCTGCTTGCCCTCCTTCTCGATCAGCTTCCGGGCCTTTTCGACCCGCTCCGGAGTCGGGTCGGCGCCCGTCGCCATGACGAGGTCCTCGGGGTCGTACGCGCCCTCCCCGCCGGTGTTGAGCCTGACCGGCCGGGATGTGGCCTGGGGCTGCTGGTCCGATTCAGTTCCCATCGGTGCCTCCATTGCAGTGCCCTGCTTGGTTGCCCCCATCCTCCGGCCGCGGCCCCAAGAACGCACCTCGGCGGGCCGCCGCCCGCGGCCGCGGCCCGGCCGTGACACCGGGGGAGGGGCCAACCGGCAGCACCCGGGCCCCCGTTGGAATTACGGCGGATTCCGCGTCCCCCGCGGAATCCGAGGAGATCCCCATGCTCAGCGGCGGGAGGAAGACGGGGCCGGCGCAGCCCCGAACGTCCCCGCGCTCCGGCAGCGCCTGTGACGACGGCACCGTCGCCCACCGCCCCGCCGATCTGCACCCTGACCAGGCTTTCGACCCTGATCACAGATCCACAGCGCACCGCCTGCCGGCGCCGCGGCACGGACCACCCGGTGGCGGCACTACGCGGACAGCGCCGCCACCCCCGTCGCCACGACGATCGCGCCGCAGACCACCAGGTTGACCAGCCGGTGCTCCCAGAACACGGCGACGAACTCGCGGATGGTGGCGCTCGGCCAGAAGTAGCGGGCCGTCGGCGAGCCCACGACCTGCCCGTTCACCCCGGCCTTGCGGGCGGTCATCGCGGCGCGGAAGGCGTGGAAGTTGTTGGTGACGACGACGCACCGGTGGTCCGGCCCGGCCTCCTCCTCCATCACGGCCCGGCTGAAGGCGAGGTTCTCGTCCGTCGTCCGGGAGCGGTCCTCCAGCCGGACGAGCTCCGGCGCCACACCCTGCGCGATCAGCCAGTCGGCCATCGCCCGCGCCTCCGGCAGCCTCTCGTCCGGGCCCTGCCCGCCCGACACCAGCAGCAGCGGCACCCTCCCGCCCCGCGCCGCCTGCGCGGCCTGGATCCGCCGGCCCTTCTCCAGGCGGGAGGCCAGCAGCGGAGGCACCCGCTCGCCGCCGATCAGGCCGGAGCCCAGCACGACCACGTAGTCCACCTCGCGGCGCACCGGGGTCCGCCCGTACAGGAAGGCGTACGCGAGGAAGCACACGAAGAGGAAGGAGACGTAGCCGACGAGCAGCACCAGCCCGCCGACGGCCGCGTCCATCGCCGGCGAGCCCCGGTCGCTGACCCAGGCGATCAGCGCGATCAGCCCGAAGATCCCCAGCCCGGCGGCCAGCGACAGCAGGTTGGCGGGGCGGCGGCCCTCCTTGCGGAGCATGGTGATGCCGTTGCCCACGAGGAACACGCCGAGCGCGAGGGTGCCCAGCGCCGGCACCAGCAGGACCAGCGCCACCGCGGTGATCGCGAGCATCGGCGGCAGCGACGGGATCAGGAACAGCACCCCGATCGAGGCCCATATGAGGGTCAGCCCCAGCAGGACGGCATTGCGGAAGCGCCGGCGGTCCGTCCACACGCTCACCAGGAACAGCAGCAGCAGGACGGCGGCCGGCGCGAAAGCGATCATGAGGTTCAGCCTAGGGGCGGCCCGGGCCCGCGGGGATCAGCCCCGAGGAGGACCCGCCCCGGGGAACGGCCCGCCCCGGGGAGGACCCGGCCGATCCCGGCGATGCGGCCGCCGTGGAGGCCGGCGTCGGCGCGGTACGAGGGCCCGCCCGTGCCGTCGACGACGCGGGCCCCCGGACCACCCGAGGCGTCAGAAGAAGGTGCGCACGAACTCCGTGACCGTGCCGTCCGCCTGCACGACCGGGATCAGCGGCCACTTCTCGAAGATGGTGCACGGGTGGGACATGCCCAGCGCCACCCAGTCGCCCACCTCGACGGCGTCCGCGGAGTCCGTCTCCAGCCAGGCGTGCTGGTCGGACAGCTTGACCACCCGCACCCCGGCGGCGGGCCGCTCCTCGCCGGTCAGGGCGTCGCGGACCAGCTCGGCCTCGGGCAGGCCGAGGTCGTAGGCGACGTCGCGCTTGCCCGCGTTGACGAACGCCTGCACGGGGGACGGCCGGGAGACGACCTGGGTCCACAGCCGGAACGCGGGCCGCAGGCCCCCTTCCTGCGGGATCCGGTTGAACGGGGTCAGGCGGGTGTACCAGCCGTGGTCGTGGGAGACGTACGCCCCGGAGCGCAGCAGCCGCAGCACGGGCCGGGACAGCTCGGGCAGCTCGGTGAAGACGTCGGAGACGGCGTCGAACCAGGCGGAGCCGCCCGCGCTGACGACGATCTCCTCCAGGTCGGGAGCGAACCGGCCGGCCTTGTCGAACTCGACGGCCAGCGCGGTGAGCCGGCGCAGCCAGGCGTGCACCGACTCCGGGTCCGCGTTCGGCACCTCCGCCTCGTACCCGGCGACGCCGACCAGGCGCAGGGAGGCGGCGTCGGCGACCGCGTCGGCGACCGCCCGGCAGTCCTCCTCGGTCCGCGCGCCGGTACGGGCCCCCTCGCCGGCGCCGAGTTCGACGACGACGTCGACGACGGCCGCCCGGCCGCGCAGGGCCCGGTCCATGAGGTGGACGCCGCGCACGGAGTCCACGTAGCAGACGAACCGGAAGTCGGGGTCGGAGGCGAGCTCCTCGGCGACCCAGTGCAGGGCGGCCGGGTCGACGAGCTCGTTCGCGAGGAAGATCCGGCGGATGCCGAAGGCCCGGTAGACGCGGGCCTGGTGGGGGACGGCCGCGGTGATGCCCCAGGCGCCGTGCTCCAGCTGCCGCTCGAACAGCTGCGGGGCCATGCAGGTCTTGCCGTGCGGGGCGAAGGCCAGGTGGTGGCGGGCGGCGTACTCGCCGAGCGCGGTGAGGTTGTGCTCGAGCGCGTCGGCGTCGAGGGTGAGGACCGGGGTGGTGAACCCGCCGGTGAACAGGTTGCGCTGCTGCTGCGCGAGCCCGCCGACGGTCAGGGCGGCCCGTTCGGCGTCCGGGGGCAGGCCCTTGAAGCGGTGGTCGACCGGCTCTTCGGCGAGCTTGCGGACTGCGTCACTGCTGCCCATGCGGATCCTCCTCGCGTTGCATGCTCTGCAACGTGCGTTACGGGTAGTACCGCCTGCTGTCTAACATCCCAGGTGGCGATGGGTCCACATCGACGGGGTCGAGAGCGGCCGCCACCCGCAGGCAGCGGAACGGGGCGCCCCCCTGCCTGCGGGGGCGCCCCGGGACCACCGGCCGGGCCGCGGCACTGCAGCAGCGCCAAGAGCAGCACTACGAGCGCCACTTCACAGCAACTGCACTACGGCCACCATTGCGCAGCACCTGCACTACGAGCAGTACTGCGCCTCCTTGCCGATCGAGCGGTACATGCAGTCCGCGTTCTCCAGCAGCTGGAGCACCGCGTCCTTGTTGCGCGCCGTCTCGCGGTCGATCACCTCGTCCGGCGGGTAGAAGCCGCCGCCGCCCGACTCCGGGTACATCTCGAAGGTGTACCCGAAAATCTTCTGGTCGCCCCACAGCCAGTCGTCGATGGTGCCGTCCGTGATGTACAGGTCGCTGGCCTGCTCCGGGGTGTAGCCGTTGCTGTTGGCCATGCGCGTGCCGATGGTCTTGAACACGGCGAGGTCGTCCGCGGTCAGGCCGGGGGCGGTGTCGTTGTACGTCCACCCGTACGGCCACAGCACCAGCTCGCTGTAGGTGTGGAAGTCGATGGCGGCCTTGATCTGCTGCTTGCCGCCGACGACGCGGCTGCGGACGAAGTTCGCCACGGCCTTGACCTCGGGCGTCGACTCGGCGGCCGGACCGCGGTAGGTCTCGGAGCCCTTGCTGCCGCTGGAGCCGCCGCAGCAGCCCCACTTGTAGTTCCAGTTCCGGTTCTCGTCCGTGCCGACGTAGGAGGAGCCGGAGTTCGGCTGCCGGTTCTTGCGCCAGGAGCGGTACGAGCCGGTGGCGATGTCGTACTCGCCGCCGTCCGGGTTGAGGTCGGGGATGATCCAGATTTCCCGGGAGTTGACCGCGTTGGTGACGCGGGTGTCGGTGCTGTAGCCGGCGCCGAACTCTTTGAGCAGGTAGAGCGCCATCTCGACGGTCAGGTGCTCGCGGGCGTGCTGGTGGTGGGTGAAGAGGACCTCGGGCTCGTTCTCGTCGGTGGCCACGTTGTCGCTGATCTTGATGGCGACGATGTCGCGGCCCTGGTGCGACTTCCCGATCACCCGCTTGCTCATGATCGAGGGGTACTGGGCGATGCGCTGGTCGATCTCGGTGCTCATCTCGGCGTAGTTGTGGTAGCGGGAGTCCGCGGACGGGAAGTCCATCGGGCTCGCCTTCACGCCCCGCTCGGACCGGTCCGGCGGGCCGGGCAGCGGGGTGAGGGTGTAGCCGAGCGTGCGCAGGGCCCTGGCCTGCAGGGTGTCGGCGCTGACGACGACCGAGCGGGCGTCGACCTCGTCGATGGAGACGCCCGTGCGGAGCAGTGCGGTGCGCTCCTGCGGGGTGGCCGGGCCCTTGATCTCGTACTGGACGACGGCCTCGTCCTGGGTGGCGGTGGACGGCGAGGGCGGCGGGGCCGCCGTGGCGCTCATGCCGTAGGCGGGTGCGCCGAGCGCGAGAGCGAGCAGGGCCGCCGTGACGGCGGCCCTGCGTCGGGTGTGGAGCCGCATGCGTTCTCCTGGGTGGGGAGTGTGGGGGTAGCCGTGCGGACGCGCACAGCGTGCTCTTGTGGCATGTCCCGGTCAAGGGCCCTGATTCGGCCAGATCCCGTGCAGGCCACCCCCACAGGTACCGCCTACGACAGGCCGTGGACCTTCGGACCCACCGTGTTCGACCAAGCGCCACCCGCTTTGCCGTCCCGGTTGGTTGACCGGGTCATCGCGCCGCGCAGTCCCGGGTGGGTCTTCGACGGCTTGTCGCCGAGTCGAGGTGCACGCACGAGCCCTGGACCTGCGCGCCGAGCGTGTACGTCGAGTTCGGCTTGACCGTGACGGTCTGGCCGCACTTCGCGTTGTCCTGGCCCGACGGAGCGGCCCGGAGGGCGGCCGTTCCGGAATGGACGGGCGAGGAAGTGGCGGCCCCGCTGTCGGAGCGGCAGCTCCAGTGCGCGAGGCCGTACTCGAGGCCCCCGTTGCGGACGACGCCGACGTCGGCGGCCTGCGCCGGGCCGGCGGCCGGGGCGGTCAGGTCGCCTGCGGTGAGGGTCGCGGCGCCCGGGAGGGCGAGGCGGAGGATGCGGTTCACGTGGTCTTCGTGGGGGGAGGAAGGGGAGGTGAACGGGGGCGGGGAAGGGGTGGTGCGGAAGACGGGGAAACGGGTGGCGGGGCGGATGGGGAAGCACCCGGCGGCACAAGTGGGGGACCCCGCACGCGAATTGGTCCAGACCAATCCTGGTGTCAAGGGTCTTTGCGAAGTGGCTTGAACTGATCGGCCGTCCGATCCCGGTTGTCCGGGTTTCCCGCCACCTGTGACATGTGCTCGCGGCACGGGAATTTCCAAGGCCCTGCCCTGCCAGGGGCGACGCCGATATGGTTCTGGGGCAAGGGGGAAAGCTCGTCGGTCGTTTGCGGTCGCGCAGGGTGCGCGCGTACGCGGCGGCCATGCGAACTGCTGCGCGTGTACGGGGTGAACAGGGGGGTTCGCGTGCCGATCGCCATTGCCGTCACCAGTGCCGATCTGGTGCTGCCGGCCCCTGACCGGCACACCCCGACGGCCGCCGTCCTCGGCCCGCCGGGACGGCTCGACCTCGAAGGCAGCCTCGCCGAGATGGGCGCCCTGCTGGAACGGCACAGCCACATCCTGGCCGTCGTACCGTCCTGGCTGCCGCCCGCCACCGTCCGGCGGCTGCACACCGTACGGGCCATCCTCGAAACCGACCGGATCGCCCTCCTCGACGTCGATCTGCCGCCCCTGGGCACCGCCCTGCTGGTACGTCAGCTGCGGCAGCTCAGCATCTGCGACTTCAGCCCCGGCGTGGTCGCCGCGGCCGCCCGCCTGCTGTCCCACTACATCCACGCCGGTGCCCTGCTCGGCTCGGTCGCCCGGCTCGACCGGGTCCCGGTCGGGCTCAAGGCGCACGCCCGGTCCTGGTCGCCCGGGGCCCAGTTCGCCGTCCTGACCCACCCGACGCCGCACCTGGCCCGCCTCGGGACTTCGGGATCGGGAGCGGGGCCGGGGTCCGGGTCGGGGTCCGGCGGTTCCGGGTCCGGCCCGGAAGGCCGCGCGGGGCGCGGCCGGCGGGCTCGCCGGGCACGCGGGGCGCTCGGTGCGGGCGGTGCGCGGCAGGCCGGCGGCGCCGTCCTGCCCCCGGGGCCCGCGTACGCCACCCAGCTCACCTTCGCGCGCGGCCAGCTCGCCTCCGACTGGGTGACGGCCGAACTCGCCCCCGCCTGGCAGGTCCAGGGCGTGATGGAGAACCCGCTGCCCGCCGACTCCGCCGCCTGGTGGGCCACGCCGAAACTGGTGGAGTTCGCCGCCGGCATCCCGGACCTGCCCGTCCTCTACCAACTGGTCGCCTCCGTCCGCCGCGACGAGTGCCGCTGGTGCGGCCTCGAACTCATCGGCGACCGGTGCGGCTTCTGCGCCGCCCCGCTGAACCCCCCGCAGTCGGCCGCACCGCCGACGCCGGCCGAGGCCGAGGCTGCGGGCGGGGGCCGGGGAGCGGGCGGGGGAGCGTCCCGCCCCCGGTCCAGACACTGACCCGACCACCCCGAACGAACGAAGAACGGCGAGGTAGTACGGCACATGAACTCACGCCAGCGCCGCGGCGTCATCCTGCTGCTCCTGTCGGTCCTGTGCGCCCTCGCGGCGTTCGGCGGGGTCCTCGTGGTGATCGGCGACGTCAACTCCAAGGTGGGGGCCGAGGTCGTCGCGTACCGGGCCAAGACCGATATCGCCCCCTACAGCCCGCTGGCGGCCGGGCAGTTCGAGGAGGTCAGCATCCCGAAGCGGTGGCTGTCCGACACGGCCGTCACCGACCTCGGCGGACTCAAGGACAAGATCGCCCTGACCACGCTGAAGAAGGGCTCGCTGCTCCAGTCGGACATGTTCGTCGACAAGCCGCAGCTCCAGCCCGGCGAGCAGGAGATCGCCATCATGATCGACGCGGCGACGGGTGTGGCCGGGAAGATCTACTCGGGCGCGAAGGTCAACATCATCGCCACCTTCAAGGGCGCCAAGGAGTCCGACCCCGCCCGCTCGGTGATCATCGTCGCCAACGCGCGCGTCATCAACGTCGGCAAGCTCACCGCCCTCGACAAGGACAGCGACCGCAAGGGCCCCGCCGAGGCCGTCCCGATCACCTTCGCCCTGAACACCAAGGACACCCAGCGCGTCGCGTACGCCGAGTCCTTCGCGGAGCACGTACGCCTGGCCCTGGTGGCCCCCGGCACCGACTCCGCGCCCGGCGCGGCCGACCGCACGTACACCCTCGACGGGGACAGGTGAGGCCAGGATGACCACCCGAATCCTCCCGGCGGCCGGCGACCCGGACGCCGCCCGCGCCATCTCCACCCTCCTCAGCCAGCTCCCGGCCGCCGAGCCGGCCGCCCCCGTCCCCGACTCCGCCTCCCTCCTCGACACCCTGGGCCGGCTGGCCGCCGACTCCGTCGACGAACTGCCCGAGGTCGTCCTCGTCCACGAGCGGATCGGCCCCGTGCCCGCGCTCGACCTGATCCGCGAGGTCGCCCTCCGCTTCCCTGCGGTGGGGGTCGTCCTGCTGTCCTCGGACACCGGGCCGGCGCTGTTCTCCGCCGCCATGGACTCCGGCGCCCGCGGTCTGATCGGGCTGCCGCCCTCGTACGAGGAACTCGCCGCCCGCGTCCAGGCTGCCGCCCAGTGGGCCGCCGGCGTACGTCGCCACCTGGGCCGGCCCGCCGAGGCGCCGACCGGGCCCGGCGGCCGGGTGGTCACCGTCGCCGGAGCCAAGGGCGGCGTCGGCACCACCTTCGCGGCGGTGCAGTTCGCGCTGGCCGCGGCCGCGGCCGGGCGGCGCACCGCGCTGGTCGACATGGACCTCCAGGCCGGGGACGTCGGCTCCTACCTCGACGTGCAGTTCCGGCGCTCCATCGCCGACCTCGCCGGCATCCAGGACATCTCCCCGCGGGTGCTCCAGGACGCGGTCTACGACGACCGCACGGGCCTCGCCCTCCTCCTGGCCCCGGCGGACGGCGAGCGCGGCGAGGAGGTCGACGACCGGGCCGCGCGGCACGTCGTCGCCGCCCTGCGCAGCCGGTACGAGCTCGTCGTCATCGACTGCGGCACCCAGGTGACCGGCGCCAACGCGGCCGCGGTGGAGGGGGCGGACGTGGCGGTCCTGGTCACCACCCCGGACGTGGTCTCCGTACGGGCGGCCAAGCGGATGGTCCGCATGTGGGAGCGGCTCCAGGTCCGCAAGGCCGAGGACACGGCGATGGTGGTCAACCGCTGGAGCAGGCACACCGAGATCCAGCCGGCGCTGATCGAGAAGATCACCAAGACGCGGGTGGTGCGGACGCCGGTGCCGGCGGCGTTCAAGGAGCTCCAGGCGGTGGTCGACGCGGGCCGCGTCCAGGACCTCGACAACCGCTCCAGCGTCAAGCGGGCCCTGTGGACGGTGGCCGGCGAACTGGGCCTCCTGGCGGCGCCCGCCACCCCGGAGCCGACGGCCGCCGGCGCGCTGGCGGCGGCCGGGGCGACGACGACCCCCGTACCCACCCCGGGCACCCCCGGCGCGGCCCTCGCGATCCGCACGCCCGGCCCCGTGGCCCGGCTCCGCCGCAGCGCAGGCGACCGCGGCGCCCTGGGCCCCTGGCTCCGCCGCAACCGGGAGCACTGACATGCCCACCCCCAGCCCCGCCGCCGGGCCTCCGCCGACCGGCCCCACCCCGGCCACGCCGGCGGCCCCGCACCGCAGCGCCCGCTGGTGCCATGCGGCCGACACGGCTGCCTCGGCCCACCGTCGCTCCGGTACCCGACGGCGCCCCGCCGAGCCGCGAGGCCTCCAGGGGCTCCGCCGGGGCCGCGGGGACCGCGGGCAGGTGGCGGTCGAGTTCGTCGGCATGGTCCCGCTGATCCTGCTGCTCGTCGCGGCGGTCTGGGAGTGTGTCCTGATCGGCTACGCCTTCTCCCTGGCGGGCAACGCGGCGGACGAAGCGGCCCGCGCGGGCGCGGTCAAGGGCGGCGACGCGTGCGCGGCGGCCGCCGCCGAGCACATCGGCAGCGCCTGGAACATGAAACCGGACTGCGGCCGGGAGGGCGCGCTCTACAAAGCCACCGTCACGCTCGAAATCCCGGTGCTCCACCCGTCGCTGAGCTTCGGCGGTATCCGCGGCGAGGCCGGCGCGGCCATGGAGAGGGAGGGGAACTGACATGACGGCCCACCCCCACTTCGGGCCCGGCCGGGGGAGCCGAGCCGCCCCCACTCGCGTTTCCGACACGGCCGGAACCGGCTTACCGCCCTCACCCGTACCACCTTCACCCGTTCCACCTTCACCCGTTCCACCTTCACCCGTACCGCCTTCGCCCGTACCGCCTTCGCCCGTACGGGCCGAGGCAGCCCCGCCCGGCCCGGACGTGGCGACCGGGTGCGGTGTTGACGTGCCCGCAGAGGTCGGTGCCGATCGCCGGGACCGGCGGGTGCGCCTGCGGACTGCCGGCGCCTCCGAGTTCCGGCCCGGCCCTCAGCGCCGACCCGCCCCGGGCCGTGTGCCCGAGGGGGCGGGCCGCGGTGCGTGCCCAGGACCCGCGCCGGCCGGGTCGCGCCCGGCCGCGGCGGGGGAGTGGGGCAGTCGAGGGCCCGGACAGCGGATTCGCTCCCTCCACCCCCGACCGGGCTCGGCTTCCGGCCTGGGCCCCGGGCGCGCGGACGCGCGTGCCCGCAGTGCCGCGGCCCGACCCTCCGCGCTGCTGCGCGGCGACCGCGGGCAGGTGGCGCTGGAGTACATCGGGTTCATCCCGATCCTGCTGTTCGTCGCGCTCTGCGGGATCCAGCTCGGCTGGGTCGCGTACGTCCACCAGCAGGCCGAAACGGCGGCGCGGACCGCGGCTCGCGTGGAGGCCCGCAAGCCCGGGGCCGGCGAGGCGGCCGGTCTGGCGGCCGTCCGCTCCGGCCTCGACGCGAAGATCAACGTCCCGCCGTCGAGGGGCGACACCGTCACGGCCACCGTGACCATCACGGTGAAGTCGATCGTGCCGGGCCTCTCCCTCGACCCGGCCACGGCAACCGCCGTCATGCCCAACGACGACCCCGACCGCGACCCGAAGGGACCCTGACCATGAGCCTGCGTTCCCGGGTCGCCACGCCGGACGACCGGCACGGCCCCCGCGAGGACGGCCTCCTCGTCTCCTCCTACCGCGCCAAGCTGCTGGAGGAGATCGACCTCGCCGAGATGTCCGCGCTCAGCCCCGCCGAGCGGCGGACCCGGCTGGAGCGCGTGCTCGGGCACATCATCAGCCGCGAGGGCCCGGTCCTCTCCACCGCCGAGCGCGCCCAGCTCATCCGCCGCGTCGTGGACGAGGCCCTCGGCCTCGGCGTGCTCGAGCCCCTCCTCGAGGACCCGTCGATCTCCGAGATCATGGTCAACGGCCCGGACCAGATTTTCGTGGAGCGCGCCGGCCGCGTCGAGCAGCTCCCCCTCCGCTTCGCCTCGCACGAGCAGCTCATGCAGACCATCGAGCGCATCGTCTCCACCGTCAACCGCCGCGTGGACGAGGCCAATCCGATGGTCGACGCCCGCCTGCCCAGCGGCGAACGCGTCAACGTCATCATCCCGCCGCTCTCCCTGACCGGCGCCACCCTCACCATCCGCCGCTTCCCGCGCGCCTTCACCCTCCACGAGATGATCGCGCTCGGCTCGCTCGACGAGCAGATGCTCCTGCTGCTGTCGGGCCTGGTCCAGTCGAAGATGAACGTGATCGTCTCCGGCGCCACCGGCACCGGCAAGACCACCCTCCTCAACGCCCTCTCCGGCCTCATCCCGGAGGGGGAGCGGATCATCACCATCGAGGACTCGGCGGAGCTCCAGCTCCAGCAGGCCCACGTCATCCGCCTCGAATCCCGCCCCGCCAACGTCGAGGGCAAGGGCCAGATCACCATCCGCGACCTCGTACGCAACTCCCTGCGCATGCGCCCCGACCGCATCATCGTCGGCGAGGTCCGCGGCGGCGAGACCCTCGACATGCTCCAGGCCATGTCCACCGGCCACGACGGCTCCCTCGCCACCGTCCACGCCAACAGCGCCGAGGACGCCCTCATGCGCCTCCAGACCCTCGCCTCGATGTCCGAGGTGGAGGTGCCCTTCGAAGCCCTCCAGGACCAGATCAACAGCGCGGTGAACGTGGTCGTCCAGCTGACCCGGTTCGGCGACGGCTCCCGCCGCGTCACCGAGATCGCCATCCTGGACTCCCACGGCCGCGAACCCTTCCGCATCACCACTGTCTGCCGCTTCGCGGCCCAGCCGATGGGCGCCGACGGCCGCGTCCACGGCTGGTTCGAGTACCACCCGCTGCCGCGCCGCATCGCCGAGCGCCTCTACATGAACAACCAGCCGATCCCGCAGGCGTTCGGGGTCGCCACGTCGGACGACCAGCTCGCCACCCGCATCACCCGGACCGCCCTGTGAACCCACTCATCCTCCTCACTCTCGGTGCCACGCTGCTGGCCTGCGTCCTCGTCATCGCGGGCGTACACGTGTACACGGCCGGGCGCGCCCAGCGCACCGCCCTCATCGAGCGCCTCGCCGCCGACGGCGCCCCCGAACCGCCCGGCCGCAGACGCCGCTTCGCCGCCGTCGACCGCCGGCTGCGCACGACCGCGCTCGGCAAGCGGATCGAGGTGAAGCTGGCCGTGACCGGCCTCGACCTCACCCCGGGCGAGTTCTTCGTCTACGTGCTCATGTCGGTCGCCGGGACATGGCTGGTCGCGGCCAGCTTCCTCGCCCCGTTCTTCGGCCCGGTCGCCGGCCTGATCGGCCTGTGGGCGGCGGACGCCTTCCTCAACTGGCAGCGGGCGCGCCGCACCGAGCGGTTCATCAACCAGCTCCCCGAGCTCGCCCGCATCCTCGCCAACGCCACCCAGGCCGGCCTGGCCCTGCGTACGGCCATCGCCATAGCGGCGGAGGAGCTGGAGGCCCCGGCGGGCGAGGAGCTCTCCCGGGTCGCCGACCGCCTCGCCGTCGGCCACTCCATCGAGGAGTCCCTCGGCGAGATCGCCGAACGGCTCCCCTCCCGCGAACTGGTCGTCCTCGTCTCCACCCTCGTCCTGTCCGCGCGGGCGGGCGGCGCGCTCGTCGGCTCCCTGCGCAACCTGACAGTGACCCTGGAGCAGCGCAAGGAGACGCGGCGCGAGATCCGCACCCAGCTGTCCCAGGTGACGGTGACCGCGTACCTGGTGCCGGCGATCGGGCTCGGCTCGCTGCTGCTGGTGAACCTGATGATGCCGGGCGCCCTGGACCGGATGACCGGCGCGTTCCTCGGCCAGAGCGCGGTGCTCGTCGCGATCGGGCTGTTCACGCTCGGGTTCGTGCTCATCCGCCGCCTGTCGAAGATCGACGTGTGAGGGGGCGGACGACACGTGACCGCGATCGCGATCGGGCCGGCCCTGGCCCTGGCCCTTGCCTTGGCCCTCGGCCTGTCCGTCCTCGGCATCTTCCACGGCATCCGCCTCTACCGCGCCGAGACCAAACTCCCGTCCGACCTGGCCCTCGCCCTGGAGGTCGGCGCCACCCGCACCACGGCCGTCGGCTCCGCCGTCGACCGGCTCGGCATCCGCTGGGCCCCGCTGGTGCTGCGGCTGATGGGCCCGGAGCGGGTGGCGCGCAAACGCCGCCAGATCGACATGGCCGGCAACCCGGCCGGCCTCACCATCGACCGCTACGCCGCCCGGCGCGCCGTGTACGGCTTCCTCGGCGCGCTCGGCGCCTTCGCGATGCTGATCAACGGGCAGCTCGTACCGGCCCTGCTGATGGTCGCGTTCGGGCTGTTCTGGATCGAGGTCGGACTGTGGTCCGCGATCCGGATCCGCCGCGACCACATCGAGCGGACCCTGCCCGACTTCCTGGACGTCCTCGCGGTCGTCGTCAGCGCCGGGCTCGGCTTCCGGCAGGCGCTGGAGCGGGTCGCGGGCAAGTACGAGGGCCCCTGGTCGGACGAGATCCGCATCACCCTCCAGCAGATGGACATGGGCGTCAGCCGCCGCCAGGCCTTCGACGAGCTGCGGCGGCGCAACGACTCCGAGCAGGTCGCCCAGTTCGTCACCGCGCTCCAGCAGGGCGAGGAACTCGGCTCCCCGATCGTCGACACGCTGATCGCCATCGCCGAGGACATGCGCCGCACGGACGCGCAGAACGCCCGCCGGCGCGCCGCCCGCGCCGTCCCCAAGGCCACCTTCGCGGTGACCATGTTCATGCTGCCGGGGACGCTGATCCTGCTGGTGTGCGGGTTCGTGTACGGGGCGGACGTCGACTTCGGCGCCCTGCTCGGGGGCGGGTGAGCGGCGATGGCACTGCTGCCGGACACCGCGGCTCTGCTGCCGTGGCCCCGGGGGAGGCGGGGACGCGCCGAGAGGGCGGCAGCCCCGGCGGGGACTCGGCATGAGGACGGCGGCTCCCCGGCGCTCCAGGCGAACGCCCTCCAGGCCCTGTGCCGCCGCGTCTTCGCCTTCCGCATGCTCGCCATCGGCCTGGGCGCGCCCGTGGCCCTGGGGGGTACGGCCCCCGGCGCACCGACGTACCTCGTCGCGGGCGCGATCCTGCTCACCTTCATGCTCTCGTACGCCCTCTTCCGCGACTGGGAGCGCCTCGGGCCCCTGCTGCTGCGCCACCGCTGGCTGCTCGCCTGCGACATGGCGTTCAGCGGCCTGCTGCTGGTCACCGCCACCCCCGAATCCCCGCTCGGCTTCGTCTCGCTGTGCACCCCGCTGCTGGCCGGGCTCGTCTACGGCTGGCGCGGCTCCGCCGTCTACGCCGCTCTCCAGGCCGTCGCCGTGGCCGCCCTCGCCGGCGGGCTCACCCTGCCCGTGCTGTGCCTCGTGGCCGGGGCGGCGGGCTCCTCGCTGCGCGACCTGCTGTTCCGCTTCGGCGCGGCGAGCCGGGCCCTGACCGACACGCGGGCCCGCCTGGCGGTGGCCGAGGCCGTACGCGCCGAACGGGAACGGCTGGCCCGCGACATGCACGACTCCGTGGCGAAGACCCTGCACGGCCTCGCCCTGGCCGCCGACGCCCTCGCCCGCACCGACGACCCCGACGCCGTACGCCGCCAGGCCGGCCTGCTGTCCGATGCCGCCCGGCGCGCGGCCGCGGAATCCCGCGCCCTGCTCGCCGACCTCCGGCAGGAGGCCGAGGCCGCCGACACCCCGGGCGTCCACCTCCCGCCCGAACTCCACCGCCTGGCGGCGGGCGCGCGGCCGGGGCGGGACGGAGCGGAGCCGCCGACCAAGGCCGAGGTGGCCAAGGCTGAGGTGGCCAAGGCTGAGGTGGCCAAGGCCGAGGTGGCCAAGGCCGAGGTGACCACATCCGGAACGCTGCCGCCGGTCCCGGCCCCCGTCTCCCGCCACCTCCTGGCCGTGGTGGCGGAAGCCCTGGACAACGCCCGCCGCCACGCCGACGCCACCCGCATCACGCTCTCCGCCGCGGCCGACACCGCGCACCTCACCCTCACCGTCGAGGACGACGGCCGCGGCCTCCCCGCCGACGGGCCCGACCTCGCCGCCCTGCGCCGCGCCGGCCACTACGGCCTGCTCGGCATGGCGGAACACGCCGCCGCCGTCGGGGCCCGCCTGCACCTCGGCCCCGGCGGCACGCCCGCCGGCCCCGGCCGGCCCGGCACCCGGATCCGCGTGGACCTCCCGCTCGCGGCCCTCACCCCCGAAGGGAGCCCGTGATGGCACCGCTGCGCATCCTCATCGCCGACGACAACCCCGTGGTCCGGGCCGGCCTGGCCGCCCTCCTCGGCACCACGGACGACCTCGAGGTCGTCGCCCAGGCCGCCGACGGCCGCGAGGCGTTGAGCCTGACCCGCCGCCACGCCCCGGACGTGATCCTGCTGGACGTGCGCATGCCCGGCGTCGACGGCATCTCGGCCCTCCCGCACCTGGTCCGCCTCGCGCCCGTACTGATGCTGACGTACAGCCAGGAATCGGAGATTGTCCGAGAAGCGCTCCTGCTGGGCGCGGGCGGCTACCTGGTCCACGGCGAGTTCACGGCGGACGACCTGGTCCGGGCGGTCCGCGACGTCCGCGAGGGCCGCGCCCATTTCACGACGACGGCGGCCAGCGCCCTCCTCGCCGACCTCCGCACCTCTTCGCAGCCGCAACGAACTGTGGCACAGTCTTCGGAGCGGCTGCACAACTCGGTTCTCTTCGGCTTGAGTTCGAGGGAGGTGGAGATCATGGATCTGATCGCGTCCGGGATGAGCAATCAGCAGATCGCGGCCACCTGCTTCATCAGCGAGAAGACGGTGAAGAACCACATCAACCGCATCTTCGCCAAGCTGCAGAGCGCCAGCCGCAGCGAGGCGATAGCCCGCTGGCTGGGAACCGCCCGCCCGGGGGTGACGGGACATGGGTAGACGGAGTGCGCAGTGGGTCCGTAATTGGGCCCCGGGACCCTTGGTGACGACCCGTAACGCGCCGTACCGTCCGCAAACCAACAGCGCCACCGGACCGGGAGGGACCCCTCATGAAGCAGAGCACGCTGGCGCGGCTGCGGAAGCGGTACGAGCAGACCGGCCGCGACCGCGGCCAGACGGCGTTCGAATACCTCGGGATCATCCTGGTGGTCGTAGTGATCATCGGCGCCATCGTCGGCACGGGCATCGGCCAGGACATCACCAACAAGATCAAGTCGCAGGTTGCGGGTATCACGGCTGGCAAGTGATGGCCGGAGGTCGGGGCGATCGTGGGCAGGCCTTCCCGATTTACGTCGTCCTGGTCGCGGGACTCCTGTTTGCTGCTCTGGCGTTCTTCGTGGTTGGTATGGCCGGAACAACGCGCAGCAACGCCCAAGGCGCGGCTGACGCGGCGGCGTTGGCTGCAGCTCGTGAGGTGCGAGACAACGTGTTCATAGGCCTCGATCTGCCCTCGCTCAGCCCCGCCGCTTGGGAAGAACTGGTTAAGGGGAACCTTCTGAACGCGAAGGGATCCTGCGGAAAGGCGACACAATTTGCAGCGTTGAACGATGCCTCCGTTGCGCGGTGCGAAGCAGCCATCCCCCACTTCACAGTCGCGGTGAGTACCAAGGGGGCGGTCGGCAAGTCGGTCGTTCCCGGGAGCGAGACTCTGCACGGCAAAGCCACGGCGAAGGCCCTGATCGAGCCAAGGTGTTCCCTGAAGTCGGCGTCGCCGACACCAGCTCCCACGCCGACATCCACCGCCAACCCGGCGCCGACGGCGAGTCCTTCGCCGTCGGCCGGGTTGGGCCGTGTCGCGTTCGTGTGCAGGGGAGAAACGCTCACGCTCGATCCAGAGAAGCCAGGCGCGCTGGATCGCTTGGCTAGGTCCCTCTTCAGCGTACGGCTGGTCGACTGACCATAACGATAGATAAGGAAGCGGCACAGATGAGGATTCGGCACACGGCGAAGGTCCGTGGTGGAGCGGCCGCGGTTGTTGCGGTGGCACTGACCCTTACGTCGGCCGGATGCGGTGGAGACGACGGAAAGGGGAAGGTAGATCCCAAGCCGTCGGCTTCACAGCCTCAAGCTGGCAGCACCCAAGGAGGCGCCGCCTCTGCGGCCCCCGCTCCGACGCAGGTTATCGCCACCGCGAACGGTGAAGGCGGCATGGTCCTGTCGATCAATTCCGCAACGCGTGAATCGGGCGGCTTCCTCACTGTGAGCGGCCAGCTGAAGAACGCTGGAAGCGCCGCGTTCGTGAACACCACGGCGTGGCGCGGCAACGAACTCACGGCCAGCGGCACCTCGGTTGCTGGCGTCTCTCTCACGGACAAGGTGGGGAAGAAGCGGTACTACGTTCTCCGGGACACGGATGGCAGGTGTCTGTGCACGACAGGAGTGTCCACGATCGAGGCTGGGCAAACAGTCCCCTTCTTCGCCCAGTTCCCTGCCCCCCCAGCCACCACTTCCGAGGTTGAGTTCAGCCTCCCCACCTTCGCCACGGCCACCATCAAAATCTCCGGGTGACCCCATGACAAAACGCCACCGCACCGCCGCGTCAGTAGCCGTCATCGGCCTCGTCATGGCCGCGGTCCAAGCCGTCGGGGTCGGCGTGGCGAGCGCCGACGACGTCAAGCCGTCCGTACCCCCCGGCACGGAGCCCTCCGCCGCCGCCCCCGTCCCCATCGACTCCAAGGCCCCCGGCCTGAAGATCCCCCAAGGCGGGACCCTGGCCCCCATCAAGGTGCTCGACATCGCCGAGGTCGTCGAGGACCTCGGCGGCGAGCAGCGCCGCCAGGAGACCAACCAGACCGTCATGATGGCGCTCCAGTCCGAGGTCCTCTTCCCGGAAAACAGCGCCGTCTTCAACGCCCAGGCCGCCGCCCGGATACAGGCCATCGCGCAGGAGATCAACACCCAGAAGGCCACCCGCATCCGCGTCTTCGGCTTCACCGACGACCAGGGCAGCTACGAGCACGGCAAGGAGCTGTCCAAGCAGCGTGCCGACGCCGTGCAGGCGGAGCTGGCCAAGACCGTCACCGTTCCCGGCGTGGTGTACGACGTCCGCGGCTACAGCGAGGACTACCCGATCGCCGACAACAGCACCGAGGAAGGCCGCAAGAAGAACCGCCGGGTCGAGATCACCTTCCCCCGGAGCGCCGGGAACTAGCCGCCCGCCGCCCCAGCCCCGGCCCCGGCCCCGGCCGCCCGGACCAGGGCGGCCGCCGCCGCGCCCGCGCGGCGGGCCGGTTCCGGGCCGGGGGTGAGGGCGGCCACCGCCGTGGCGCCCTCGACCAGGATCAGGAGCTGGTCGGCCAGTTCCTCCCGCCCCGGCCCGGCAACCTCGCCCAGCAGTTCCCGCAGCTCCGCCTTGTGCCGGCGTACGACGTCCAGGACCCCGGCCGGCCCGGCCGCGCCGAGCTCCCCGTACGTGTTCATGAACGCGCACCCGCGGAATCCCGGCTCCGAGAACCACGCCGCCAGCCAGTCGAAGACGGCCCCCACCGGGTCGGCCGGGGCCGAGGCCCGGGCAGCCGCCACTGCCGCCCGCAGGCTGTCCATCCACCGCCGGTCGCGCCGCGCCAGGTAGCCCGCGACCAGCGCATCCTTGGCCGGGAAGACCTTGTAGAGCCGCTTGAGCGGTACGCCCGACTCCGTGCGGATGCGGTCCATGCCGACGGCCTGGATGCCCTCGGCGTAGAACAGCGCCTCCGCCGCGTCGAGCAGCCGGGTGCGGGCCTCTTCGTCGTCCATGGCGGCAGCGTAACCCAGAACCCCTTGCGCAGAGAACGGCCGTTCTCTATGGTCGCTGCATGAGTGGAGAACGCTCGTTCTCCCCCTTGGTCCCTTGGTCCCTTGGTCCCTTGGCCCCTTGGTCCCTTGGTCTCGTTCCGTCGAAAGGTGTGTCCGCCATGACCTCGACCTCACCCGCCGTACGCCCGCCCCTGCCGCCCTTCACCGAGGAGTCCGCCCGCGCCAAGGTGCAGGCCGCCGAGGACGCCTGGAACACCCGCGACCCCGAGCGGGTGGCCCTCGCGTACACCGAGGACTCCGTCTGGCGCAATCGCGACCGCTTCCTCACCGGCCGCGCCGAGATCCGCGCGTTCCTCGCCGAGAAGTGGGAGCGCGAGCTCGACTACCGCCTCCGCAAGGAGCTGTGGGCGTACACCGGCAACCGCATCTCCGTCCGGTTCGAGTACGAGTGGCACGACGCCTCCGGCCAGTGGTGGCGCAGTCACGGCAACGAGCAGTGGGAGTTCGAGGACAACGGGCTGATGCGCCGCCGCGAGGCCAGCATCAACGACGTCCCGATCGAGGAGGCCGACCGCCGGCTGCGCTGATCCGGACGTGTGGCGTTCGTACGGTGTTCGGCGCCGCCCGGCGTTCCCCATCCGCTCGCGGCGCCGGACGGGAGGAGGCTCGGCTCCGTCGCGCGCCACACCGCGCCCAATGCGACGCGCACCGAGCTCCGAGGAGGCCGCCATGTCCGACCCGATCCCGTCCTCCGATTGGGAAGACCGCATCACTGCCCGGTCGGTGCAGGACCCGGGGCATTCCTTCCCCCCGCGCCCCGAGACCGTCCACGTGACCCAGATGCACCTGTCCGCGCTGGACCGGGAGATTTCCCACGACATCGACGGCTACCTGCCCGAGGGGGTGGCGGTCAGCGCGGTCCCGCGGCCCGTGCCGCCCGAGCAGGTACGCCCGCCCATGTGGCGGCGGCCTCCCGGCCGGGAGGGGGACGACCGGGGTGAGGCCACCGGCGTGTTCCAGCCGGACGACCGCTTCGAGTTCTCCGACACCTCGTTCCCGTGGCGCACCTGCGGCCGCGTCCAGACCCCCTCCGGCTGGGCGTCGGGGGTGATGGTCGGCCCCCGGCACGTGCTGACCGCGAGCCACTCGGTGCCGTGGCTCGCGAGCGGCGGTGCGGACTGGATGACCTTCACGCCCGCCCAGTTCGACACGAGCACGCCCTTCGGCACCGCCCACTCGACCCGCGTCTACTCCTGGCTCCGCGCCAACGGTGCCGACGGGATCAACTCCACCGAGGCTGCCTTCGACTACGTCGTCTGCGTGCTCAGCCAGCGCCTGGGCGACACCGTCGGGTGGATGGGCTCGCGGTCGTACTCCACCGACTGGGACGCCAAACCGCTCTGGGGGCACGTCGGCTACCCCTTCGACATCGGCTCCGGGGTCCGGCCCGTCTACCACCCGCGCGGGGTGATGGACCGGACGGTGGGGGAGACCACAGCCGGCCGCAACTCGTTCCGGATCGTCCACCGCAACGACGCGGTGGGCGGCCAGTCCGGCGGCCCGTTCTTCGGCTGGTGGGACGGCGACCCCTGGCCGCGGGTCGTGGCCGGCCAGAGCGCCGAGAACTGGGGCGGGGCCGGCGGCCCCAACGCCGCAGGCGGCGGCTCCGCCCTCCCCGCCCTGATCGACTACGCCCGCTCCGTCGAGCCGTGACCCGCCTGCGCCGTGGCCGCCGCGGGGCCAGCCCCCGGGTGGATCTACTGGCGGCTGGAGCCCGTCGAGCGGGTTTTGGCAGCCAATGCGCGGTGACTGGCCAGCTACGGGCACCCCCGCAACAGCAGCGGTCCGGAGCGGATCGCGGCGGTGGAGGACGCCTTCCGGGAACCGCGGCCGCTGATCGAAGGAGTCCAGCCGGTGGGCGACTTCATCGCCGTGTGGCCGGCCGTGTTCCACGTACCGTGGTCTGGACGCGCCTGACCGTGCCACTGGCACGTCGCACATGCCTCTCGACACCAACCGTCCGGCTTCCCGGAGCTCCGGCAGCCGGCCGCTGTCGCACCGCGCATTGTGCGCCGGAGCCCTCGACTCATGTCGGCACACATCTGATGCACTGCACTGATGCCGCCACAGCCGCCGGGTGCCGTTCTCAGCGGAAGAGGTGGGCGTGTTCCCTTGCCCAGGCGTCGAACGAGCGGGGTTGGCGGCCGGTGATCTCGTGGACGCTCAGGCGCTGGGCAAGGGTCCACTGCGTGAGTTCGGCGAGTCGGGCGCCGTACTCCTGGAGTGCGTACAGGGTCACGTCGATGCCGTCGTCGGGCCAGCCGCGGCGGCGCCAGGTCTCGCGGCTCTCGTCGGGCGTCAGATCGACGGCGGTGATGTCGCGGCCGATGGCCTTCGCGATGCCCGCCACCCGCGCGCGGGTGCTCAGGGGCAATCCGACCGCTTCGAGGATCTTGCCGACGTGATCGTCGGTGCGCAGCGCTGCCGCCGCTACGGCCGCCAGGTCGTCCTCGTGGATGAAGGGGTAGTGGCCGCCGTTCAGGAACGCCTCCCGCGCGACGCCTTCGTTCCTGATCGTGTCGGTCCAGTCCGAGCCCGTCGCCGGGTAGGTGCCCTCGATGACCGCGCCCATCACCGCCGACGGGCGGATGTGCGTCCACTCCATGCCCGAACGCTCCACGGCCCGCTCGATGGCCAGCCAGAACCACGTCTCCGGCGGGTACGCCTCCTCGTACTCCGGCCCGTGCGACGACAGCACCACGGTCCGCCGCACCCCGGCACCCCGGGCGGTGTCCAGCACCTCCTGGACGGTCGCCGGAACCGCGCCGGCGAGGAAGACCGCGTCCACGCCGTCGAACGCCTCGGCGTATTCCGACGGGCGCCGGCTGACGGAGCCCTCGACGACCTCGGTGCCCACGGGCCAGTCGTGGAGCTGGTCGGGTTCCGCGAGGACGCGCACACGGTCGCCGACGGCCGCCAACTGCCGGGCCAGGCGGCGTCCGATGATTCCCGTGGGGCTGCTGCCTGCGCCCTTCCGGGGACTGACTGCGGTCAGCAAGTGCAATCGGCCGTGGGGTGTGTTCGTCACCGGTGTGATTCCGGACATGGCAAGATCCTCCAACGCGACAGCGGAGATCTTGCGCCGCCCCTGGCAAGTCAGGGTCGGGTGCGGATCAGAGGCGCCAACGGTACCAGCAGCAACGGGAGTTCGGGAGTCGGAAGGGCAGCGGCCCGGAACGGCCGTGGGGAGGGAGGAATTGCCGCGTGTCGCCTTCCCGACTGCTGTGGTGCGATCCTCGGCCCGTTCCCCGGTTCAACCGACAGGCGCCGGTGACACGGGTGCGGGCGGTCGAGGACGACGCCCTCCGAGCGTGATCCGAAAGCCTGAGGCTGTGGTCGGTCTTGGCGCCCTGGGTCGGATCAGGCCCGGGGTGTGGCGGTGAGCTTCGCGATATCGGGGGCGTAGACGGTCATCCAGTGCGGATGCAGCCGGTAGTAGACCACGTCGTTGTCCCAGTCGAAGGCGTCAGCGCCGTAGAAGTCCTGGAAGTACGCGAGCAGGTCCGGCCAGTCGGCGGCCGGCTCGCCGTCCTGGGGGTTGAGGATCTCCGCCTTGCCGTGCGTGAACACGCCCAGGTCCTCACCGCGCAGGTGCGCGGCGCTGACGGCGGGCCGCGCGGCGAGATGGCGGGCCTTGGCGGCGGTGCGCGCCGTGCCGAAGTGCCACTTTCCGCGCAGGAAGTGCCCGTCCACGGCACTGATCCGCGGCTCGCCCTTCGCCGTCACGGTGGACAGGGCGAGGGTGCACATGCCGGTGAGCACCTGGGTGAGCTGCTGCGCTGTCAGAGTCCGCTCGGTGTTGATGATCGAGCGGAGGTGCGAGGTGGAGCGGGAGAGGGAGGCATCGAGGAGGGCCTGAAGCTCTTTGAGGTCTTCCGACGTTTCGCGCATCCGGCCACTGTAACCACGGCCGCCCCTACACCAAGCGACCCGAGGGTGTGACGCTCAGCAAACTCTCCGTCGTCCTGTCATGCGGCAGAGAGTCGGTGGCCGGCCTCGCGAGACGGCTTGGAGAACTTCAGGTCCCGCCCAACCTCCAGCAGGCTCGGCGGTGACCCTGGGCGGTCTGGGTGCCGTCCGATTTCCGGTGCACATTCCGTATCCCGCTGGCGGCCGGGTGTCGTCGGGCGCAGGGCGCCCGGCGAAATAGTGCGCCGCCTTCCGCAGGATCTCGCGTTCCTCCTCCGGCTCGTGGACCTTCTTGCGCAGAGCGGCGTTCTCCACCTTCAGCGGCGTGGGCGGCTCGGCCGGCACATCCGATCGGCGGCCTCGGGGTCGACTTCCTCCGGCCGCCGCACCCGGTCAAGTCCTGCGGCTGTTGCACCCCTGGGTGTGTCGTTGGAGGCCGAACGATTCGGGCGAGGGTGAGCGCCGACAGTGCCCCGATCAACGAGGCGAGGGCCTATGGGCGGAACTGACGGCCGGAGGAGGACCGGGCGCCGCGGCCTGACCCTGACGTGGGCTGCGGACTGCAGTGGGGCCGCCGCATTGATCGAATCCCGCGCTCGGCCGAGCTGTGGTCGGGCGCGGTGCGTGCCGCCCTGCGCGTCAGGTGTCGAGGAGGTGGTCGGCTTTGCCGGCCTTGATGTCCCGGATCAGCTGGCGCAGGGCTTCCGCGCTGTCGGTGAGGTACGCGGCCTCCTGCCCGGCGACCGCGATGTAGCTGTTGCCTTCCCCGTCCACCCCGATCCGGTAGCAGGCGCTGCCTTCCGCGCAGAAGGCGTCTTCCCAGGTGATGTCGGCCATCGGTCCTCTCAAAGCTCTCGGGCGAGACTGCGGATGAAGTCCCGTGACGCCGCCGGTGTCAGGCTGAGTCGTTCCATCCATTCCAACTGGACCCGATATTTCGCTAGTTGAGCCTCAGTGTGCAGGAAGTCGGGTCCGTGTGTGCTGTCGATCTGCACGGTGTCGAGTTGGGGGACCGGCCCCTCCAGGTAGTTGACCGTCTGTCCCGCGCCGGGAAACCCGCCGGCTTTGAACGGCTGGACACGCAGTGTCACGTTGTCCCGTTCCGACATGTGCAGCAGGTGCTCCAACTGCGCACGTGCGACCTTGGCGCCGCCGAACTCCATGCGGAGCGCTGCCTCGTGGACGACGGCAACGTACTCGGGTGCTGTCTCACCGTCCAGGACCTGCTGCCGCTGCAGCCGGTGCGCGAGGCGCAATGCCACCTCCTTCTCCGGAAGGGCGGGTACGGCGAACCTGAAGATCGCGAGGGCGTGGTCGCTGGTCTGCAGCAGGCCGGGGATGTGGACCGAGTGCCCGCACCGCATGCGCTGCGCGTGCTGTTCCAGCTCGGCGATGTCCAGTACCGCGGCGGGCAACGAGCCCCGGTAGCGCTCCCACCAGCCGCGCCTGCCGGTCTGGGCCAAGGCGACGAGGGCGTCGATGTACTCCCCGTCCGCACAGTCGCAGTGGCAGGCCAGCGACCGCAGCCGCTCTTCGCTGATGGTGCGGATCCCCTGCTCGATCGCGGAGACCTTCGAGCGGTCGATGCCGAGCAGCCCGGCCGCGGACTCTGCGGACACGCCCGCCGCGAGTCGCAGCCTCCGCACCTCGGCGCCCAAGCGCTTCTGCCGTTCCGTGGGTGTTGTCCTGGGTGGCATGCGTGCAGTCTGCCGTGCGCGCCGACCCGCCCACCACAAGGTGGCTCAATCACCGGGATCCGGTGGTGAATAGCCCACCAAGACGGCTACAGTGCGTATCGCACCGCTCACGCAAGGCAGTTGAAGTGCATTTCCGGGCCGCGCCATGTCCTGCATCGGGGACGGGCCACAGCTCCCCGGTATTGCGTAGCCATCCGTGCGCGTCGACCTCACCGCAGCCACGCCAGCCCCAACCGCCGTGTAGTGCTTGAGGAGTTCGAGATGTCCGTGCCGTCTTTCGCGTACCCGTCCGTGGACAGCATTGCCGCCTGCCCGACCGCTCGGGCTGAATCCGGGTCCGGCCGCGCGCCGTTGCCCGACATGCTGGCGTGCAGTCTCAGCGTGCCGGGGGAGTCCTGGAGCGCGCAGATCGCGCGGTCCGCGGTGGGGGCGGCCCTGCATGCGCATGGGCTCGACCCTCTCGTGCCCGCCGCCGTGCAGGTGACCGGCGAGCTGCTCGCCGCCGCCTGGCGGCTGGATCCCGGCGGCAACGTCTACCTGTCCGCCCGCTACCGCGATGACGTCCTGCGTCTCGCCGTGTACGACGGCCACCAGGCCCACGGCCACCCCCGGATCGCCGCCCACTGCGAGGCCCGGCGCCGGGCCGCCCTCCGGCTCATGCGGGTGGTCGTGCGGGAGTGCGGCGGGGAGTGGGGGTTCGGGGACTCGCGGGAGCCGGGCGGCGGGACGCGGACCTGGGTCACGCTGCCCCGCGCCGGCGCCCTCGCCTACCTCCCCGGCTAGGCCGGCCCCCGGCCGGGGTGCGGCCGGTCAGGAGCCGTGGTGGGCCTGGGTGATGAGGTCCGTGGCGACCTCCAGCGCGGCCCGCCGGGTCTCCTCCGGGTCGCCCTCCACGTGCTGGAGGAACATCATGCCCGCGTGCAGCGTGAACAGGGCGCTGACGCAGCGGACCTGGTCGGTCAGCGGCCCGTCCTCGTTGCGCAGCAGCTCGACCAGGGTGAACAGGCGCCGCTTGACCGTCTCGCCGATGCTGAGCTCCCGCATCGTGGCCTGGTTCTCCTGCATGAAGCGGTAGAGCTGCGCGCCCGCCGCCATGGCCTCGCTGTAGCGGCGCAGCACCTCCCGCTTGGTCTCCAGGGTGCACGGCTGCGGCTGCTGCTGGGCCCATTCGATCAGCTCGTCGATGGGCCGTGTCACGTCCTCGAAGACGCTGATGATGATGTCTTCCTTAGTCTTGAAGTGGTAGTACAGCGCCGCCTTCGTGACCTCCAGCCGCTCCGCGATCTCGCGCAGCGACGTCTTCTCGTACCCCTGCTCGGCGAAGAGCTCCAGTGCGACGTCCTGGATGCGCTGGCGCGTGTTGCCACGACGACCCTGCGGACTGCTGCTGGACATGCCACTCCCCAGTGAACTTACTTGACGCCCGGCTAGTGACGGGTCTACCGTCCCCAGTGTAGTGAACTAGCCGGGCGTCAAGTAAGTACCGAGAGGGCCGGAAGTGCCCTCGCCCGGTGCCGAGCGGATGTGCCAACGGGGAGCGGAAACATGGTCGACAGCGCCAGGAAGACGATCGAGGCCTCGGGGGAGGTGAAGCCGCGCAGCGTACGGGTCGTCCTGATGGCGCTGATGATCGCGATGCTGCTGGCGATGCTCGACAACATGATCATCGGCACCGCGATGCCGACGATCGTCGGCGAGCTCGGCGGGCTGGAGCACCTGTCCTGGGTGGTCACCGCCTACACCCTGGCCACCGCGGCCTCCACCCCCATCTGGGGCAAGCTCGGCGACATGTACGGGCGGAAGGGCTCCTTCCTCACCTCCATCGTCATCTTCCTGATCGGCTCCGCGCTCAGCGGCATGGCCCAGGACATGGGCCAGCTCATCGGCTTCCGCGCCGTCCAGGGCCTGGGCGCCGGCGGTCTGATGGTCGGCGTCATGGCGATCATCGGCGACCTGATCCCGCCCCGCGACCGCGGCAAGTACCAGGGCATGATGGCCGGCGTGATGGCCCTCGCCATGATCGGCGGGCCGCTGGTCGGCGGCACCATCACCGACCACATGGGCTGGCGCTGGTCCTTCTACATCAACCTGCCGCTCGGCGCCGTCGCCCTCGCCATGGTCACGGCCGTCCTGCACCTGCCCAAGAAGAAGTCCCAGGGCAAGATCGACTACCTGGGTGCGGCGCTGCTGACGGTGGCCATCACCTCCACCGTGCTCGTCACCACCTGGGGCGGCACCGAGTACGCCTGGGGCTCCACCGAGATCCTCGGCCTGATCCTGCTGGGCGTCGTCACCATCGCCGCCTTCCTCTTCGCCGAGACCAAGGCCGCCGAGCCGGTCATCCCGCTGCACATCTTCCGCAGCCGCAACTTCACCCTCATGTCGGTGATCGGCTTCCTCGTCGGCTTCGCGATGTTCGGCGGCGTCCTCTACCTCCCGCTCTTCCAGCAGGCGGTCCAGGGCGCCTCCGCCACCAACTCCGGCCTGCTGCTGCTCCCGATGCTGCTGTCGATGATGGTCGTCTCGCTGATCGCGGGCCGCATCACCACCAGCAGCGGCAAGTACAAGATGTTCCCGATCATCGGCGGCGCGCTCATGGTCGTGGGCATGTACCTGCTCGCGCAGATGGACACCGGCACCAGCCGCCTCGTCTCCGGCGTCTACATGGCCGTACTCGGCGCCGGACTCGGCTTCCTGATGCAGATCACCATGCTGGTCGCGCAGAACAGCGTCGAGATGAAGGACATGGGCGTCGCGTCCTCCTCGGCCACCCTCTTCCGCACGCTCGGCGGCTCGTTCGGCGTGGCCCTGATGGGCTCCCTGTTCACCAGCAGGGTCGCCGACGCCATGGTCGAGCGCCTCGGCCCGCAGGCCGCCGGCTCCGTCGGATCCGCCCAGCTCGACGCGGCGAGCCTGGCCAAGCTGCCGGAGGCGGTGCGCGAGGCGTACCAGCACGCGGTCGCCGCCGGTACGCACTCCGCGTTCCTGCTCGGCGCGTTCGTGGCCGTACTGGGCTTCCTGGCGGCCTGGTTCGTCAAGGAGGTCCCGCTGCGGGGCGCGGGCCCGGCCCCGGCCGAGGCCGGCGCGGGCGGCGCCGGGAAGCCGGCGGCGGCCGAGCCGGTCGCCCACTGACGGACCCTCACCGGGCCCATCGGCCCCTCCTCCCACGCAGGCCCCGGCCCCGGCGGATCCCCGCCGGGGCCGGGGCCTTCCGTGTGTCCTCCGGGAGCCGCGCGCTGCCGGTTTCGTCCCAGGTCAGGACTTTATTCCGGGAGATCGAGGACCAAGGTCATCAACCGGTTCCAATGGGGAAATTGGTGGGAACCCGAGCCCGGGCATGCACGTCATGAACCTCAGAGCGCGGCAACGCGGAGAGGGGAGTGGACGGTTCATGGACTTCACGGCACGCATGCGCAGGCTGGGTACGCGTTCCCGGATCGCCATCGCGGCTTCGGCCGTTGCGGTGGCGGCGACGGTGTGGGGGGTGGCGACCCTCGCCGAACCGAACGGCGCGGCCCAGCAGAACCTCTCGCGGGAGCACGACGCGGACACCGGCGGCAGCACCGGCGGCGGCAAGGGCGGCAGCCCCGACAACGGCGCGAACGGCAGCCCCGACGGGGGCGGGAAGGCCGACGGGAAGGGCGACGCGAAGGGCGGCGCCCCGGGCGGCAGCGGCCCGCAGATGCCCGAGTCCATAGCCCACGCCTCCGAGAGCGGCGGAAACGCGGTGAACATCACCATCGACGACGGCCCGGACCCCAACTGGACCCCGAAGATCCTCGACGTGCTGGCGAAGCACGACGTGAAGGCGACCTTCTGCATGGTCGGCCCGCGGGCCAAGGCCCACCCCGACCTGGTCAGGAGGGTCGTCGCGGGCGGCCACCGGCTGTGCGACCACTCCATGGACCACGACACCTCCATGGACAAGAAGCCCGTCGAGTACCAGGAGAAGCAGATCCTGGACGCGAAGAAGCTGATCGACGAGGCGGCGGGCGGCAGCGCCAAGGTCGAGTACTACCGCGCCCCCGGCGGCGCGTTCACCCCCGACAGCCGGCGCATAGCCGCCGCCAACGGCATGCGTCCGCTCGGCTGGAACATCGACACGAAGGACTTCCAGAAGCCGGGGGCCGACGCCATCGTCGACGCCGTCAAACGGCACATAGGCAACGGCCCCACCATCCTGTTCCACGACGGCGGCGGCGACCGCCGGCAGACCGTCGAGGCCCTCGACCGCGTACTGGCCTGGCTGGACGAACAGGGCCGCCCCACCGGCTTCCCGGTGCGCACCGCCCCCGACACGCCCTGACACGCCGTCCGGCGGCGAACGGGTGAGGATCGGCGGCAACCCGCTCCGCCGGGTGTTCCCTGAGCGTACGGGCACACCAGCGCCCCACACCGAGGAAACCGACCAGGAGCCCCCGTGACCATCGCCCCGAACAACCTGTCCGACCCGGTCGTCAGAGCCTTCGTCAACGCCGTCAACGCCCACAACGAGGCGGCCTTCTACGAGGTCCTCACGCCCGATGCGACCATGTCCGACGACGGCTCCGACCGCGACCTGCGGGTCTGGGCCGACAAGGAAATCTTCTCCTCGGGCGGCCACATGGACGTCGTCTCGGAGTCCCGGGGCGGCCGGAGCCTCGTCGTGAACTACCGCAACGACACCTGGGGCGAGATGCGGACCGCCTGGAAGTTCACCGTCACCGACGGCGGCCACATCAGCCGCTTCGAAACCGGCCAGGCCTGACACACCGCCACCCCCACCCCTCACCGCCGTCCTCGGGACGGCCGGTCCGCTGCGGCCTGCGCGCCGGCTCGGGCGAAGGCGGGGCGGGTTGAGGAGGGCCGGCCGTCCCGCGCACCTTGTGGGCGCGCCGCGGGCGGCTGGCCGGCGGCCTCGGATCAGGGGCCGCGGAAGCCATTCTGTCGCACGGGGTGGCGTGCGGCAGAGGCAAAGATCGTTTTTCGGTCACCGCTTCCCCCGGACGGAGGACGACGGGACCCCGGCGGAAGCACTGCTGCCCGGCACCTGCCCGGCACCTGTTCGGCGTCTGCCCGGCCCCGCTCGGCGTCTGTTCGGCGTCTGCTCAGTGCCGCTTGCCGGCCTGGTTCGCCTTCGCGGCGATCTCCTCCAGGACGGCCTTGGGGTCCCCGCCCGGCTCGACGGCGCGGCCGATGTTGCGCTTGATCGTGTCGCTGACCTCCACCCACGAGGGGTCGTTCACCGGGTAGAGCTGCGCACCGCGCAGGGCGGTCAGGAACTGCTCGTCGTTCTTGTCCAGGCCGCCGCCGGCCGGGTCGCGGGAGGCCGAGACGGTCGAGGGCAGCAGGTGGTAGCGGCCCGCGAAGTCGGCCAGGTTCCTGTCCTGGTAGACGAAGTCCAGGAAGGCCCCGATCTGCGCCCGCTTGCCGTGCTGCCTGAACGCCATCATCCAGTCGGCGACGCCCACGGCCGGCGGGGCCTCCCCGGCGCCCATGGTGTCCGAGACCGGCATGGACACGGTGCCCACGCCGATCCCCCTGGCGCGCGCCTCGTGCCAGAGCGACGGGTAGCCGTTGAGCATGCCGACCTCGCCGCGCAGGAAGGCGGCGAACGCGTCGGCCCGGTTGAGCTGCGACGGCGGGACCGGACCGGTCAGCCCGGGGGAGACCAGGTTGTCCCTGATCCAGCGGAACGTCTGGATGTTCTGGTCCGAGGCCAGGTGGTAGTTGCCGGCGCTGTCGGCGTACCCGCCGCCGTTGCTCAGCTCCCAGATCATCGCCTCGGCGTGCGCCTCCTCGGGGCCCAGCGGCAGGGCGTACGGGATCTTCACGCCCTTGTCCTTGAGCGCCTTGGCGGCGGCCTTCAGGTCCGACCAGTTCTTCGGGGCGGCCACGCCGGCCTGCTTGAACAGGCCCTCGTTGTAGAAGAGGAGCCGGCTGCTCGCCACCCACGGCAGGCCGTAGAGGGTGTTGCCGACCGAGCCGGCCTCGGCGAGCGGCTGGAGGAAGTTCGCCTCGGCGTTGATCGAGAGGAGTTCGTCCGCGGAATACAGTTCGCCCTCGGCTGCGAAATCCGAATACGAGCCCATGAGCGCGATGTCGGGGGCGTTTTTGGCCTTCACCATCCGGGAGACCTCGCGGTCGATGTCGGCCCACGGCAGGAGCTGCACCTCGACCTTGATTTCGGGGTGGGCGGCGGTGAAATCCTTGGTCACCTTGTCCCAGAAAGCCTTGGAACTGGTGGCCTGGCCGGTGCCGTATTCGGCGGCGACCAGGCGCAGGGTGCCCTCGTCGCCGGCGCCGCCGCCGGAACCGCAGCCGGACAGCGGCGCCAGCAGACCGAGCACGACCGCGGTCGCGGCCGTGCGGAAGATTCTTCGTTGCACGGGTCTATTCCCCTGAATTCCTTGTGTTCCCGTCAGTGCCTGTGCATCACTCCGGGCCAGGGGTGTCCGTCCGCGGCCCGCTGGCCGGAATTCTCTCCTGCGGGCGGGCGATTCGTTCCACGGCGGCGGGCTTTGTGTTCAATTCTCCAAGCGCGGCTTTTCCGCATGGTGTTTTCCGATATGGGGTCCGGAAACACGACGCGCGTAGACATGCCGAAAAGCCCGTTTCCGCCGGATGGGGTCCGGGAAACGGGCGGGGGCCGGATCGGGTCAGTCGGTCAACTCGCCCGCGTACGGGTCGGGGTCCCCCGTCTCGGGGTTGCGGCCCTCCTGCCAGCGGCGCTGGGCCTTGCGCCAGTGCACGAAGCTGAGCCGCCCGCCGTCCCAGAAGGTGATGCCGACCGGGCTCACGTCGAACTCGTCCGAGCACAGCCGCAGCAGGAACTCGGCCATGCCGTACGGGTACACGGCGAAGGCGTCGGCCGTGTGCCGGCCGATGACCAGGACCGGCCAGCGGTCCGGATCGGGGTCGGCGGCCAGCCAGCACAGGATGTCGGAGCCGCCGGTGACACCCCAGGCGATGATCGACCCGGGGTCCACGTCGAAGGCGGCCCGGCCGCCCTCCTCCTCCCACCGCTTGCGGGCGTTGGCGGTCTCCTCGGCCATCTCGGCCGGATCCCACTGGAGTCCGGGCTTGGGCACCGGCAGCAGCACGGTGGCCTCGCCGTTGATGCTGCCCGCGCCGAAGCGGCCCATGAAGGCCACGAAATCGGACGGGAAACGGGTGTCCCAGACGGCCTCGGCCACCTGCCAGTCGATGTCCTCATCGGCGCCGTGGGTCGCGGGCATGATCTGCTCCAGCGCCTTGACCCGCGCGTTCTCCGTCATCCGCTCCCCTGCCACCCCGGCTCAACCGCCCCAACCTACCGCCGGGCAGGCCCACCGCCCAGTGCGAGATGAGACGGACCGGCCACCGACACCTGCGAGCCGACCCGGAGCCCCCAGGCCGCCATCGCCCCCGCCTCGGCCTCCAGCACGTGCCGGGACCGCAGCCGGGGCAGCCCCAGCCGGCCCGGGGCCATCGAGGCCAGGGCGATCACGCGCAGGTCCCGGTCCAGGTACGCCACGTCGATGGCGAACCGCATCCCGAAGGTGTGCACGCTCCCGGCCGGGGTCAGCAGCAGGGCGCCGGCGATCCCGTCCCGGCCCAGCAGGCCGCGGGTGCGGGCCCGGTACGAGGCCGCGATCTCCAGCGGCACCGGCGCGCCGTCCGCGCCCGCCCGCAGCACGCCCTCGCCGTCCGTCCACCGCCGCCCCATGGCCGCCACCTTAGGGCGCCCCAACGGACCGCGGCCGGGCCGACGGCGGTTCCCGGCCATGTGCGGACGGGCGTCCCTGCCCTGGCGGCCGGCCGGCCGGCACCGGGCCCCGCCCCGGCGGACGGTCCCGCCCTGGCGGACGGCCCTGCCCCTGGCGGACGGCCCTGCCCCGGCGGGGTTGGGTCCACGGGCCCATGCCGGACGGGTCGCCGCCGCCTACCTTCGGCGGATGGCCGTGGTCGTGATCATCCTTGCCGCCGGGTACGGCGTCGCCGCCGGACTGCTGCTGCCGCGCGCCGCCTACCGGCTCTCCGTCGAGCCGGACCTCCCCTGGCGCGGCCACTGCCCCGAGGGGCACCCGCTGCGCGGCTGGTGGGGCCCCGCCCGCTGTCCCGGCACCCCGGCCCGGGACACCTCCGCCCCCGGCGCCCCGGCGCCGGCCGCCCCAGGGACCGGCGCCCGGCCGCTCGCCCCCGGCACCCCGGCACCGGACGCCCCACGCCCCGCCCCCGCCCCCGGCGCCCCGGGACCCGGCGCCCCCGGCCACCGCTACGGGGCCCGCGGCGGCCGGGTCGCGGCGCTCACCGGTGCCGTCTGCGCCGCCCTCGCCGGGGCCGCCGGCCCCCGGCCCGAGGCGGCCGTCTTCGCCGGGCTGGCGCCCGTACTCGTCCTGCTCGCCCTCGTCGACCTCGCCGTGCACCGCCTGCCGGACGTGCTGACCCTGCCCCTGGCCGCCGCCGCGGCAGCCGCCCTCGGCGCCGCCGCCCTCATGCCCGGCGCCGCCGGCTCCTGGCGGCTCGCGCTCCTCGGCGGGGCCGCGCTGGGCGCCGCGTACCTCCTGCTGTTCCTCATCAACCCGGCCGGAATGGGCTTCGGGGACGTCAAGCTGGCGCTCGCCCTGGGGGTCGCTCTTGGGTGGTACGGGTGGGGGGTATGGCTCTTCGGAGCCTTCCTCGGCTTCCTCTACGGAGCCCTCTACGGCCTCGGACTGGTCCTGCGCAGCCCCAATCGCCGGAAGCGGGCGTTCCCCTTCGGCCCCTTCATGGCGGCCGGCGCGCTCACCGGAGTGCTCCTGGGTGGTTTCGGAGCGTAATCATTTGGCGCTGATGCACGCATCAGGCTTTACGAAGGGTTATGGTGGAACCCCCCCCTCGGGCCGGTCCGTATCCCCCCCACGGACCGGCCCGTTTTCCTTTTCGCCCCATCCCCGCGTCGCCCTCGGCAAAAGCGCAGGTCAGCCGCGCTGGGCCCAGAGGTTGGTGCCCGGAGTGGAGACCGCGAAGGAGTCGATCTCCTTCAACTCCTCCTCGGTCAGGGGCGAACCCGCGAGCGCGGCCACGTTCTCCTCCAGCTGCCGGACGCTCGACGCGCCGATCAGTGCCGAGGTCATCCGCTCGTCCCGCAGCACCCAGGTCAGCGCCAGCTGCGCCAGCGACTGCCCGCGCCGGGCCGCGATCTCGTTCAGGCCCCTGAGGCGGCGCTGCACCTCCGGCGAGAGCAGGCCCGGGTCGAGGGACTTGCCCTGCGCGGCGCGCGAGTCCTCCGGGATGCCGCCGAGGTACTTGCCGGTCAGCAGGCCCTGGGCCAGCGGCGCGAAGGAGATGCAGCCCATGCCGGCCTCCTCCAGGGTGTCCAGCAGCCGGTCCTCCTCCGTCCAGCGGTTGATCATGGAGTACGAGGGCTGGTGGATCAGCGGCCGCACGCCCATCCCGCGCAGGATCCGCGCCGCCTCCGCCGTCTGCTCCGCGGTGTAGGAGGAGATGCCGACGTACAGCGCCTTGCCCTGCTGGACCGCGGACGCCAGGGCGCCCATCGTCTCCTCCAGCGGGGTCTCCGGGTCGAAGCGGTGCGAGTAGAAGATGTCGACGTAGTCGACGCCCATCCGCTTCAGCGAGGCGTCGAGGGAGCCGAGGAGGTACTTCCGGCTGCCCCACTCGCCGTACGGGCCGGGGTGCATCAGGTACCCGGCCTTGGTGGAGATGACCAGCTCGTCGCGGTACGGCGCGAAGTCCTGGGCGAAGAGCGTGCCGAAGTTCAGCTCGGCCGAGCCGGGCGGCGGGCCGTAGTTGTTCGCCAGGTCGAAGTGGGTCACACCGAGGTCGAAGGCGCGGCGCAGGATCGCCCGCTGGGACTCCAGCGACCTGTCGTCGCCGAAGTTGTGCCAGAGGCCGAGGGAGATCGCGGGAAGCTTGAGGCCGCTGAGGCCGCTGCGCCGGTACTCCATGGCGTCGTAGCGGGCCGACTCTGCCCGAAAGGGATTGTTATCAGTCACGTTGTCCTCTCTATCACGGAGCTGTGACAGACCAAGTTGGGTACCCGATCCCAGCGCGCAGTAATGTGGCGGACCGGGGGACGGACCGCATTTCGCACGGGGGCACTGCACGGAGGGGCTGGAAGATCGTGAAGCTGCGGGACCTGGTGTACAGGCTGTACGCACGCCGGGTGGAAGGCCGCCTCGACCACGCCGCGTCGCCCAAGCACATCGGTGTGATCCTGGACGGCAACCGGCGCTGGGCGAAGGCGTCCGGAGGCACCACCGAACAGGGCCACCAGGCCGGGGCCGACAAGATTTCCGAGATGCTGGGCTGGTGCACCGAGACGGACGTCGAGGTCGTCACCCTGTGGATGCTCTCCACGGACAACCTGGACCGGCCGGAGGACGAGCTCCGCCCGCTGCTCAACATCATCGAGAACACCGTCCGGGGCCTCGCCGCGGACGGCCGCTGGCGCGTCCACCACGTCGGCAACCTCGACATCCTGCCCGCGCAGACCCAGGCCGTGCTCAAGGAGGCCGAGCAGGCCACGCACGAGGTCAAGGGGATACTCGTCAACGTCGCCGTGGGCTACGGCGGCCGGCAGGAGATCACCGACGCGGTCCGCTCGCTGCTGCTGGAGCACGCCGCCAAGGGCACCTCCATCGAGGAGCTCGCCGAGATCCTCGACATCGACCACATCGCCGAGCACCTCTACACGCGCGGCCAGCCCGACCCGGACCTCGTCATCCGCACCAGCGGCGAGCAGCGCCTGTCCGGATTCATGCTGTGGCAGAGCGCGCACTCCGAGTACTACTTCTGCGAGGTGTTCTGGCCGGCCTTCCGCAAGGTCGACTTCCTGCGCGCACTGCGCGACTACGCGGCCCGCCACCGCCGCTACGGGGTCTGAGGGAGGGGGCGTCTGACGCCCCCTCGGCCCCCTCCACCCCCTCCCACACCTCCGGCCCCCGGCGCAAGGCTTTCACCTGGGATTCACCGAGCGTCCGTCATATGCCATGGCATGGCGGAGGCTGTTCGGGGAATATCCCTTTCAGGTCGATGCCCGATCCACGGGTGTCGAGTCTCAGCGGGCGGCATGGGGCCGTCCGCCCGGGAGGCCCTTTGCACCAGGACGCACGTGCGGTTCGCACGGACGAAGTGGGAGGGCCGGAATCCGGCCCCCGCAGGGGTGCCGATGACCGGTCCGGTCTTCAAGGCCCGACCTCTTACGAGGGGGTACGTCCTTCCGTGGTGACCAGCACTAAGCGCCGCCTCAATGACAGGCGGACCTACGTCCTCGACACCAGCGTCCTGCTGGCAGACCCCAACGCCATCACCCGCTTCGACGAGCACGAGGTCGTGCTCCCGATCGTGGTGATCACGGAGCTGGAGGCCAAGCGCCACCATCCCGAGCTCGGCTACTTCGCCCGCCAGGCCCTGCGCCTGCTGGACGACTACCGGGTCCGCAACGGTCGGCTCGACGCCCCCATCCCGATCGGGGAGCTCGGCGGCAGCCTGCGTGTCGAACTCAACCACTCCGACCCCGGCGTCCTGCCGGCGGGCTTCCGGCTGGGGGACAACGACTCGCGGATCCTCGCGGTCGCCCGCAACCTCCAGGCCGAGGGCTACGACGTCACGGTCGTCTCGAAGGATCTCCCGCTGCGCATCAAGGCCTCCTCCGTGGGGCTGCTCGCCGAGGAGTACCGCGCGGAGCTCGCGATCACCGGTGCCGGCTGGACCGGCATGAGCGAGCTCGCCCTCTCCGCGGACCAGGTGGACCTCCTCTACTCCGAGGAGCGGCTCTACGTCCCGGAGGCCGCCGAACTGCCCGTGCACACCGGACTGGTCCTCCAGTCCGAACGCGGCAAGGCCCTGGGCCGGGTCACCGCCGACGGCAACGTGCGGCTCGTGCGGGGCGACCGCGAGGCGTTCGGGCTGCACGGCCGCAGCGCCGAGCAGCGCATCGCGCTCGACCTGCTGCTCGACCCCGAGGTCGGCATCATCTCCATGGGCGGCCGGGCCGGCACCGGCAAGTCGGCGCTGGCGCTGTGCGCGGGCCTGGAGGCCGTACTGGAGCGCCGGCAGCACCAGAAGGTGATGGTCTTCCGGCCGCTGTACGCGGTGGGCGGGCAGGAGCTGGGCTACCTGCCGGGGGACCAGTCCGAGAAGATGAGCCCCTGGGCGCAGGCGGTCTTCGACACCCTCTCGGCGGTGGCCGGGCGGGAGGTCATCGAGGAGGTGCTGAACCGGGGGATGCTGGAGGTCCTGCCGCTCACCCACATCCGCGGCCGCTCGCTGCACGACGCGTTCGTCATCGTCGACGAGGCGCAGTCCCTGGAGCGCAATGTCCTTCTGACCGTTCTGTCCCGGATCGGGGCGAATTCGCGGGTGGTCCTGACCCACGACGTCGCCCAGCGCGACAACCTCCGGGTCGGCCGGTACGACGGAGTCGTCGCCGTTGTCGAGAAACTGAAGGGGCATCCGCTCTTCGCCCACGTCACGCTGACCCGATCCGAGCGCTCGCCGATCGCGGCGCTGGTGACGGAGATGCTGGAGAACCTGTAGGCGGAAACGGGGTGAAAACCCCATAGTGGGACAGTTGGTTGGCGCCGCCCGGCAAAGGCCCAGGAGCCTAGCCGGGCGGCGTCGTGCTGCACAGGCCTTCGGCAGAACAAGTGCCGACATGCCAGGTGTGACCTTTCCCACGCAACGCGGAATTGCCTTGCGGTATCGGGGTCCGGCAGAGTCTGTTTTCCGTCAGGCCCCGCATACGGCACAGCTGTATCTCCCGTGAGATACGTGCACCACCACAACTCCACACTCGTTCGCCGTATGCCGCCCGAGCACCACGCGGCAGCCCCCGCAGGGGAGTTGCCCACGGGTCCGCGCCTCCAGTGACCGAAGTTCAACGGAGGCCAGTGTCAGGGGCACTCTTGCGCCCGCCCGGTCACCGCGGACGCTGCTGGAAGGACATCGTGTGAGCCGGATCTCGGTCCGGGGGTTCGCAGTGGCGTCGGCCACCGCGGTCACCACCGTGGGCGCAGTCGTGGGCGTCGCCGCAGGCGACCCCTCCGCGAACGACCTCGAGACCACCGCGTCCGGGGCCACCCTCCTGGCCGACATCCCGGTCGGCGAGCAGGCCGAGGTCCAGAGCGGCTCCCTGGCGCAGCAGGCCGACGCCATCGCGCACGGCGCCGACACCGAGGCCCGCCGGTCGGCCGAGGAGGCCGCCCGCGTCCAGGCCGCCGAGGACGCCAAGGCCAGGAAGGCCGAGGCCCAGAAGGCCGCGGACGAGAAGGCCAAGAAGGAGCGCGAGGAGAAGGAAGCGATCGCCAGCCGCTCCGCCACGCGCAGCGCCGGCGACTTCGCGGTCCAGACCTCGTACACGGTCGCGCAGGTCAAGGAGATCGCCCGGCAGATCGTCCCGGCCGGCCAGTTCCAGTGCTTCTCCAACATCGTCAACCAGGAATCCACCTGGAACTACAAGGCCGTGAACCCGTCTTCGGGCGCGTACGGCCTGGTTCAGGCGCTCCCCGGATCGAAGATGTCCTCGGTCGCCGACGACTGGCGCACCAACCCGGCCACGCAGATCGAGTGGGGCCTCAAGTACATGAACGGCCGCTACGGCAGCCCCTGCGGCGCCTGGAGCTTCCACCAGGCCAACGGCTGGTACTAGACACCCGGCCCGAGCCGCAGCCGCTCGAATCCGGGAAGCCCCGCACCGTCCGACGGTGCGGGGCTTCCCGCGTGTACGGTCTGTCGGAGTGCGTCCGCAGGCGGGGGAAGGAACGAGATGGCGAACAGGGCAGGCTGGCTCGGCCGGCTCGGGAACAGGCTGAGCCGGATGGAGGCCAGACTGGCCGCCCGGCGTGCCGTGGTCGAGGCCGAGACCGCCGACGAGGGCCCGCCCGCCGGGACCACTCCCGACGGGCCGCCCACCCCGGCGCCCGGCACCTCCGCCGAGCACCCGGACCGCCCGGCTCCGCCCGCGCACCCCGTGCTGCCCGGGCGCCCCGACCCGGCGAGCGTGATCCCCTGGGGCATGCGGGTCGCCGCCGAGGTCAGCTGGCGGCTGCTGCTGCTCGCGGGGATGCTCTGGGTCCTGATGAAGGTGATCAGTGAAGTCCGGCTGGTCGTCCTCGCGTTCGCCGCGGCCATGCTGGTCACCGCGCTGCTCCAGCCCTTCGTGGTCCGGCTGCGCCGGCTCGGGCTGCCCCGCGGGCTCGCCACCGCCGTCACCGCCGTCCTCGGCTTCGTGGTCATCGGCCTGGTCGGCTGGTTCGTGGTCTGGCAGGTCATGGAGAACCTCGACGACCTCTCCGCGCGGGTCCGCGACGGCATCAACGAGCTCAAACTCTGGGCACTGGCCAGTCCGTTCCACGTGACCGAGAAGCAGATCAACGACATCGCGAAGAACCTCAGCGAGACCATCGGCACCAACACCGAGCAGATCACCTCCGCCGGCCTCCAGGGCGTGACGGTCCTCGTCGAGGTGCTCACCGGGATGCTGCTCGCGATGTTCTCGACGCTGTTCCTGCTCTACGACGGCGCGCGCATCTGGGGCTGGGCGCTGGGCCTGGTCCCGGCCGCCGCCCGCCCGGGCGTGGCCGGCGCCGGCCCGCGCGCCTGGCGGACGCTGACGGCGTACGTGCGCGGCACCGTCCTCGTCGCGCTCATCGACGCCATCTTCATCGGCCTCGGCATCTACTTCCTCAACGTGCCGATGGCGGTGCCGCTGGCCGTGTTCATCTTCCTGTTCGCCTTCATCCCGCTGGTCGGCGCGGTGGTCTCCGGCGCCCTGGCCGTGGTCGTCGCCCTGGTGACGCAGGGGCCGGTCTCCGCCCTGCTGGTGCTGGCCGTGGTGCTGGCGGTGCAGCAGATCGAGGGGCACGTGCTCCAGCCGTTCATCCTCGGCCGGGCGGTACGGGTGCACCCGCTCGCGGTGGTGCTGGTCGTGGCCGCGGGCGGCATGGTCGCCGGCATCGGCGGGGCGGTGGTCGCCGTGCCGCTGGTCGCCGTCACCAACACCGTGGTCGGCTACCTGAAGGCCTACTCGCGCGACCAGCTCCTGCACGGGGCCGCGCCGATCGGCCCCGGCCCGCACGGGGCGACCGCACTGGAGCAGGCCGCCCGGGAGGCCGGCAGTGATCAGCGAGCCTGAACTGGAGGGTGGCTGGGAGGACGACCGGCCCGCCGCTCCGGAGCAGCAGCAGGGCGGTGCGGACGGCGCCGTCGGCAGGGCGCGCGCGCCGTGGCTGTGGGCGCTGGGCGGGGCGGTGCTGGCCTCGGCGGTGTGGGCGGCCTTACCGGTGCTGCAGGACCGTTCCTTCGGGGCGCCGCGCGTCGCGTACCGGCACAGCGAGGACCTGTGCAAGGAGACCCGGCTCGACACGCTCGTGAAGACGACCGCACCCGTGATGTCGAACCACCGGGCCCACCGGGAGAGCCCGGCCCTGGACTGGTCCCACTGCGAGTACTTCACGGAGTGGGAGGAGAAGGGCACCTCGTACCAGATGCAGATCATGGTCGAGCTGCACAAGAAGACCGACCCGGCGGCGGAGTTCGGGGTCGCCCCGGGCGCCTTCCGGGAGCTGGTGCCGGAGGCCGGCGAGGCGGAGCAGGTGGCGGGGCTCGGCGAGCGGGCGCTGATGAACGCCAAGTCCCCGTACACCTCCGGCCCCCGGCTCCAGGTGCTCGACGGCGGGGCGGTGTTCACGCTGTCCGTCGGCTGGCTCGGGGACACCGACGAGGCGGGCGCCGGGGGCCCGCAGCCCGACGAGGACGCCGTCAAGGCGGCCATGATCGAGGACATGCGGATCCTGATGGCCCGGCTGCGGAAGTAGCAGCGAGGGCAGGGGCCCCGCCGCCGGCACGGCGGCGGGGCCCCTGCCCTCGTACGGGGTGCTACTCGGCGAGGACGGCCTCGGCATCGAGGGTCACCGCGACGGCCTGGATCACCGAAGCGATCTTGAAGGCCTCCTGGATCGTCTCGCGCCCGACACCGGCCTTGCGCAGGACCTGCTCGTGCGAGTCGAGGCACTGGCCGCAGCCGTTGATCGCGGAGACCGCGAGCGACCACAGCTCGAAGTCGACCTTCTCCACGCCCGGGTTGCCGATGACGTTCATCCGCAGGCCCGCCCGCAGCGTGCCGTACTCCGGGTCGGAGAGCAGGTGGCGGGTGCGGTAGAAGACGTTGTTCATCGCCATGATCGCGGCGGCCGACTTGGCGGCCGTGTACGCCTCCGGCGACAGGGCCGCCTTCGCCTCGGGCTCCAGCTCACGCAGGACGCGCGGAGAGCGGGCGGCGATTGCGCAGGACAGGACCGTGCCCCACAGCTGCTGCTGCGTCAGGGTGTCCTGGTTGCCGATGACCGACCCGAGGTTCAGCTTCAGGTCCTTGGCGAAGTCCGGTATCGCGGACTTGAGGGAGTCGAGGGACATCCGTCACTCACCGGCCAGCAGGGCGCCGGCGTCCAGGGTGTCCTCGCCCTTGTTCCAGTTGCAGGGGCACAGCTCGTCCGTCTGCAGGGCGTCGAGGACCCGCAGGACCTCCTTGGGGTTGCGGCCGACGGAGCCGGCGGTGACCATCGAGAACTGGATCTCGTTGTTCGGGTCGACGATGAAGACGGCGCGCTGCGCGAAGCCGTCCGCACCCTGCACGCCGCAGGCCTGCATCAGCTCGTGCTTGGAGTCGGCCAGCATCGGGAAGGGCAGGTCACGCAGGTCGGCGTGGTCCTTGCGCCAGGCGTGGTGGACGAACTCCGAGTCGCCGGAGACGCCGAGGATCTGGGCGTCGCGGTCGGCGAACTCGTCGTTCAGCTTGCCGAAGGCGGCGATCTCGGTGGGGCACACGAAGGTGAAGTCCTTCGGCCAGAAGAACACCACGCGCCACTTGCCCTCGTAGGTCTTGTGGTCGATCTGAGCGAACTCCTTGCCGGCCTCGAGCGAGACGCAGGCGGTCAGGTCGTACGTGGGGAACTTGTCACCGACAGTGAGCACGTGCTCTCCTTGCGAGAGAAAAGCGCCCTGATTGGGCGCTTTTCGAGGGGTTGGACGTATCTCACATGCTGGCACAGCCAGTATTGATTGCGGAAATAGCTAATCTTGTAGTGGGTGATCGGAGGTACCTATCAGTGGCTGTCGGTAACAGGGGAGCGAAGCAGGCGACGCTCGCACAGCTGCGCGCGTTCGCCGCCGTCGCCGAGCACCTGCACTTCCGGGACGCCGCCGCCGCCCTGGGAATGAGCCAGCCCGCGCTCTCCGGCGCCGTCTCCGCACTGGAGGAGGCCCTCGGCGTACAGCTGTTGGAGCGCACCACCCGCAAGGTGCTGCTCTCCCCGGCCGGCGAGCGGATGGCGACCCGGGCCCGAGCCGTCCTCGACGCCATGGGCGCCCTGCTGGAGGAGGCCGAGGCGGTACGGGCCCCGTTCACCGGGGTCCTGCGGCTCGGGGTGATCCCCACGGTCGCCCCCTACCTGCTGCCGACCGTACTCGGCCTGTTCCACCGCCGCTACCCGGGCATGGACCTCCAGGTGCACGAGGAGCAGACGGCCTCGCTGCTGGAGGGGCTCGCCGCCGGACGGCTCGACCTGCTGCTGCTCGCCGTGCCGCTCGGGGTGCCCGGGGTCACCGAACTCCCGGTGTTCGACGAGGACTTCGTCCTGCTCGCGCCCCGCGAGCACCCGCTCGCCGGGCGCCGGGACATCCCGCGCGAGGAACTGCGCGGCCTCCAGCTGCTGCTGCTCGACGAGGGCCACTGCCTGCGCGACCAGGCCCTGGACATCTGCCGCGAGGCCGGGCGCACCGACGGGGCCGACGTCACCACCACCGCCGCCGGACTGTCCACCCTCGTCCAGCTGGTCGCGGGCGGGCTGGGCGTCACCCTCCTGCCGCGCACCGCGCTGCGGCTGGAGACCGCCCGCAACGAGTACCTGGCCACCGGGTACTTCGCCGAGCCCGCACCCACCCGGCGGATCGCGCTCGCCATGCGGACCGGCACCGCCCGGCAGGAGGAGTTCCGGGCCGTCGCGGGCGCGCTGCGCGAAGCCGTACGCCCGCTCCCGGTGTGGCCGGCCGCGTAGGGCGGACCACCGGGAACGGGCGTACGCACGGCGCCGGCCGGCGCTCCGGTCACTCGGTGCGCAGGCCGTCCGGGCGCATCATGCGCAGCAGCGGCGGCAGGCTGAGCAGGGTCACCGCGGCGACCACGCCGCCGCCGATGCCCGCCATCGCCGCGACCGAGGCCCAGTCGATGCGGACGGGCACGTTGGTCATCCGCATCAGCACGGCGCCGAGCGTGAGGCCGATGGCGGTGGCCAGGGCCAGGCCGAGCAGGACCGGCACGGCCGTCTGCCAGAGCACCGACAGGCTCAGCGTCGAGCGCTTGGTGCCGAAGGCGACCAGGGAGGCCAGCAGCTTCCGGCGTTCGCGCAGCTGCTCCAACTGGGACACCAGCAGGCTGGCCCCGATCAGGACGAGCACCAGGGTGGCGCCGATGAACAGGCCGGTCCGGATGGAACCGAACTCGGGGGCCGTCCGGGTCGACTGGAGGGTCATGGCGGTGGCCAGCGGATCCGCCTTGTAGGCCGCCGTCCGGGCCAGCTCCAGCGCGTCCGGCGTGCCCGGGTCCAGCGTGACGTACACCTGGGCGGAGCCGTAGCGGTGCACCTTCGGGGCGGCGGCCGGGGTGACCAGCAGGCCGCTGCGCAGCAGGCCGATCGGGTCCTTGCGGGCCTGCGCCGGGCGGGTGGAGGCGGGCACGGTCCAGGCGGTGGGCGCCGGGCCGTCGGGGTCGCGGAGGTTCCCGGTGAACAGCTTCTCGCCCGGAGCCGCGCCGGCCCTCTCGCCGGGCACGGTGGTGCCGCCCGTCAGGACGAAGGCGTCGCCGTCCCGGCAGGAGGGCAGCTCGGCGACCTCGCCGAGGGCCGTGCACGTACCGATGGTGAGATCGATGGTGCCCGACTCCACGTCCGCCGGGTCGCGGACGGCCGAGGTCGAGGCCAGCGGAACGGCCTTGGCGATGCCCCTGGTGCCGGCCACCGCCTTGCCGAGGGCGTCGACCCGGTCCTCGGTGCCGGAGCGGGTGAGGATCGACATCGAGGCCCGGCTCGGGTCCTGGCCGGTCTCCTTGGAGTAGTCGCCCTCGACGCCCGCGAAGAGCATCTGCAGGGCGATGGCCCCGGCGACCGCGACCGCGATGCCGCCGACCAGCCGGGCGGCGGTGCCGCTGGTGAGCTGGAGCCGGCGCAGGGCCAGCTGCCAGGAGACCGGTCCGGCCCCGCCGAGCCGGCCGACGACCCGCTCCAGCAGCCACGGCAGCAGGACGGTGATGCCGACCAGGAGCAGCACCACCCCGGCGGACACCTGCCACTGGTTGAACCGGCCGCCTTCGTTGCCGCGGCCCGTCATCGGGACCAGCAGGCCGAGTCCGGCCGGCGGCAGCAGCAGCCGCCACCAGATGCGGCGCCTGACCGGGGCGGCCGAGCGCACCACGCCCAGCGGCTCGATGACGGCGTTGCGCAGCGCGAACAGGGTCACGAGGACGGCCGCGGCCGGGACGGCGACCGCGACGACCAGGGCCAGCGGCCAGGCCGGGGCGAGGTCCTCGGGGAAGAGGCTGCGGCCCTGGAGGCTGAGGTACGGGGTGAGCCGGCGGGCCGCCAGGAAGAACCCGGCGCCCAGGAGCAGGCCGATCAGCGAGCCGGCGAGCGCCTCCCCGGCGGCGATCCGACGGGTCATCCGGCCGTCCGCGCCGACCAGGCGCAGGGCGGCGAGCCGCTGGTCGCGGCGGTCCCCGCCGAAGCGGACGGCGGCCGCGACGAACACGGCGACCGGCACCAGCAGGGCGGTGAACATGACCAGCACGAGGAGGGCCAGGACCGGGTCGAGGGGCTGGGACTCGAGGTCGTTCTCGAAGGCGGTGATCCGCTCGACGTAGGGGCTGTCGGGCTCCTTGGAGAGCCGGTCGGTGCCCGCGTAGTAGTACAGCTCGCCCGGTCCGGTGAGGCCGGCGTCGCCGATGACGGCCGTGATCCGCCCGTCGAGGCGCTCGCGCAGCAGCTTGCCCTCGTCGCTCTTCAGCAGCCGGTCGAGGGCGGGGGAGACGGCCAGCTCGCCCGGGCCCGGGTACTTCTCCAGCCCCGGCGCGAGCGGCGCGTCGGGGCCCTCGGGCTCCACCAGGCGCCCGCTCACGTCGGCCGAGTGGTAGGTCATGTTCCCGCGGGCGATCAGCAGGGTGTCCCGCCCCGGCCGGTCGGCAGTCGGCGAGGTGATCGTCTCGCGGGCGTCGCCGCGCGCGTCGCGGGAGGCCATCGCGCTGGGCACCGCCGTGGTGCCGAGCAGCAGGGCGACGCCGAGGCCGACGCCCACGCCGGTCAGCAGGGTGCGTATCCAGCCCTCGCGGCCGCCGGCGACGGCGAACCGGACACCCATGGCCAGGTCGCGGGCCCAGGTCCGGAGCAGGCTCATACGATCCGCTCCATGTCGCGGGACCTGCCGTCGCGTACGACGATCTCGCGGTCGGAGTAGGCGGCCACCCGGGCCTCGTGCGTGACGAGGACGACGGCGGTGTTGGCGGCCCGGGCGGACTCGGTCAGCAGCTGCATCACGAGCTCGCCGTTGAGGGAGTCGAGAGCCCCGGTGGGCTCGTCGGCGAAGACCACCCGCGGGCCGGTGACCAGGGAGCGGGCCACGGCCACCCGCTGGCCCTGGCCGCCGCTGACCTCGCCGGGGCGCTTGCGGGCCAGGTCGTCGACCTGGAGCTGCTCCATCCAGTGCAGGGCGGTCCGCTCGGCCTCCTTGCGCTTGGCGCCGGTCAGCCGCAGCGGCAGGGCCACGTTCTCCACGCAGGTCAGCTCGGGGACGAGCCGGCCGAACTGGAAGACGAAGCCGAAGTCCGAGCGGCGCAGGGCGCTGCGCTCGGCGTCGCTCATCGTGGTCAGCTCGCGGCCCGCGTAGGTGATCGAACCGGAGTCGGGCGTCAGGATGCCGGCCAGGCAGTGCAGCAGGGTGGACTTGCCGGAACCGGAGGGGCCCATGACGGCGACGACCTCGCCGGGGTGGATGGAGAAGTCGGCGTCGTCCAGGGCGTACGTGGTCCCGTACGCCTTGCGGAGGCCCGTGGCGGCGAGCAGGGAGCCTGCGGGGGTCACCGGGTCACCTCCTGCCGGAGCTGGTCGAGGCGGGCGGCGGTGAGCTCCAGCCACCGCAGGTCGGCCTCGAGGTGGAACAGGGCGTGGTCGCAGACGAGCTGGTCCGCGAGGTCCCCCTTGCGCTTGCGCTGGGTCAGGATGCGCATGAGCCGGAGGTGTTCGGCGCGCTGGGTGTCCAGCAGCTCGGCGGCGCTGCGGCCGGTGAGCAGGGCGAGGACGACCTTGGTGTAGAGGGTCGACTGGAGGTAGGGCTCGGGCTTCTCGGGGTGCGCGAGCCAGGCCGAGACGTCGGTGATGCCGGCGTCGGTGATGGCGTACCGCTTGCGGTCGGGGCCGCCGCCCGCCTCGATCCCGTCGACCTCGACGAGGCCGTTCTTCAGGAGCCGGGACATGGTCGAGTAGACCTGCCCGTAGGCGAGGGGGCGGTCGTGGCCGAATTTCTCGTCGAAGGCGCGCTTGAGGTCGTAGCCGTGCCGCGGGCCGGCCTCCAGGAGGCCGAGAAGAGTGTGACCGATGGACATGCCCACGACTATACATGCGGTGTATACGCGCTGTGTATACATGTGGTGTAGAGAAGGGCGCAGTCGTGTACGGACCACGCCCCCACTGGGAGACCGGCTTCACCTGCGCGTACGGGCGCCGGAGCCGGAGCCGGAGCCGGAGGCGGCGGCCGGGAAGGCCCCCGCCGGTCCTCAGGCGCCCGGCCCGGACCGGGGCCGGCCGCGCGGCGGGATCGGGGCCGCCCCGCCCGGGAGCCGGCCGGTCTCGGCCAGGGCCCGCCGCAGCAGGAACTCGATCTGGGCGTTGGCGCTGCGCAGCTCCTCGCCGGCCCAGCGCGCGAGGGCCTCGTACACCTGCGGGTCGAGCCGCAGCAGCACCTGCTTGCGCGCCTGCCGCGCGGCCCGCGTGGCCCGCTTCGGCTCGGGCTCGCGCTCCGGGCCCGCCGCCTCACCGGAAGGGCTCACTGGTAGAGGGTGCCCGTGTTGACGACGGGCTGGGCCGCGCGGTCCCCGCAGAGGACCACCATCAGGTTGGAGACCATGGCGGCCTTGCGCTCGGGGTCCAGCTCCACGATGTCCTCCTCCTGCAGGCGGGTCAGGGCCAGTTCCACCATGCCGACCGCCCCTTCGACGATCTGCTTGCGGGCCGCCACGACCGCGCCCGCCTGCTGGCGCTGGAGCATCGCGGAGGCGATCTCCGGAGCGTACGCGAGATGCGTGAAGCGGGACTCGATGATCTCGACGCCGGCCGCGTCCACCCGCGCGGCGAGCTCGAGGGCCAGCTTCTCGGTGATCTCCTCGGCGTTGCCGCGCAGCGACAGGCCGCCCTCCTCGTGGGCGTCGTAGGGGTACTCGATCGCGATGTGCCGGACCGCCGCCTCGGTCTGGGTCTCCACGAACTCGGCGAAGTCCTCCACCTCGAAGGTGGCGCGCGCCGTGTCCTCGACCCGCCACACCACGACCGCGGCCAGCTCGATCGGGTTGCCGTAGGCGTCGTTGACCTTCAGAACGGCCGTCTCGTGGTTGCGTACGCGGGTGGAGACCTTCTCCCGCGAGGTCAGCGGGTTCACCCAGCGCAGGCCGTCGGTGCGGACGGTCCCGCGGTAGCGGCCGAAGAGCTGCACCACCCGGGCCTCGCCCGGCGCCACCGTGTTCAGCCCGCTCATCGCCAGCAGCGAGACGATCGCCAGCAGCACCCCGGGCGCGATCAGCCCGACATGCCGCACGCCGCTCTCCGCGCCGGCGCCGAAGGCGATCAGCAGCGCCCCGGCCGCCGCCCCCGCCAGCCCGAGCAGGAGGGCCAGTCCGCCGCCCACATCGCGCGCCGGGAACTCCCGTACGCCCGTCGCGGCCTGCGTCGTGTCTGTCATGTCATGCCCCCGTTTCGGCTGGTCCGACCGATCGGACGTCCTAGCAAAGTGATATCACTTTTCGGGGCCACCGCAACCCTCGGGGGCGCACGTGCGTCGGTTCCCTTGATGTGGGTGCTGATTCTCACGTCCGAATTGAACGGTTTTATTCGGAATTGGCAAACCTTTGCCACAACCTGCGGTGTTAGCTTTCTGAGTTGACGTCGGGGGGGAATTCGAGCGGAGCGGGAGCGATGGGCCGAGCAGAAGCGCGTAAGGCGCAGCAGCAGCGCACCGCGCGGCGGGCGCCGCGCGGGCGCGCCAGCGGAAAAGGGCAGACCGGCAAGCGCACCGGCATACGACGCTTCGTCAACTGGAAGACGGTCCTCGGGACTTTCTTCGGGATGATGCTGCTCGGCATGGCCGCGCTCGTCGGTCTGTACTTCTACGTGGACCCGCCGAACCCGAACGCCGAGGCGATCCAGCAGAGCAACACGTACAAGTACGCCGACGGGACCCTCATGGCCCGGGTCGGCGAGAGGAACCGCGAGCTCGTCCCGATCGAGAAGGTCCCGAAGGAGATCCAGACGGCGTTCATCGCCATCGAGAACAAGTCCTTCTACGAGGACCGCGGCGTCGACTTCATGGGCGTGGCCCGCGGCCTGTTCCGCACGGCCACCGGCAAGGGCGCCGCGGGCGGTTCGACGATCACCCAGCAGTACGTCAAGAACTTCTACCTGACGCAGGACCAGACCCCCACACGCAAGCTCAAAGAGCTCGTGATCTCCCTCAAGGTCGACGAGCGCATGACCAAGGACGAGATCCTCGCGGGCTACCTGAACACCAGCTACTTCGGGCGCGGCGCGTACGGCATCCAGGCCGCCGCCCAGGCCTACTACGGCGTCGACGTCGAGAAGCTGACGCTGGAACAGGGCGCGTACCTCGCGGCCGTCCTCCAGGCCCCCAGCGACTACGACTGGGCGACCGCCAGCGACCGGGGAAAGAAGCTCGTCACCATCCGCTTCAACGGCGTCCTCGAGAACATGGTCGAGATGGGCGCGCTCGACGAGGCCAAGCGCCAGACGATGAAGTTCCAGGAGCCGATCAAGCCCAAGCCCGCCCCGGGCCTGGAGGGCCAGAAGGGCTACCTGAAGCAGGCCGCCGACGCCGAGCTGCGCCGCCAGACCAAGATGACCGCGGCCGAACTCCAGGCGGGCGGCTGGGAGATCACCCTCAACATCGACCCGAAGAAGCAGAAGGCCCTGGAGACGGCCGTCACGGAGAAGCTGGAGAGCCAGCTCGACCGCAAGAACCGGCCCGTCGACGCCGCCGTGCAGGCCGGCGCCACCTCCGTTGATCCCAAGACCGGCGCGATCGTCGCCATGTACGGCGGTACCGGCCTGTCCGACCACTGGGCGAGCAACGCCCTGCGCACCGACTTCCAGCCGGGCTCGACCTTCAAGCCGGTCGTGCTGGCCTCCGCCCTGGAGAACAAGGCGACCACGCAGGACAAGAAGCCGATCACGCCGAACGCCCTGTACGACGGCACCAGCAAGCGCCAGGTCGTCGGCAGCAAGATCCCGTTCAACCCGCAGAACCAGGACGACAAGGACTACGGCACCCCGCTGATGACGGTGCAGGAGGCCACCAACCACTCGGTGAACTCCGTGTACGCCCAGATGATCGTCGACGTGAAGCCGCCGAACGCGAAGAAGACGGCCATCGAGCTCGGCATGAAGGACCGCGAAGGCTGGCCCGAGGACAAGCCGGCCATGTCGCTCGGCACCATGAGCGCCAACACCGTGGAAATGGCCGCCGTCTACGCCACCCTCGACAACCACGGCAAGAAGGTCACGCCCTCGATCATCAAGTCCGCCGAGCACGCGGAGCGCGAGTTCACCAAGCCCGAGTCCGGCCAGCAGGTCATCACCCGCGAGACCGCCGACACCGTGACCAAGGTGCTCACCGGCGTCGTGAACGACGGCTCCGGCAAGGCGGTGCGCAGCTCCGCGTACGAGGCCGCCGGCAAGACCGGTACCACCGAGTCCAACGTGGCCGCCTGGTTCACCGCGTACACGCCCGAACTCGTCACCGTCGTCGCGATGTTCGGTGAGGAGCCGGGCACCGGCAAGCAGACCACCCTGACCGGTACCGCGGGCGGCGGACGCGCCGGCGGCTCCAGCTTCCCGGCGGATATCTGGAAGGCGTACACCCTGGCCGCGCTCAAGGGCGCGAGCACGGCGAAGTTCGACCTGTCCGAAGCGGACATGGGCCCGGTGCAGACCCCGTCGCGCAGCGCCTCCCCGTCGAGCTCGGCGGGTACGACCAGCCCGTCGCCGAGCTCCAGCCAGCTCTCGCCCAGCCCGGACCCGAGCAAGGTCTCGCCCAACCCGGACCCGAGCAAGAGCAGCGGCAAGCCGGACCCGAGCAAGAGCAGCTCGCCGAAGCCGGACCCGACGAAGACCGGCGCGACCCCGCCGATACAGCCGCCGTTCAACAGCCAGTAGGTCGAGCGGACCGCGAAAAGGGCCGCCGCCCCGCAGCACACGAGCTGCCGGGCGGCGGCCCTTTCGGCCTCAGCGGCCCGAGGCCGCTCAGCGGGCCCTCAGCGGCGGTCGCGGGCCGCCGGCAGCGGGAGCTCGAACCAGACCACCTTGCCGCTGCTCAGCCGGGTCGCACCCCAGCGGCGGGTCATCCGGTTGACCAGGAACAGGCCCCGGCCGCCCTCGTCGGTCTCCCGGGCCCGGCGCTGGCGCGGCAGCTGCGGGGAGTCGTCGCCGACCTCGCAGCGCAGCACGTCCGTCCGCAGCAGGCGCAGGGTCACCGGCCGTTCCGCGTACCGGACGGCGTTGGTGACCACCTCGCTGACGAGCAGCTCCACCGAGTCCTCGAGCTCCTCCAGGCCCCAGCGGGCCAGCGCCCGGCGGGCGAACCGGCGGGCCCGCCCCGGAGCGGTCTCCTCCGGATCGAGGAACCAGTACGCCACGTCGCTGGGCGCGATCCCGTCGAAGCGGGCCGCGAGCAGCGCGATGTCGTCGTCCCGGTCGCCGGGGCCCAGCATGTCGAGGACGTCGTCGCAGAGGGCCTCCAGCGGCGGCGGGTGGTCCAGCCCGGTCAGCTGCGCGGTGGTGGCCAGCCGCTCGCGGAGCTGCTCGATGCCGGTCCACACGTCCCGCAGCCGGGACTCCACCAGCCCGTCCGTGTAGAGCAGCAGCGTGGCCCCGGCCGGGGCGTCCAGCTCCACGGCCTCGAAGTCGACGCCGCCGACGCCGATGGGGGCGCCCGGGGGCACCCGGAGCACCTCGGCGCGGCCGCCCAGGTGCAGCAGCACGGGCGGCGGGTGGCCGGCGTTGGCGATGGTGATCCGGTGCGACACCGGGTCGTACACGGCGTACAGGCAGGTCGCCATGCGGTCGGAGCCCAGCCGCTGCGCCTGTTCGTCCAGGTGGTGCATCACCTCTGCGGGCGGCAGGTCCAGCTGTGCCAGGGTCTGCGCGGTGGTCCGCAACTGGCCCATGATCGCGGCAGAGGTCATGGAGTGGCCCATGACGTCGCCGACGACGAGCGCGACCCGGCTGCCGGGCAGGGGTATGGCGTCGTACCAGTCCCCGCCGACCCGGGCCGTCTCGGCCGCCGGCAGGTAGCGGGAGGCCAGCCTGACCCCGGTGGGCTGCGGCAGGCTGTGGGGCAGCATGGTGCGCTGGAGCTCGTCGGCGATGTACGCCTCACGGCCGTACAGGACGGCCTTGTCGATGCCGAGCGCGGTGTGGGTGGCCAGCTGGGCGGCGACCAGCAGGTCGTTCTGCTCGAACGCGGGCCGCTCGGGGCTGCGCAGGAACACCGCGGCGCCGATCACCCGGCGGCGGCCGCGCAGCGGCGCGAGGACGGCCCTCCGGCCGCGCGGTACGGGGTGCTCCGCGCCCAGCAGCTCCGGCAGAGCGTCCTGCGCACCCTCGGAGGACGCGAAGACCGGCCGTACGCCGCGCAGCACCTCGGCGAGCGCCCCGCCGGGCAGGATCTCGCACAGCTCGGCGGCGGGCAGGTCACCCTGCGGGCCGACCATCGGCAGCTGGCTGAAGTCGAGCTCCCCGGCGCCCCCCGCGGCACCGGCGCCCTCGGCTCCGGTCAGGTCGTCGATCGGCCGGAGCCGGTCGGTGCGGCGCAGCCTTAAAACGACCGGGCCGACCGGCCGTTCGTCGCCCACCGGCAGGGGATCGCGCAGGTACACGAGGATGGCGTCGGAGAAGGTCGGCACGGTGGCCCGGCACAGCCCGAGCACGATCTCGTCGAGGTCGATGCCGCGGGCGATGCGGCGCGTGGCGGCGCCGACGAACCGCAGCCGGTCGCCCTCGCGGCGCGCGAGGGCGCCCTCGACGGTTCCGACGGTGGCCGGGGTGCCGGCCGCCGCCTCCGCTTCCGCCTCGGCCTCGGTCGTGTCGGAGCCGTCGGGCGCGCCGTCCTGCGGGGCGCCGTCCGGGTCGGCGGGGTCGACCGGGTCGACCAGGTCGACGGGGTCGAGCCCGGCGGCGGCCGGGGAGCCGGCTCCGGTTGCGGTTGCGGTTGCGGTTCCGGTGCCGGGGGTGGTGCCGGGTGTGTCCGTGCTGACGCCGGCGGCCGCGCGGTGGCGCACCGCATCCGGTATGGCGTCACCCGCCGCCGCTGCCGCTCCCGTTGCGGCCTGTCCGGCCGCCGGGCCCGCCCCGCGCTCGGGGCGGGCCCCTGCGGCACCCCGGGCGGCCTCGGCGTCCCGGGTACGGCCGCCCCGGCGCCCGCGGGCCCGCGGTGCGGCCTGCGCCGCCGGACGGCCCTCCTCGCGGGCGGGCGCGGCCGCGGGACCCGGGCCGGGGGCAGCCTCGCCGTCGCGCGGGCGCGGGACGTCGGCGCCGCGGCCGGGGGAGTCCGCGTGCGCCCGTACGGGGTCGGCGCCGGGCCCGGCCGCACCGCGTACGCCCTCGGCGGCCGGGGCGGGAGCCTTCCCGTGGCCCAGCTCGTCCGCGCACCGGCCGGAGACCGCGGCGCGGGCGCGCCCCTCCGCGGCACCGGCGGCGGAGGAGGGCAGGCCGGTGCCGCCCGGGGCCGGTGCCGCGGCGGCCGCGGCAGGCTGCGGGCCCTCCTGCGAGGTGGGGTACTCCGTCACGCGTGGCATTCCGTCCGTCTGCGCTCGATGTGCGCTGCACTCAACTCGGTCAGTCGCGGTATACCCGCTCAGCGGCGGGGACACCATCGCCCCGCGGTTCCTCCCCATACTTCGTCCGGAGGGACGCCCGCACCGGCTTCGTCGGCGGCGACCCCACCCGCACGTTACCCTCTCGCCCGGCCGTTGACCTCCAGTCAAGTTCCGCGCCCGGTACGACGTTTACGGCACTGCGGCCGGGTGCGGCACCCGCACGCGACCTTGCGGAGGGAGATATTACGGTTCAACCCCGGGGGCGTATCAAGGGTCTCATGAGGTCATGTGCGCCGGGGTGCGGTCCCAGCCCTCGGGCAGGGCCGGAACGCCCCAGGCCGGATCGGGCCGCCAGTCCTGCCACCCGTCCGAGAACGGAGCCCCCCACGCCTTGACGACGTCCAGGGCGTCCTGCCCGGCCCGCTGTACCCGCAGGGCCTGTCCGGCGTCCATCAGGCCGGCCCGCTGCGCCTGCGCGAACTCGTCCTCGTCGCGCCACTTCCACGTGCGGTCCGGGTAGACGGAGATGTCCAGGAAGTGGTCGACGGAGTCGACCCCGCCGGCCCAGCGCGACCGCGGCTCCTCGAGGTTGACGTACCAGCTCTTGAACCGCCAGCCGTGCTCCCAGAACAGCCACACCGACCACGGGTCCCCGGGCCGGGCCAGCTTCAGCACGCCCGTGCCGAACCAGCGGGCGCGCACGGTGGTGCGGGGCGCGGTGTAGCGGGTGGCGAGCGGCTCCTCGTGCACGGGGGTGCCGTCGGCGAGCACCGGCTTGACGCACTCGGTGCCGGGTGCCATCCACACGGCCAGCAGGTCCGCGGTGTCCTGCACCACGGTCACCGGGCGGCAGATGTGGACCGCGCCCGTCAGGCCCGGGGCGTGGTCGCGGTACCGCCAGAGGATCTGCTCCCCCGGCCGCCAGCGGTTGCCCTGTGCGCCGCCGCCCCCGCGGCCTCCGGTACCTGTCATGCGCAGATACTAGGGCTGGGGCGCCTGTACTCGCTGCGGTGCAGGTCACGGAGGTGTTCGGGGACGGGACACGACTGGATCCGGCCCCCGGCCGGAACGGATTTCAGGGCCGGGTCATCCGCAGGACGTCGAGGGCCTCGTCGAGCTGCTCCAGGGTCAGGTCGCCCCGGTCGACGTAGCCGGACTCCAGGACGACCTCCCTGACCGTCTTCCGCTCGGCGAGGGACCGCTTGGCCACCTTGGCCGCCTCCTCGTAGCCGATGTACCGGTTGAGCGGGGTCACCACGGAGGGGGAGGACTCGGCGTACTCCCTGGCCCGGGCCGCGTTGGCGGTGATGCCGTCGATGGTGCGGTCGGCCAGCAGGCGGCACGCGGAGGACAGCAGGCGGATCGACTCGAGCAGGTTCCGGGCCATCACGGGGAGCATCACATTGAGCTCGAAGTTGCCCGCGGCGCCCGCCACCGCGACCGCGGTGTCGTTTCCGGTCACCTGCGCGGCGATCATCAGTACGGCCTCGGGGACGACCGGGTTGACCTTCCCGGGCATGATCGAGGACCCCGGCTGGAGATCCGGGAGATTGATTTCGGCCAATCCGGTGCGCGGCCCGGAGGCCATCCAGCGCAGGTCGTTGCAGATTTTGGTGAGCGACACGGCGATCGTGCGGAGCATGCCCGAGGTCTCCACCAGCGCGTCGCGGGCGCCCTGGGCCTCGAAGTGATTGCGGGCCTCGGTCAGCGGCAGTCCGGTCGCGGCGGCCACCTCGGCGATCACGTCGGCCGAGAAGCCCGCCGGAGTGTTGATCCCGGTGCCCACCGCGGTCCCGCCCAGCGGCAGTTCGGCCAGCCGGGGCAGGACCGCCTCGAGCCGCTCGATGCCGTGGCGGACCTGGGCGGCGTACCCGCCGAACTCCTGGCCCAGGGTGACCGGTGTGGCGTCCATCAGGTGGGTCCGGCCGGCCTTGACCACCTCGGCGAAGGCGGCGGCCTTGCGCTCCAGGGCGAGTTCGAGGTGGCGCAGGGCGGGGATGAGCTCGTGGGTGACGGCGGCGGTCGCGGCGATGTGGATGGACGACGGGAACACGTCGTTGGAGCTCTGCGAGGCGTTGACGTGGTCGTTGGGGTGCACCTCGCGGCCGAGCCGTTCGGCGGCCAGGGTGGCGATCACCTCGTTGGTGTTCATGTTGGACGAGGTCCCGGACCCGGTCTGGAACACGTCCACGGGGAAGTGGTCGTCCCAGCGGCCCTCGGCCACCTCGGCCGCGGCGGCGACGACGGCCTCGGCGAGCTCGCGGTCGAGTACCCCCAGCTCGGCGTTGACCGTCGCGGCGGCGGCCTTGATCCGGGCGAGCGCCTCGATGTGGGCGCGCTCCAGGCGCTGCCCGGAGAGCGGGAAGTTCTCCACCGCGCGCTGGGTCTGGGCCCGCCACTTGGCGTGGGCCGGGACCTTCACCTCGCCCATCGAGTCGTGCTCGATGCGGTGCGGGCCGGTCGGGCCCCGGCCGGCGTCGTGCTGATTGTTCGTCATGTTCGTGGCCTCCTCGAAAAGTTGAGCAATTGTCTGGTTGGAAGTGTTCCCATCTCCCCTACCGAGCAGTAAATACCGGCGGTAACACCATCTTGGGGAGGCGTACATGACACGTGTAGGCAGGACACCCAGGCTCAGATGTACCGTTGCCGCCGCCGCGGCGTTCGCGGCCGCCCTCGGGGGCGTCACCGCCGTCACCCCCCTGGCCCACGCGGCCGCCCCGGCGCTCCCGGCTGCCGCGCCGGCCGCTGCGCCCGCTGTCGCGCCGGCGGCCTCCGGCGCCGTCACCCCCCTGCCGCCCGAACTGGAGGCCGTCCGGGCGGCCGAGGCCACCCGGATCTACGGCGACCCGGCCATCCGCCCGATGGGCGAGCGCAAGACCGGCCTGATCTCGCTCGGCGACAGCGAGATTTCCGGCGAGGGCATCGGGAACTACGATCCCGCGACCAACACGCCGAACAACCAGTGCCACCGCTCGCCCGACGCCGCGATCCACCGCACCGGCATCCCGGCCGACCTGACCTTCAACGCCGCCTGCTCGGGCGCGTACACCGGCAACATCCGCATCGGCGGCAGCAAGCAGTACGCCGACGAGCTGGTGCAGAGCGACAGCCTCGCCATCACGGCCCGCAACACCCGGATCAAGCTGGTGCTGCTCGTCGCCGGCGCCAACGACGACCTCCAGTTCGGCCCCGTCATGACCGACTGCGTCACCCGCTGGGTGCTCATCCAGGGCGCCTGCGAGCCGAAGTACGCCCCCGGCTGGCAGGCGCGCGTGGACGGGCTGCGGCCGAAGGTCGAGGCCACGGTCGCCGACCTGAAGACGGTCATGCGCGGTGCCGGATACGCCGACTCCGACTACAAGCTGGTCGTCATGGGCTACCCCAGCCCCATCGGCCCCGACTTCTACGACAACCCGAACTTCCCGGGCAAGCTCCCGGGCGGCTGCGCCGGCTACGACTCCGACGCCACCTGGGGCCGCAACCACGCCGTACCCGCCTTCGAGAAGGGCATGCGGGAGGCAGCCCGCAACTCCGGTGCGATCTACCTGGACAACTCGCGGCTCTTCCACGGCCACGAGGTGTGCATGGAGGACACCTGGGCCCGCGGCCTCTACCTGGACCTCGGCGACCACTTCCCGTGGGACGAGAACACCGCCCGCCAGTCCTTCCACCCCAACCACCGCGGCCACGGCGCGTTCGCGTCCTGCCTGACCCGGCTGTACGACTCGGGCCTGCGCGAGGCCTCCTGCGCCGACCCGGCGTCCACCGGCACGCCCGTCCTCCAGACGGGGGCCTGGGACGACCTGTACCGGCCGCTGGGGAACGAGGCCACCGGCTCCTGCCTCGACGCGAACGGCGGCTCCAGCGCCAACGACACCAAGGTGATCGGCTGGGACTGCCACGGCGGCCGCAACCAGGGCTGGTGGTACGACACCGCGGGCCGGTCGCTGCACACCGAGCTCACCCACGACCGCTGCCTGGACGCCCCCGGCGGCGCCTACGGGGCCGGCACCGGCCTGATCCTGTGGAACTGCCACGGCGGCGCCAACCAGAAGTTCGTCCGCGACGGCGCCACCGTCCGCCCGGCCGCCGCGACCGGCATGTGCCTGACGCTCGGCGCGGCCAAGGACCCCCTCCGGCTCCAGCCCTGCAACGGCTCCGCCAACCAGCGCTTCGCCTGACCGCCACTTCCCCCGTACGACCCCCACACCCGGCCGGACGACCAGGCCGGGTGTTCTCATGCGGGCAGCGGTCCAACGGCGCGCAGCGGTTCAGCGGCGGCGGACAGGACCGTGCCGCGGATCTTCCCCACGGGACAAGCCCCGTCGGGAGCCCGGACAGCGGCCGTCCGCCGATCGGCGGAGCACACACCGGTTTCAGCGGGCGTTGACGTACTCCCGCACCTCGCGCGGCCGGTTGGTGATGATCGTCTCCACCCCGAGCCGCAGGCACAGCTCGACGTCCTCGAACTCGTCCACGGTCCACACCCGCACCCGCAGCCCCTTGGCCTTCAGCCGCGCCACCAGCCCCGGATCCCGCCGCACCAGGTCGATCCCCGGCCCGGCATGCCCCGCGAACGGCGGCCGCGGCGGCCGCACGGCCCGCTCGATCAGGTACACGGCCGGCAGCCCGGGCGCGAGCCGGTTCATCCTGACCAGCGCGTTCCGCGAGAAGCTCATCACCTCGACGAGGCCGTCGGCGCCGTCGGCGAGCCCGTGGTCCTTCAGCACCCGCACCAGCTCGGCCTCCAGCCGGCCGCCGGCCCGGGTGGGGTGCTTGGTCTCGACGGCCAGCCCGACGGGCCGGTCCGCGGCCAGCGCCTCCTTCAGCAGGTCCTCGAAGAGCAGCACCTGCGCCCCCCGGTGCTCCTCGCCCTTCCAGCCGCCGAAGTCGAGCGCGGTGAGCTGCTCGTACGTCATCGCGGAGACGACCCCGCGCCCGTCCGAGGTGCGCTCCACCGTCCGGTCGTGCACGCACACCAGCCGCCCGTCGGCGGTCAGCCGCACATCGCACTCCAGCGCGTCCGCGCCGTCGGCGATGGCCTGCCGGTACGCGGCGAGGGTGTGCTCGGGGTGCTCGTGGGAGGCCCCGCGGTGGGCGATGACCCGCACGTCGCGGGCGGTGGGGAGCAGCTGTGTCATAGGGGAGACGTTAACCGGCTGCGATGGAGCGGCCGGTACCGCATCATCCACAGGTGGCCGAACACCTGATGACACTCCACTGCGAGCCCTGCCCCTCCTGCCACGAGGCGCGGCAGCTCATCGTGGACGGGCGCCTGCGCTGGGAGGAGCAGGAGTACTGCTCCGCCTACGGCACTCAGGCCTGTGGCCGGGGCTGGGGCCCGCCGCCGCCCTGGGTACGGGAGCGGATCGTCGCCGAGGAGGGCACGGTCCGCGTAGCCGTCGGCGGCCCGGACGGGGCGCCCCTCAAGGCCGTACGCGAGGTGTTCGGCCTGACCCTGCGCGAGCTGGTCGAGGCCCGGCACCACGGCCTCGACGCAACCCCGGTCGAGGCCGAGCTGATCGACCGGCTGCGGACCGGCCGCGGTCCGCAGGAGAGCGGGCCGCCGGCGGGTCAGAGCGGGCGCTGTTCCTGAGCTTCCTTCAGGAGTTGCGCGAACGGTGTTTGGGCCATGGAGCCGCGCACGTGTGTCAGACCGTATCTATCGTTGGCCTGTCGTTGCTTCTCGGGATCAACGAGGTTGAAGGGCTTACTGTCGCCCGGCCTGGAGACATCCACATAAAGAGCAGGCTTCTGGCGGTACAGCCACCACACCGTCACGCGTTCCCGGCCTCGGGTCACGTTCAGGAGCTCACTGCTGTTGGAGATGTCCGCCTGGTACCTGAAGTACTCCCTGTGGGTCGGCGGCGGCGCCTGGGGCTCGTCGTCCTTGCCTTGTTTCACGAGCTTCCCCCGCCACGTCCCGGATTTTTCGAAATCGGCGGCCATTTTCATCCTGTCGTGCCTGATGGCCCAAGCCTCGACCTGAGCCGCGATCGCTTCGTAGGTCATCCCTTTGGGATTTTTGATTTCAACGACCACATCCTGGGAGATTTCCTCCTCCGGGCCCAATTCCCGCCCTGGCGGCCTGATTAGTTCGCCAGGTTTGAGCAATTTGTACTTGTCTTTCGGGTCGCTCGCGAGCTTGGCGTGGATCCAGTAGATGCTGCCGATGATGTGGACCGGAACCTGACCGGAGTTCTTGAGTCGCAAGCGGACCCGCAGATACATCTCGTTCCTGTCGAAACTCGGCTTTCCGAGCTCGGCGGAGGCCTGCACCAATGGGCGTGACACAGAGGGAACGTAGACCTGCGTATACGCCAAGTTGGTGATGACGAGGAGAGTGGAACCAACCGCTCCGATCGCAATTCGACCGGGGTAGCGCAGTGTTCTCCATGCCCGGCGCTTGATCATCGCGACCAAGGAGTACACCGAGCAGGCCATGATGGCTGTCCAGAGCAGCAGGTATGGCGTGTACGTCCAGCCCCTGTACTTGAAGTGCATCCAGAGCAGCACCACACCGACTAGGAACTCGACCGATGCTCCGACCAGAAGGGCAGGCCCTGAGGCCTTTATCTTCCGCTTGCCCCAGTAGTCAAAAACTGCTGCGAAGGCGAGTGCCTCCACGACGGCCATGGCCAGGAAGATGAATCCCGTCACCCGACCAGCGAAGCTGAGGGCGTCAAAGGTGTCATGAAAGCCTATCCAGCCGCAAACGGCGGCAGTCGACAGGAACCCGGCCGCCATGACGGTGATCCGTCGTCCACCCTTGAGGGCTGGCCAGACGGTACTGTCTCCCCCGCGCCATTCGATGTGGAACTTGGGTCCCACGCCGGCACGGTTCAATACCTTCTGCAGTTCGCCAGGGCCCCGCACGTTGCCCTCGGTCTTGCCGTCGATCACGACTTTCCGCAAGCCGATGTCATCCGGTGGCGATATGACTACGGCGGGCTTGTTCTCCATGGCACCAGGCTGCCCCCGCACGTGCGCGAACGCCCCTCGGGCACGCGTGTCGGGAGTGTCCCTCCTGAAACGACGGGACATGCAGCCGTCACCCGAATGGAGCAATGGGGTGCGCACCTGTCCGCGGTGCAGCGTGAAGCTGGTGAGGACCGTGTCGTCGTCCTTATCGGAGGTCTCCGATGCGTAGACAATTCATCGGGTTCATCGCCGCCGTCGTGCTTGCCGCTCTCGGCACCGTGGCCCACGTCGCACAGGCTGCTGTGCCGACCATCGACGGGCAGACGTGCATGGACGGCGGCGGTTCCGTGGAGTATGAGTCGACCACAGGTTCGTGGGTTTGCGTCGACGGTGTCCACAAGGGCAAACCGATCGACTGAACCGGAACGCTCCGGGCCGCGGGCCCGGGTCGACCGGTCTCGGATCCGACCGGACGCGAGACCACTGGGCGGGCCGAGAGCCCTCGGCGGGTGCCGGGGGCTCTCGACGGGTGCCGCTACCGGTCAGGCCAGGCCGGGGCCGCGGACCGGGATGTGGGTGAAGGTGGGCTCGGGGGCCGGGTTCTGGAAGAAGTCGTTGCCCTTGTCGTCCACGACGATGAACGCCGGGAAGTCCTCGACCTCGATCTTCCAGACCGCCTCCATGCCGAGCTCCTCGTACTCGACGACCTCGACCTTCTTGATGCAGTCCTGGGCGAGGCGGGCGGCGGGGCCGCCGATCGAGCCGAGGTAGAAGCCGCCGTGCGCGCCGCAGGCGGTGGTCACCTGCTGCGAGCGGTTGCCCTTGGCCAGCATGACCTTGGAGCCGCCCGCCGCCTGGAACTGCTCGACGTACGAGTCCATGCGGCCGGCCGTGGTCGGGCCGAAGGAGCCCGAGGCGTAGCCCTCGGGGGTCTTCGCCGGGCCGGCGTAGTAGACGGGGTGGTCCTTGAGGTACTGCGGCATGTCCTCGCCCGCGTCCAGCCGCTCCTTGATCTTCGCGTGGGCGATGTCGCGGGCCACGACCAGCGGGCCGGTGAGGGAGAGGCGGGTCTTGACCGGGTGCTTGGTCAGCTCGGCCAGGATGTCGTCCATCGGCTGGTTCAGGTCGATGGAGACCACGTCCGAGGACTCGTCCAGGTGCTCGTCCGTGGTGTCCGGGAGGAAGCGGGCCGGGTCGCGCTCCAGCTGCTCCAGGAAGACGCCCTCGGCGGTGATCTTCGCGACCGCCTGGCGGTCGGCGGAGCAGGAGACCGCGATGGCGACGGGGCAGGACGCGCCGTGGCGGGGCAGGCGCACCACGCGGACGTCGTGGCAGAAGTACTTGCCGCCGAACTGGGCGCCGATGCCGAGCTTCTGGGTGAGCTCGAAGACCTTCTCCTCCAGGTCGGTGTCGCGGAAGCCGTGGCCGAGCGGGGAGCCCTCGGTCGGGAGCTCGTCCAGGTAGTGGGCGGAGGCGTACTTGGCGGTCTTCAACGCGTGCTCGGCGGACGTGCCGCCGACGACGATCGCCAGGTGGTACGGCGGGCAGGCCGCCGTGCCGAGCGAGCGGATCTTCTCCTCCAGGAACTTCATCATGGAGGCCTCGTTGAGGACCGCCTTGGTCTCCTGGTAGAGGAAGGACTTGTTGGCGGAGCCGCCGCCCTTGGCCATGAAGAGGAACTTGTACGCGCCGCCGTCGGTCGCGTACAGCTCGATCTGCGCGGGCAGGTTCGAGCCGGTGTTCTTCTCCTCCCACATGGTCAGCGGGGCCATCTGCGAGTAGCGCAGGTTCAGCTTCGTGTACGCGTCGTAGATGCCGCGGGAGAGGGCTTCCTCGTCGCCGCCCTCGGTGAGGACGTTCTGGCCGCGCTTGCCCATGACGATCGCCGTGCCCGTGTCCTGGCACATCGGCAGCACGCCGGCCGCCGCGATGTTCGCGTTCTTCAGGAGGTCCAAGGCGACGAACTTGTCGTTCGCGGAGGCCTCGGGGTCGTCGATGATCCGCCGCAGCTGCGCGAGGTGGGCCGGGCGCAGGAAGTGCTGGATGTCGTGGATGGCCTCCTCGGCGAGCTTGCGCAGCGCCTCCGGCTCGACCTTGAGGAAGGTGCGTCCGTCCGCCTCGAAGGTGGACACGCCCTCGGAGGTCACCAGCCGGTAGGGGGTGGTGTCCTCGCCCAGGGGCAGCAGGTCGGTGTACGCGAACTCCGGCATCGTGTGGCCATTCCTCACTCGGCAGACAGCGCTGACGACCGATTTGGCAGCGCGGTCAACCAGCGTAGGACCTCGTTGTGGGGATGTGTCTGTGAGGTAAGGCTCACCAGCGACTATCGCGATCTATCGTGTCTCGCTATGCTGGTCGGCGTGGACATGGAAAAGCACCCCGCAGACCCCGCCGCCGCCCCCGCCGCGCCGGCCGCGTCCGCCACCCCGGCCGTGGCGCCGGCCGCGCCCGCGGCCCCCGCCGCCGACGGGCTGCGCGCCTCCGACGCCGACCGCGACCGGATCGCGCAGATCCTGTCCGACGCGCTCGCCGAGGGCCGGCTGACCCCGGACGAGCACTCCGAGCGCCTGGACTCCCTGTACACCCTGAAGACCGTCGCCGAGCTGGACCTTCTGGTGCGGGACCTGCCCGCGCCCGGCGGCGCCCCGGCCTCGTCCGCGTACGCGCCGGGCCCCGCGGGCCGCGCCCCGGCGGGACCGGCGGGCCTGCCCGGCTCCGCCGAGACGGTGGTCGCCGTGTGCAGCAGCTCCGCACGCAAGGGGCGGTGGCGGCCGGCCGCGCGGACCCGTGCGGTCTCCGTCCTGGGCGACATCACCATCGACCTCACCGGGGCCGTTTTCGAGCAGCAGGTCACTGAGATCAACGTGGCGTGCGTGCTCGGGAACGTGGAGATCCTGGTCCCGGAAAACGTCACCTTGCGCGGCCACGGCAGCGGTGTCCTCGGCAATTTCGAGGTCCACGGCGAGGGCCGGCCGGGCACGGACCCGAACGCCCCGGTAGTGATCATCCGAGGCTTCGCCCTGCTGGGCAACATCGAGGCCCGCCCCAAGGTCGGCTCCCGCCTGGTTGACCTGGCCCACACACTGCACAAGCGCCTGCACGGCTAGCTGCCGGCTAGCGACGACCGGGCCGACGGGCCAGTCGACGGCCGGCCGACGGCCCGGCCGCGCCCGCGCAGCCGCGCCCTCTTGCTGCGTCGGATTTCGGTCGAGTTTTCCCGGAGCGCCGGGGGCGCCGCACGCAGTGCATAGGGGCGCGTACAGCGGGTAGGGACAGGTGCATCGTCTCTCGCTTGCGTATCCGTCGTCAGGAGTAGACCGTGCAGCATCCGCCGCATCAGTCCCTGCAGGTAGCCGCCGTACAGACCCTTCAGGCACGTCCGGCCGCCGTGCCGAAGGCGCGGGTGCCTGCGCGGGAGGATGACGGCCCGTGGCACGCGGAGGCGGTGTGCCGGCGGGACGAGGCGGGACTGTTCTTCGCCCCGTCCAAGGAGCCCACGGCGGCCCGCCTGTCCCGCGAGGAGGCTGCGAAGCGGGTCTGCGCCCGCTGTCCGGTGATGGTCGCCTGCCGCGAGCACGCCCTGCTCCAGCCCGAGCCGTACGGGGTGTGGGGCGGGCTCACCGCGGCCGAGCGCCGGGTGGTGCTGGCCCGGCGCCGGCGGCGGGCGGCGGAATTGCGCCAGACGGGGCCGGGGGCCGGGCCGATAGCCGCCGCGGGCTGAGGCCCGTACGGGCGGGCGTCGGACGGCCGGGGGCCGTGACCGTACGCGCGCATGCGAGAGGGGCGGTCCCGCCGCACACGGGAACCGCCCCTCTCGCTGTGCCGGCGCAGTCGCCGGCCGGACGCGCTCGTACCCGGCAGCCCCGGGTCCGGCAGTCCCGGACCCGGCGGCCCGGATGGGGGCCTTCCGGATCCGGGATCCGGTCTCCTACTTCGCGCGGTCGAAGTCGATGGCGCTGTACGCGCGCAGCTTCGACAGGCGGTGCGTGGAGTCGATCTGCCGGATCGTGCCGGACTTCGAGCGCATGACCAGGGAGGACGTGGTCGCGGTCTCCGAGCGGTAGCGGACGCCGCGCAGCAGCTCGCCGTCCGTGATGCCGGTGGCGACGAAGAAGACGTTCTCGCCGGACACCAGGTCGTTGGTGTGCAGGACCCGGTCCAGGTCGTGGCCCGCGTCGACGGCCTTCTGCCGCTCGGCGTCGTCCTTCGGCCACAGCTTGCCCTGGATGACACCGCCCAGGCACTTGATGGCGCAGGCCGAGATGATGCCCTCCGGGGTGCCGCCGATTCCCATCAGCATGTCCACGCCGGTACCCTCGCGCACCGCCATGACCGAGCCCGCGACGTCGCCGTCGGAGATGAACTTGATCCGGGCGCCGGTCTCGCGGATCTCCTTGACGATGCCCTCGTGGCGGGGGCGGTCCAGGATGACCACGGTGACGTCCTCGACGGCCATGCCCTTGGCCTTGGCGACCCGGCGGATGTTGACCGACACGGGGGCGTTGATGTCGACGAAGTCGGCGGCCTCGGGGCCGGTGACCAGCTTGTCCATGTAGAAGACCGCGGAGGGGTCGAACATGGTGCCGCGGTCGGCGGCGGCCAGGACGGCGATGGCGTTCGGCATGCCCTTGGCGTTCAGGGTGGTGCCGTCGATCGGGTCCACGGCGATGTCGACCTCGGCGCCGGTGCCGTCGCCGACCCGCTCGCCGTTGTAGAGCATCGGGGCTTCGTCCTTCTCGCCCTCGCCGATGACGACGACGCCGTTCATCGAGACGGTGGAGATCAGGGTCCGCATCGCATTGACCGCGGCGCCGTCGGCGCCGATCTTGTCCCCGCGTCCGACCCACCGGCCCGCGGCCATGGCCGCGGCCTCGGTCACCCGGACGAGCTCCAGGGCGAGGTTGCGGTCGGGTGCCTCGGGGGCGACTTCGAGCTGGGGCGGCAGGTTGTGCTCGGTCATCGGAGCGCACCTTTCTGTACGACGACGGCCGGGAAGGTGAGGGTGCTCGAACTCTATCGCTACGTCGACAAACTGAGCAGGGCGGGTCACGTATGAGCGGATTATCGGTCAGGCGGTTGTCCTGAGCGAACGTCTTGCGGAGGGCTCGCAGAGGCTCTGCGGAGGGCGTGCGGAGGCCGTGGGGACGCGCGTGCGGCCCGTGCGGACGGGCGTGCGGAGACCTTGCGGACGGGCGTCCGTGCGCCGCGCCCACCCCGGCGGTGATCGCCCGGAGCCATGGGGGACGATGGTGGCGTGGCAGGTATGAAGGGCAAGCAGACGGTCTGGGACATGGTCCGGTCGCTGGCGGTGATCGGCATCGTCGTGGCGGTGATCTACATTTTCATCCCGCACGACGACAAAGCCGATCCCACGCACGTGGTGGACTACCGCGTGGAGACGATCACGGCCCGGCGTGCGGCGCCGTACCCGATCGGGGCGCCGGTGGGGCTGCCGGCCGAGTGGCGGGCGACGTCGGTCACCTTCGACCGCAAGGACTCCCACGCCTGGCACCTGGGCTTCCTGGACCCGGGCGGCCAGTACGTGGCCGTCGAGCAGTCCAGCGACGTCTCACCCAAGTACCTCTCCAAGGTCACCCAGAAGGCTGAGGCGACCGGGCAGATGCAGCAGGTCGGCGACGCGGCGTGGGAGCGCTGGGACGGCGAGAAGTACGACGCCCTCGTGCGGCGCGAGCAGGGCCACGTCACGGTGGTGACCGGGACGGCCCCGTTCGAGGACCTCGGCAAGATGGCGGCGGCCCTGGAGTTCAAGCAGGGCCGGTGACCCCCGGTGCGCCCTGCGCACCCCGCGGAACGGCGCCCTGCACACCACACGGAACGGTGAAAAGGCCGTGCGCCCCGGAGTCCCGGGGCGCACGGCCTTTTGTGCGTGTTGTGCGCGTTGTGCGTGACCGTCCGACGGCTCAGACGGTGGTGATGACCTCGTCGGCGGTCAGACGCGGGCCGCGGGGGTGCGCGACCTCGCCCTCGGCCTTGCCGATGTTGACGACCATCAGCGGGGTGTGGTCGTCGTCCAGGAACTCCTTCTGGATGCCTACGTGGTCGAAGCCGCCCATCGGGCCCGCGGCCAGGCCCGCGGCGCGGACGCCCACGATGAAGTAGGCGGCCTGCATGGCGGAGTTCATCAGCGCGGACCGCTCGCGGGCCGGGCGCTCGCTGAAGAAGACGTCCTTGGCCTGCGGGAAGTGCGGCAGCAGGGTGGGCAGCTCCTCGTGGAACTCGTTGTCCGCGGAGAGGATCGCGACCAGCGGCGCGGCGGCGGTCTTGGCCTGGTTGCCCTCGTCCATCAGCTCCACCAGGCGCCGGCGGGCCTCGGGGGAGCGGACCAGGGTGACGCGCAGCGGCGTCGAGTTGAAGGCGGTGGGGCCGTACTTGACCAGGTCGTAGATCGCCTGGACCTGCTCCTCGGTCACCGGCTCGTCCGAGAACGCGCTGGTGGTGCGGGCCTCGCGGAACAGCAGGTCCTGGGCGGCGGTGTCGAGAACGAGGGACATCGGAAAGCCTTCTTCCATGCGGGGGTGGAGCGTCGCCACCGACTCTACGGCCGAGTTAGTCGAACTTTCAACTAAATCCGGCCGGGAGTGGCGTGGATCACGCCTCCCGCCCCTCCCGGCCCTCCTGCGCCTCGGTCGCCGCCTCGCGGGCCGCGAGCGCCGAGTCCAGGCGGGCGCGGGCGCCCTCCAGCCAGTGGCGGCAGACCTTCGCGAGCTCCTCGCCCCGCTCCCAGAGCGCGAGCGACTCCTCCAGGGAGATGCCGCCGGCCTCCAGCCTCCGGACGACCTCGACGAGCTCGTCGCGGGCCTGCTCGTACCCCAACGAGGTATCGGTTTCCGTCATTCCTGTACCGCCTCCGATGTCGTGCCCGCCAATGCGACGGGAAAATGTGTCATGTCCGCTCCGAGAGCTCCGCGACCCGTACCGAGAACTCGCCCTCGGCCACCCGCGCCCGCAGCACCTCGTCCGGAGCCACCTCCTGCGGCGAGCGCACCACGTGCCCGTCCGCGCGCTGGAGCACCGCGTACCCCCGCTCCAGCGTCGCCGCCGGCGACAGCGCGACCACCCGGGCCAGGGTGTGCGCGAGCTCCGAGTCCGCCCGGTCCAGCAGGTGCCCCAGCGTGCGCCGGCTGCGCCCCAGCAGGGACTCCAGCTCGTCCTGGCGGGTCTCCACCATCCGCTGCGGGTGGACGAACACCGGCCGCGCCAGCGCGTGCGCGAGCCCCCGCTCCTCCCGGTCGAGCAGGGCGCGCACCGCGCGCAGCCCCCGCTCCTGGAACTGGCGCACCCGCTCCAGCTCCTCCCCGACGTCCGGCACCACCTTCTTCGCCGCGTCCGTCGGGGTGGAGGCGCGCAGGTCGGCGACCAGGTCCAGCAGCGGCGAGTCCGGCTCGTGCCCGATCGCCGAGACCACCGGTGTACGGGCCGCCGCGACCGCCCGTACGACCTCCTCGTCGGAGAACGGCAGCAGGTCCTCCACGCTGCCGCCGCCGCGCGCCACGATGATCACGTCGACCTCGTCCAGGGCGTCGAGCTCCTTGACCGCCTGGATCACCTGGGGCACCGCGTGGATCCCCTGCACGGCGACGTTGCGCACCTCGAAGCGGACCGCCGGCCAGCGGCGCCGGGCGTTCTCCAGCACGTCCCGCTCGGCCGCCGAGGCCCGCCCCACCACCAGCCCGATCAGCTGCGGCAGGAACGGCAGCGGCTTCTTGCGGTCCAGCGCGAACAGGCCCTCGGCGGCCAGCGAGCGCTTGAGCCGCTCCAGCCGGGCGAGCAGCTCGCCGATGCCGACGGGCCGTATCTCGGCGGCCCGCAGGGACAGCTGGCCGCGCGGGGCGTACCACTCGGGCTTGGCCAGCACGACCACCCGCGAGCCCTCCGTGACCGCGTCCGCCACCTCCTCGTAGACCTGCCGGAAGCAGGTCACGCCGATCGAGATGTCGTGCGAGGGGTCGCGCAGCGTCAGGAAGACCACCCCCGCCCCCGGACGCCGCGAGAGCTGCGTGATCTGCCCCTCCACCCAGACCTGGCCGAGCCGGTCGATCCAGCCCCCGATGAGCCGGGACACCTGGCCGACCGGCAGCGGCGCGTCGGCCGATGTATTCAGACCCATGCAGGCAGGCTAGCCGCCGGGACCGACAGCGTCTGCGGGGCCGCCCCGACGACCCCCGCCGCCGGCGGCGACCGCCGCCCCGACGACGGCCCCGGAAGCCGAGGCTCCGGGTGAGGGCGGCGGTCCCGGGCCGCCCCGGAGGCGCCGTACCCGCGCGGGAGGCGGAATCCGTCACGGACGCCGTCATTCCTGCAGGGGGCACCCGGAACGGACGTATGACACGGCCGCGCAGGCCCGGCCGAACGGGCGGCGTACGGCCTGACCGGGACCCCCGTACGATGGACCGCATGAGTGCTGCCGCCGCCCCTGCTCCCGCTTCCCGCCGCGTCCTGCTCGCCGCCCCCCGCGGCTACTGCGCGGGCGTCGACCGAGCCGTGATCGCTGTCGAGAAGGCCCTCGAGCAGTACGGTGCGCCGGTCTACGTCCGGCACGAGATCGTGCACAACAAGTACGTCGTCCAGACGCTGCAGAAGAAGGGCGCCATCTTCGTCGAGAAGACGGAGGAGGTCCCCCCGGGCAGCATCGTCATGTTCTCCGCCCACGGCGTCGCCCCGGTCGTGCACGAGGAGGCGGCGCGCGGCCGGCTCGCGACGATCGACGCGACCTGCCCGCTGGTCACCAAGGTCCACAAGGAGGCCATCCGGTACGCGAAGGAGGACTTCGACATCCTCCTGATCGGCCACGAGGGCCACGAGGAGGTCATCGGCACCTCCGGCGAGGCCCCGGACCACATCACGATCGTCGACGGCCCGGACGACGTCGACAAGGTCACCGTCCGCGACGAGTCCAAGGTCGTCTGGCTCTCGCAGACCACCCTGTCGGTCGACGAGACCATGGAGACCGTCGACGCGCTCAAGACGAAGTTCCCGCTGCTCGTCTCCCCGCCCAGCGACGACATCTGCTACGCCACCTCCAACCGGCAGGCCGCGGTCAAGGCCATGGGCGGCGACTCCGACCTGGTCATCGTCGTCGGCTCCAAGAACTCCTCGAACTCGATCCGCCTGGTCGAGGTCGCGCTCGACGCGGGCGCGCGCGCCGCACACCTGGTCGACTTCGCGAGCGAGATTGACGAGGCCTGGCTGGACGGCGTCACCACCGTCGGCCTGACCTCGGGCGCCTCGGTGCCGGAGGTGCTGGTCGAGCAGGTCCTCGAGTGGCTGGCCGAGCGCGGCTTCGCGGACGTGGAGATCGTCAAGACGGCCGAGGAGTCCATCACCTTCTCCCTGCCGAAGGAACTGCGCCGCGACCTCCGATCGGAAGCCGCCGCACTGGTCGCCGACGAGTAGCCCTTTCCGTACGGTTGAGTCCATGCACATCTTCGGCGTGGACATCGGCGGTACCGGGATCAAGGGCGCGCCCGTGGACCTGGACCGCGGCGGCCTGGCCCAGGAGCGCCACAAGGTACTGACACCGCAGCCGGCCACCCCCGACGGGGTGGCCGGCTGTGTCGTCGAGGTGGTCCGCCACTTCGACTGGGACGGCCCCGTCGGGGTGACGTTCCCGGGCGTCGTCACCGGCGGCGTCACCCGAACGGCGGCCAACATGGACCCGTCGTGGATCGGCGTCGACACCGCCGCCCTGCTCGCGCGGCGGCTGGACGGCCGCCCGGTCACCGTCCTCAACGACGCCGACGCCGCCGGTATCGCCGAGATGACCTACGGGGCCGGCCGCGGCCGCGGCGGCACCGTCATCCTGCTGACCCTGGGCACCGGCATCGGCAGCGCCGTGTTCACGGACGGGCGGCTGGTCCCGAACTCGGAGCTCGGCCACCTGGAGTTCAAGGGCCACGACGCGGAGAAGCGGGCGTCGGTACGGGCCAAGGAGGAGGAGGACCTCAGCTGGGAGCGCTGGGCGCGCCGACTCCAGAAGTACCTGGCGCACGTGGAGATGCTGCTCTCACCGGACCTGTTCATCCTGGGCGGCGGCGTCAGCCGCAAACCGGAGAAGTTCCTGCCGCTGATCGACGGGATCCGGGCGGAGATCGTCCCGGCGGAGCTCCAGAACAACGCCGGCATCGTGGGCGCGGCGATGGCGGCGGCCGGGCAGGAGGACCGAAAGGGCTGAGCGTCGCTCAGGAGGGCGAAGCCCGGCGGGGGAGGCGCCGCCGCCCGATCAGCACGGCCTTGCGCACGACGGCGACCAGCGCGGCCACCAGCGTCCCCCCGTACAGCCATCCGGCGTGCAGCGACAGGGCCGACACCACGCCCATGACCTGCGCGCCGAGGCCGCCCGAGTCGCCGGAGATCGGCCACACCCCGACGGCGAAGGCGATCGGCACGGCGATCGGCGCGGTGACCAGGTCGGCGGGCCGCACCCACAGCGCGGTCGCGGCCGCGACGGGCACGAACAGCAGCCCGTACACGAACAGCGAGCCGTCGAACAGCAGCCAGACCAGCCCGGCGACGAGCATCATTCCCACGCACGCGAACAGCCCGCCGCCGAGCCCCGTCAGCAGCGGCCGCGGCAGCCGGCGCACGGCAGCCGGCCGGGGCCGCCCGCCGCCCTGGGCGGGCACACCGCCGGGGCGCCGGGGCTGCTGCCGCTGCGGGTGGTGAGAGACCGAACGCGTCCTGTAGTGCTCCACCCCCCAAAACTAGGCGGGCGGGGTGCGCTATCCCCGTGGGGACACGCGTACAACGCGACCCGCTCATCGGAAAGTAAACTGTCCGGTGGCCCGCTCCCGGGCCGCCGCCCCTCCAGCTACGGGAAGTCGCCAACGTGTCGCTCACGATCGGAATCGTCGGCCTGCCGAATGTCGGCAAGTCGACCCTGTTCAACGCCCTGACCAAGAACGACGTACTGGCGGCCAACTACCCGTTCGCCACCATCGAGCCCAACGTGGGCGTCGTCGGTGTCCCGGACGAGCGCCTGGCCAAGCTCGCCGAGGTCTTCGGCTCGCAGCGGCTCCTGCCCGCCACGGTCGACTTCGTCGACATCGCCGGCATCGTGCGCGGCGCGAGCGAGGGCGAGGGCCTGGGCAACAAGTTCCTCGCGAACATCCGCGAGTCGGACGCGATCTGCCAGGTCATCCGTGCCTTCAAGGACGAGAACGTCGTCCACGTCGACGGCAAGGTCTCGCCCAAGGACGACATCGAGACGATCAACACCGAGCTGATCCTCGCCGACCTGCAGACCATCGAGAAGGTCCTGCCGCGCCTGGCCAAGGAAGCCCGCATCAAGAAGGACGTGGCCCCGAAGGTCGCGGCCGTCGAGGCGGCCAAGGAGATCCTGGAGAAGGGCGACACCCTCTTCTCCCAGGGCATCGTCCAGGGCTCCGAGAAGGCCGAGCTCCTGCACGACCTGCACCTCCTGACCACGAAGCCCTTCCTCTACGTCTTCAACGTCGACGAGGACGAGCTGATGGACGACGCCTTCAAGGCCGAGCAGCGCGCCCTGGTGGCCCCGGCCGAGGCGATCTTCCTGAACGCCAAGCTGGAGGCGGACCTCGCCGAGCTCGACGACGAGGACGCCATGGAGCTCCTCCAGTCCGTCGGCGCCGAGGAGCCCGGCCTGGCCACCCTGGCCCGCGTCGGCTTCGACACCCTGGGCCTCCAGACCTACCTCACGGCCGGCCCGAAGGAATCCCGCGCCTGGACCATCAAGAAGGGCGCCACGGCCCCCGAGGCGGCGGGAGTCATCCACACCGACTTCCAGAAGGGCTTCATCAAGGCCGAGGTGATCCACTTCGCCGACCTGATCGAGTGCGGCTCGGTCGCCGAGGCCCGCGCCGCCGGCAAGGCCCGCATGGAGGGCAAGGACTACGTCATGCAGGACGGCGACGTGGTCGAATTCCGCTTCAACGTGTAGTGGGTTACATAGCACCACATCGCTGATCTAGCAAATGCGCAGGTCAGAAGGGGCCCGCCTCTCCGGGGGTGGGCCCCTAGCTTTTCACCGTGCTGGATGGGTGCTGGATAATCTGACACCTCGTCACCCGTCATCACCCCTCATCACCTGCACCGTGCTGGATCGGTGCTGGATGAACTTGGGGTCCTGCTCCACACGCCAGAGCCCCGGCTCGTCCCTCACGCGAGGTGAACGAGCCGGGGCTCTGGTGCCTACGGCTTTCGGTGTCTGCCCTTGCCTGGGGCGAGTGGCTGGCTCGCGGGGTTGGTCGACGGGGCAGCAGGGATGTTGGCCTCGGGGAACAGGGTGCGTTTGGCCTCCGCGAGGCTGGCGGCGAACGCGTAGGGCTCCCAGTCGTGCCCGTTCCACCGTTCAATGGCGCGCGGCGCATCAGGCTGCACGTGGGAACCTTTGGGGCTGTCGCCCGAGACAATCGGGATGGCTCGCAGTCGCCCGACCTTTGCGTTCCGGCGCTCCGCCCACTCCGAGAGAGGTTCCTCGTCCATGCGCCAACCCTAGCGTCGCTGTATAGATCAGTAGGCGGCGTCGAGACGGTGCTCCCAGCGCAGCTCGGGTTGATCGCCGATCCAGTACGTGTGGGACCTGTCCGTGATCCGGAGCCGCACAGAGGTGATGTCGGGACTGCCGGCGCTCTGCCACGCGCCGAGGGTCCGCTCGATGTTGTCCCACAGGGCCACGGGGCCACCCTGGCGGACGATCCAACCATCGCCGTCCGCCCTGAATTCGGCGAAGGACTCGCGCTCAGGATCGAAGAGGTACAGGAGTCGCGCGCCGTCGCTCGTGGCCGCGCGGACGAAGTGTGCGCCGGGGGCGGAGAGCTGTGCAAGAAATGCGGGCACCCACTCCTCCAGCATGAGCGGTGCCACCTTGGCCGTTCGCTCGCTGTCGGCATAGGCGGTGCGGGCCGACAGATCACCGGCCACGGGGGTCACAGCCTGGGCGCGGGCCTGCATGAATGAGGACCGTCCGACAATCGTCCCCTCGGCGGTGCCGTCGTCGCCGACCGTCACCTTGGCGAGACCGGTCCCCCAAGGCCATGAGCCCACAGTGCTGAGGACGATGCCGCCTGGCTTCGTCTGCCTGACCCAGGTGTATGGGATGCGGCGGACCGCACAGGTGGCGATGACCCGATCGTACGGCGCCCGGCGCGGCTGGCCGAGAAGCCCGTCGCCGGTCACGGTCCACGTCGAGTAGCCGACGGATTCCAGGGCGGTGTCGGCGCGTGCTGCGACCTGCGGGTCGACCTCGATCGTGGTGACGTTGTCCTCACCGAGGTAGTGGCACATCAGCGCTGTGGAGTAACCGGTGCCGGTGCCGACCTCCATGACCTGGTGGTCCGCGTTCAGGTCCAGGGCCTCAATCATGCCGACGACGGTGGTCGGGTCGGTCGACGAAGACGTTGGCACGCCCGTGACAGGCTCGCTGGCCTGGTCGGCGGTGAGGTGGCCGTCGAGTTGGGTAGTGAGAGTCTCGACGCTGTATACGATCTTCAGCCACTCGTCGGAGTCGGTGCCGAGCGCGGTGACGGGCCGCCAGGCCCGCCCCTCGTCGAGGAAGACGCCGGGATAGAGGAACTGCTCGCGCGGCACGGCTTCGACAGCTCTGCGTAGCCATGGGGATGTCAGGACGCCTTTGCTTGCGAGCATGGCGGCCATGCGCCGCCGCTCGGACGCGGAGTCGGTCACTGGCTGTCTCCTTGCATGAGTAGGTCGGCGAAGGCCGCGGACATGGGGAGGCCGGTCTCCGTCTCCAGCCAGCCCCATTGACCGTTGGGGTTCAGCTCAAGCCACCAGTAGTCCCCTGCCCGGTCCACCGCGAGGTCGAAGCTCCCTGATACCAGCTCCAAGCGGTCCAGGTAGGCGCGCAGCGCCTTCTCCACGCGGGCGGGGAGGTGCTCGACGGTGTAGGTCAGGACGCTGTAGTCCTTGCGCCAGTCCAACAGCCCTGACTCGATGCGCAAGGCGAACGTGTGCCGACCCACGATCAGGACGCGGAGGTCGGCGACCTTGTCCACCCGGGCCTGGAACAGATGGGGGGCGACGCGGATGCTGTCGTCGATCTCGTCGGCGGTGACGGGATCGGCCCATCCAGTCACCGGCACGCCGTTGCGCGTGTACGGGGTCCACCGAAGCGTCTTGAAGATCGCGTCCCCTTGGGCGCGGACGAATTCGCGTGCCTCGTCCGGGTCGTTGGTGACGAGGGTAGGCGGGATGGTGAAGCCGAGCTGCTGGGCGAGGGCGAGCTGAGCGGGCTTGTAGTCGGCCGCGGCGACACGCAACGGGTGGTTGACCCAGAGCGGCCCGTCGAGGGCGTAGAGAGTGCCTCCGAGCCCGTAGCGGACTTGCGCTGCCGCAAACCGGGAGTCGTCCGGCGGCAGGTGCGAAAACGTGGGCCACTCTGGGCGGCGCCAGTACACGGATCGGACGCTGGTCAGGTCGGCGGTCCTCGACGGGGTACGCACCTGCCCAGCCACAGGGGCCGGGCAGGTGCCGAACCGAGCTGAGACCGTGAGGTCCGTGCCGATGTCAGCGGGATTGAACCTGACAACCGGTGCATCGCGCCGGTTGAGTTCGGCGATCACCATGTCGGCGGTAATGTCGTCCGCCTCGGTGGCCACCAGGACTGGCCTCTTCTCGGTCGCTGTCATCAGTCCTGGTTGCTGTCCTGGTCGTGGCCCTGGTCGTTCTTGGAGTCCGAGTTCGTCGTCGTGGACGTTTCGGTCCCGGAGCTGGTGCCGTGCTTGCCCATCTCGATCACGTGGCCGGAGCGGTCGCGGAACACGCCGAGCTGGGTGTCGGGGTCGATGGTGATCGTGGTGTGCGGGCGGTGGGTGGTGGTCGGGTAGGGCGCCAGCCGGCCGATTCCCCACGGACGGCCGGTGGTGGGCTGCAATGCGATCGCCATGAAGGCTCCTCTGAGTGGATGGGCTGTTGGATGGCGCGGTCGACCTCGGGGGAAGCCGACCGCGCCGGGCCGCCCGGCTCGACCTGTCCAGGGTTGTTCCGGGCGGAGCATGTGGGCGGAGCCGTGCTACGCGATGAGCACGGCGTACGCGCCGAGCGGTTCGGCGGTCTCGCTCTCGATGCCCGTGGAGCCGTTCTCGTCCGGCTGCTCGGCGATATCGGTGTCGCTCTCGACGGCCCTGGGAGCGTCCGTCTCGGTCGTCTGGATGGTCGCGGGCATCGTGCGACCCCCTTTCTCTGATAGGTCCCGACCCGGTTGGATTCGGGGCGCCCGTCCGTCTGTCGCGCGGCGCGGGCGTCCGCCATCAATTGGGGTCTCGGCCGGTCGCTTGATTGCCGGCACCCCGCCGATGGCGGAAGCGTGAAGGGCATCAGTCCGGCTTCTCCTGTTCGGCGGCGACAGCGTCCCTGATGCGTTGGAGGCCGCGACGCGCCTCCTCGAGCGCCCGCCGATCCGGCGGGAGGGTGGCCTGCACAACGACCCGCAGCTCGTCGAGCCGCCGGTAAAGCTCACGCTGCGCGACGTGGCGGCACCAGAACTCCTCGACTACCCAAGCGATCCGGCTGATCCTGCTGAGAAGCGAGGGACGGGGCGGATTGACGATGCGCTGTAAATTCCGCTCGTAGTTCGAGATCGGCTGCTTGCGGCGCCGCGAGTGCAGCCGTAGTCGGGCGATCGGTTGACTACGCACTGACGGCCTCCCTGGCGTCAGCCCCATGCCAGCCTTCCCGTTCGAGCAGCGAGAGGAGGTCCCGGGCAGTAGCCGCGGCGTGCTGGGCGATGAGCAAGTTCGGGCAGCCGTCTTCATCGACGACTGCTCTCGCGCGGCCGATCAGCTCGCGGACCACCACGCGACCGCCATCCAGCAGCCCTTCCGCCTCGTCCACCAAGGCAGCGAGGTAGCCCCGCAAGGTGAGCACCGTGGCAATCAGCTCGGCATCGTCGACCTCGTCGAGGTGCCCACTGAACACGTACTCCGCCGTCTGCCGGATCGTCTCGGGTGTGATCCGAACCGGTGTGCCGGCCTGCTCCGACACGAGCTGGCGGCGCATCGCCTCCAGGAAACGCCGCAGCGTTGCGGTGTCCGTTGCCTCCAAGGCGTACTCGACGAGGTGGCCCTGCTCCGGTAACTCGTGCCCCCAGGCTTCCCCGGCTACCCGCAGATCGTTCGGGCCGCCGGACGGAAGGACATCGCGGATGAGTGCGAACCTCCGGGGCTTCGCGTGCCTGCCCATCAGGCGCTCGCCTCGACGGTTAGCTCTGCCCATACGACCTTGCCCCAGCGTCGACGGTCAACGGTCCAGACGTCAGCGAGGTATTCCACGATGACCAGGCCGCGGCCCGTCTCGTCGTCTGCCCCCGGACCGCCGACCACCGGCACGTCACGACACTTGTCGGATACCGTGACGCGTACCCGGTCTTCGGCCCGCCGCTGAACGCTTACACGCACCAGCGTGCATCCGCTGTGCTGTACGGAGTTGGCCACCAGCTCGGAGACGACCAGAACGCCGCTGTCGATCAGGCTGTCGAGTCCCCAGGCGTTCAGGGCGGTCCGGATGAGACGGCGGGACCGACTCACAGACTCGGCCTCGCAGGGCAACGTCTCGCTATAGCCGGGGACGTCAACGGCGCTGGATCTGGTCGCGATCATGGTCAAGGGGTCTTCCCTTCGGGAGCGGTGGAGCACCTCATCACCGAGGGGGTGGGCGGGTGCTGTCCTCCATGCAGCCAGGCGCCATGGGCGGTGCCTGCCTCCTTTACTGCGGCTTGCGACTAGGAAAGTTCACCGCCGGGCGGCCAGTGAGGACAGGTGAATTCCCAAGACGCACGCGGAGTGACCCCGGTGATTTTTACCTTCGGGGTGTCGCCCGCGTGGGTGGCCCCGCTACCGTGCGGCTGTGGGAGAAAACCGCGAACTGGCTGCGGCGATGACTGACTGCCAGATGGGACAGGCGGAGTTAGCCAGACGCGTCAATGCCGAAATCGAGACCCTGACCGGTCAGCCTGGACACATGACGGACCGCGACGTCCGGCGCTTGCTGGCTGGCCAGACCCGGTGGCCGCACGCGAAGCAGCGGCTGAGCATCGAGAAGGTCCTTGGCCGTTCGGCGACCGACTTAGGTTTCGTCCCCCGGTCCAAGAAAGCAGTACAGGCGCCTCCGGAGGACCCCATGCACCGCCGCTCCATCTTCACCCTCGCCGTCGGAACAGCCGTCGCAGCTACGGTCGGCGCCACCCGACGCCTGGGTCAGAGCGACGTGCATCGCTTCGAGGCCGAGCACGCCAAGATCATCGCTCAGGACCAGGAATTCGGCGGCGCTCAGAAGGTCGAAAACGATGCGGTGGAGCTTGCCATGCGGATCAAGTCGGCCTTGGCCGGAGGCAGAGCTGCTTCAACGAGGGTGCGGACCAAGCTGTACTGCCTCGCCTCCGACGTGACGTGTTCCGCGGCCTTCGCCGCGATTGATGCTCAAGCCCGAAGCCGTGCCAGAGGCCACCTGGACACAGCCGTCACGTTCGCCGGTCTGTCCGGAGACAGCGAAACGCAGTACCACGTCTGGAACCACCTCTCGATGGTTGCCGGGCAGCGCAAGGACCACGCGGAAGTGTCCGCAGCGGCTGACGCAGCGAAGAGTCTGTCGATCGCCAAGAAGGACCCGCTCTACGCCTCGCTCGCTCACATGAGGAACGCTCACGCCTACGCTGGCCGGAACGATCGCTCGGCAGCAATGAAGGCCCTCGGGGCAGCCGAGCGGTCATTCGGCCGGCACGCCCCCATCCAGCGACCGCCCTGGATCGAGTTCTTCGACGGGGCGGAGCTTGACGGGCTGACTTCGATCGTCTGGCTACGTCTGAACGAACCGGACCGCGCCGAGTATCACCTGCATCGTGCGCTGGCTGCCATCCATCCCGACCGCGTGCGCAACCGGACGTACTACATCGCGCATCTGTCGTTGGCACAGGCCAGGCAGGGGGACTTCGAATCGGCCTGCGTAACTGGCGACCGAGCGGCGGAACTCCTGGGGCGCGTCCGCGGCTCGAAGCGGACCACTGACACCCTGGCGAACGTCCGCAAGCTCATGGTGTCGTCGGGAACAAGGGAGCCCAGCGTTCTGGACTGGGCAGAGAGGGCACAGGCATGGATCTGAAGACGTATACCCACGAGGACGCTGCCGACATCCGGGAGATGCTTCTCGACATGCACGATGCCGTCTACGACGGTGAGGAGGACCGCTTCCACGAGCGGGAACGCTTCGCCTGGTTCGTGGATCACTGGAGTGGCAATGAGACCTGGGCCTGCGTAGTCGGCTTCGACAAGGGGGCACCCACGGGCTTCGCGTACGGTGCGGCCTTCAAGCCCGGCGCTTGGTGGAAGAGCTCAGACCGTCCCGACTCCGTTGCGCCGGAAGCCACGGTGTTTGCCCTGTCTGAGCTCATGGTCATGGAGGAGTGGCGGAAGACCGGCGTGTCCACTCAGCTCCATGCGGCCCTCGTCGACAGTCGCGATGAGGACGTGGCGACCCTCCTGGTCGACGTGACCCACCCCAAGGTGCAGGCGCTCTACCAGTCATGGGGGTACGAGAAGGCTGGTGAGCAGCAGCCCTTCGACGATTCGCCCGTCTTCGCGATCATGGTGAAGAGGCTGAGGGTGTCAGCCTGACGCATGAGTGGCGATGACCTCGACACAGTTCTCTGGGTGGCGGGGTCTTCGCGACTTCTCCAGTCAGAGTGTCGGCGCGAGGACGACGAGCAGAGGCCCTGCGGCCTTATCCCAGCCGTGTCCGGCCTCGACTGCTTCCCTTCCGGCACCTGGAATGTCGTCGCGGACAGGGGCGAGGAACGTCTCGCGGAAGTGCGTCTGAGTGCCCTCATTCATGCCGCTCGCCGAGACGGCCGCGCCAACCTCTTTCTCCAGCACCGACGCAGCCTCGCTGAAGTCGCTGCCGGTCCACTCGTTCGCGTGCTCGGCGATCAGCGCCCACGTCATCTTGAACGTCATGCAAGCAGTCTACCTGCGGAAACGCCAGAAGGGCCCTCTTTGGAGGGCCCAACTGGGCTGCATGGCACGGTAGTTACTCGCACCGGCATGTCGCGCGGGGTTAGATCGGCTTGTTCAGCATGACGGCCAAGACCTTGATCAGCCGCTTGAGGGTGCCGGCGCTGTAGGACGAGAGGTCGGACAGCACCCGGACCTGTCCTGCCGTCTCCTCGCCGGTTGGTGCGGGCAGGGCGAGGTAGGCGAGGCTCAGGTCGATTCGCTCGTCGAGATAGTCGATCGCAGACCCGGCCTCGGCGTGCAAGCTGTCGAGTGTCAGCTCCTCTTCGTGGTGCGCGATTTCGGCCTCCGAGTAGGGCCGGGCGACGACCGTTCCGTCTGCGCGACGCTCGTAGAAGGTCAGGGTCGCGTCGTCCCAAAACTCGAGGTCCTCCGGGTTCATGCCGGCGGGCGGGTCCACGGAAGGCTGGGGCTCCTGGATCGGCGGCTCCTCGGGCAGGGGTTCGCTCACGCTGCGGTGTCCATTTCGTCGTAGCTGTCGATGTACTCGCCGCCGTTGAGGTGGGCCGCGAGCTTGCCGACACCGCGCTCGAGGCGGTAGCGGACTGCTCGGTCGGTCACTGTCTCGCGGACTGCGATCCGCTGGTCGTCCCAGTCGAGGGCGAAGCGCATAAACAGCGCGCGCCTCTCTGCCAGGGAGAGGGGGGCCGACTTCCAGCCCCGCCGGATGTCCGCGAGGTGGGCGAACAGCGTCCCCGCGGCCTTCTTGTCGACCGTGCCCTTCGGCATGTCCGCGTCGGGGGCCTGCGGGTTGCGGATGCCGTACGCGGCTTCCACGTCCCATACGGCGGGAAGCAGGTGCTCGACGAGCCGCCGCTCGTATCCGCTCACACGCGCCCCCTCTCGGCCGCCTCGCAGGCCGCCTCAAAGGAGGTGTGGCGGATGCGCCGCTTGGCCTCTGTCTTCACGCGGTCAACCAGGTCTAGGACCAGGCGGTGATAGAGCACCCCAAGGCCGAGCGTGGGGTCAGCAAGGCATTCGTTCACCATGGCGGGCTTCGTCGCCAGGATGATCAGTGCCTCCTGCCGGGCGTCTTCGTACTCCATGGTCAGGGTGTCCTCGTAGCCGTCCGCGATTCGGCGGGCGGCACGGCCCGCAAGGGCCACGACCGCGGGCAGGTCAAGGATTCGCCAGTCGGCGGCCGGTGGGGTACTCACCTGACGACCTCCTTGACCGGCACTTCGCCGTCCTTGGTGACCAGGACAAGAAGGCCGGGAGCACCCCGCGTGCCCTTCCTGTGCCGCCACCACGTCGACTCCGACTCCATCGCCGGCACCTGCGCGAAAGTCCGCGGGCCGTCCGTGTCGATGAACTCGTGGTGCAGATGACCGGCCAGCAGAAGATCGGCAGTGTGCATGGCGCTCGTCTTGTCGAACGCCTGGCCCCGCCACCAGTCGAAATGCTTGCCGCCCTTCCATTGGTGGCCGTGCGCGTGCGCGACGACCGTGCCTGAGCAGTCGACGACGACTGTCAGCTCGTCCGTCTCCGGGACGTACACCTCAACGTGCGCGAACTCCTCGCCTGCGAGAGCAAGGGCTTCACTGACGGAGATCAGGGCGTCGGTGTCGTGGCTGTCGTCGTAGCGGGTAATGCCCTTGCCGAACCTCACGGCCTCGCCGTGGTTTCCGGGAACGGCGACGACGGTCAGGCGGGATACTTCGGGAGCGAACTTGATGATCGCGTGGGCCATGAGGCGCCGGGTGAGACGGATCTGCTCGGTGAGGGTCAGACCGGTGCGCCACGCGTTCGCGCCGCCCTGGCTCTGGAAGCCTTCGACGTGATCGCCGAGCCACGCGAGGTGGACGTGCTCGATCTTGAAGCGGGTGCGGTACACGTCGAGGAGATCCGCGGCCTTGTCGATGCAGTGCATCGCCCGCAGGAGCGTGCCCTCGTATCCGTCGCCGTCGATCTTGCCGAACTGCATGTCGCCCAGCGCGACGATCAGAGTGTGCTCCCCCTCCACATGGAGGGGCATCCAGCCCGGCGCCTCGTCGAACACCTTCAGCAGCTCGTCGATACTCGGCCGCTCGGCAGCCGCCGACACCTTGCGGCGACCGAATGAGAACCGGGCGGAGACCCCCGGCTCACCGTTGGCCATGGTCCACTCCGAGGAGCGGAAGCCTGTGACCTCCCACTCGGCAGGGTCGAGCTGGTGTGCGCGGAGCACGTCGGCCGCCGTTGACTCGGGGTCGATGCCCTCGGGGCCCCGGACGGTCACCTCGGCCGCGTCGCCAGTGACCTCGATCTGACGGGTGAAATCCCTGTCTGGGTCGGTCTGCCGTGCAGCGATGGCCGGTGCGGCCGGTGTGGCAAGCAGGTCGTTCAGCAGTTCCGTCTGGTTCAAACTTTATACTCCATCGCGAAGGGATCGGCGGTACGTGCGGATGGTGGAGGCGCTCACGGTGTGTCCGTGCCGGCGCAGGACCAGTGCTAGGCGCTCGGCCGATGAGCCGTCCAGCAGCCGGACGAGGACGGTCTCGCGCACGTCGGGCTCCAGCTCCTCGTACAGGCGGGTCAGGGTCGGGCCGGGGCTGCCCGGCAGCGGCTCGTTCACCGCTCCTCCCGGTCGATCTGCTCGATGGCGGCCACGGCGAGCGAGGCGAGCTGGACCAGGCCCTCGCGGATCTCGGCTGGGGTGCGTCCGCCGAATGCGGCGAAGGCGACCTGCACGGCCAGGCCATCGACGCCGAGCCGCCCCTGACTCTTTCGGGCCCGGTTGATCTCCTGCCAGTCGGCGCCGCGCTGGTGGTAGATGTTCACTGCGCTGTCCGGGTACTTGCCGCCCACGAGGTGGGCGGGCAGGTCCGGCGTCGCACGCGCCCCCGAGCGGACTTCCGCCAGGATGGTGGTCAGCGGGTCGGCCTTGCGGCCGGGGGCCTTCTTCACGACGGTCTGGGTCACTGTTCGTCTTCCTTGATCAGATCGAGCAGGGCTTCGGCGCCCTCCTGCACGTAGGTCTCGGTCACGTCCCCGGTCCGCAGCCGCATCCCCTTTGCGGAGCGCAGGGCCCGGCAGATGCGGGCGGTGAACTCGGCGCCGGCATCGTCGGGATCGCCCCAGACGCGGACCTTGTTGAAGCCCGCGAGCATCTGGCGGTGCCGTCCCTGCCAGATGGAGGCGCCGGGGATTGCGACTGCGTGGAGTCCGAGCTTTTCGAGGATGATCCGGTCGAGTTCGCCCTCGGTCACCTCGATCACGCTGTCGGCCTTATGGACGGAGCCGACGCCATACATGCGGGGCGGGTCGTCTTTGGTGGTGTTGTACTTGCCGTGCCCGAAGCCGCGGTGGTCGTGTTCTTGCAGGCAGCGGAACCGGATGGTCAGCGGAGCGTTGTTGCGGTCGAGGTAGGGGATGGCGAGCATGCCCCTGTACTTCTCGTGGCCGGGGAATGGGTGGTCACCCACGACGCCAAGCCGGTACGTAGCCGCCTGTTCGCGGCCGATTCCCCGGCCGAGGAGATACCTTGCGGCGTCCGCCGTAAGCGCTGCCTGATAGGCCGCGGTTGCTTCCTCCAGCGTCTCGCGTTGCGAGGGAGAGAGAGGCCGCAAGGGCTCGCGCTCCGACAAAGTCTGTGCCTTCCTTTTCCATGATCAATGTGAATGAGTCGCCGCCTTTACCGCAGGAGTGGCACTTCCAGACCTGCCGGTCGGTGTTCCACGAGAACGACGGCGTCCGGTCGTCGTGGAGCGGACACTCGGCCATGCCCGCTGCGCGCTGCTCGTTGAAGTCGACCTCGTAGTGGACGAGTACCGATTCGAGCGTTGGCTTCTCGTGCTCCTGGTCGTCGTTGTCGATCCGGCTGAACCTCATGGCACACGCCTGCCGACGAACCAGCCCTTGTCGTCGTCGTACCCGAGTTCGTCGAGGCCCTGACCGGCTGCCGTGCTCAGGTCGAAGCGGCTCAGCTCGATGACCAGCCTGGTGCGTTCAGCTTCCTCCTCGAACGTCACCGTGATCACTCGGCGTCCAGCCCGAGGTACGCCTCGACCGTGGTCAGGACGAACGCCTTGCGCCAGCCCTTCCCCCTGCGCTTGACGATGACGATCGACTCCACCTGGGCTGGGCTGATGCCGCGGTGCTTGGCGAAGTTGAGCCGCTCTCGCTCGGCCTCGTCGAGGAAGGGGCCGGGCTCGAGGCGGGCGTTCTTCGTCTCGATGACGGTGAAGAGACCGCCGTCCTCGCGGATGACGAGGTCTCCTTCGTCCTCGGCTCCGGTCAGTCGCAGTCGCTCGGCGTCCTCGCCGACGGACCGCAGGCCCGCGAGGAGTTCCGTCTCCCAGGCGGCGCCCTTGCGCCTGTTGGCCTTGTTGCGCTCAGCGATTGTGGTCAATCTTTACACTCCCTGCTGTTGAAGAACTGCGGTCGGGGACCAGGGCTGTGCCGGCGCTGCAGCAGGGGCGAGGCGTTCGAGCTTTGAGAAGCGGGTCACCTCGGGGTGGCAGCGCATCGACGCGTACCGCTTCGCGGTCGGGTCGCACGGGCCCATCCTTTGTTTGATCACGGCAACCCGGTACTCGTGCGAGTTCGGGTCGAGCGCCACGGACAAACTGAGTTCCGGCTTCTCGGAGAGACCGCCCTTGACCTGGTCGCGGGAGGGTGGCGCCCACGGGTCGCTCTTGGCCTCCCACGACTTGTCCGAAGCGTGGTGGAGGACCATCACCGTTGCGCCGGTCGCGCGGGCCAGTTCCGTGAGGCTGCTCATGGTCGCCATCTGCTCGGTGTAGTCCGACTCGGCGCCGTCGAAGTCCATCAGGTTGTCGAAGACAAAGAGCTGCGGGTAGGCGTCCCACAGCTCGACGAACGCCTCCACCTCCTCGTCGATGTTCTTCCAGGTGATCGGCGAGCCGAAGGCGAAGGTGATGTTCGACTCTGCGAGGGCGGACAGGTACTCCTGGCGGTGTCGTCCGCCCGCAGCCATACCGGCCTCGACCATTTCCGTGGTGTCGCCAGACGCCATAGATGCGAGGCGCGAGCTTGCCGTGAAGGGGGACATGTCCGCGCTGAAGTACAAGGTCGGCAGATTCATCATCGCTGCCCAGAACAGAGCGAACCCGCTTTTCTGGGTGCCGGAGCGGCCCGCGATCATGATGACCTCGCCGTGCCGGGGGCGGCACCCCATGGCGTACAGGGCATCGAACGCTTCGACCCTCGGCAGCTCCTTGCCGGACTCGGCGTGCAGCGCGAGCGATCTGGCGGGGGTCAGCACTGCTGTCTCCTTCGCTGTGGGTGGTAGGGATACAGAGGTGGGCCCTTCCGGGCCCCACGGGGGCGGGGGCCGGACGTGTTTGCGGCCCCCGGCTCCTCGCGTAGATCAGTCGAAGTCCGGGGCTTCTGCGACGGCTGCTTCGACAGCGGCCTCGCGCTGCTCGGCGTACTTGATGACGGCCTGCCGCACGCTCGCGTCGGCCACGGGACGCCAGACCCAGGCCGGGTAGGCCCCGGGCCGCTTCGGGGGGATCTGGTCGAGGGTGACGATGGTGGCGCTGCCCACGAGCGGTGCCAGGTCGCGGGCCAGCAGGGTCTGCTCGATGCGCATGCCGCGGTTGATCTCGGGGTTCAGAGTCTCCAGGGCGGTGCGGTCCTTGAAGACCGTCACGTCGCACAGGGCGCTGTCCTTCGGCCCGTTCGGGGTCGGACGCTGTGCCTCGTACGCGTTGACCTCGATGAGCAGGGCGGGGGCGTCCTTCAGTTCAGCGGGCTTGAGCCAGCCGCCGCCAGCAGTCGCGATCTCGACGAGGTTCAGGGGCACTCGGTTTCTCCTTCGGTTCGGTGATAGGGGGCGGACTCGGGGAGCCGCAGGGTGATGACGGCGCTCGGCCGGGGAAGGGCCAGGGCGAGAAGCAGGGCGATGACCGGCAGCGGTCTCATGTGGACTTCAGGGCCCGGCCGCGGGCTTTGTACGCGGCCATTACGGTCGGATCGGCGAACATGGCCTGATTCGCCGCCCACAGCTTTTGCAGGTCGGCAACGGTGCTCTGCTTCTCGATCTCGCCGAGAATCCAGGTAGGGCCGCCTTCGGCCTTGGACGCGGAGTCGGCTGGTGAGGCAGCCGCTGCCCATGGGTCGTTTGCCGGCGTCTCGGGCGCAGTGGCGTCCGGGATGATCCGTGCGTCGAGGATCGAGGCGATATTCCCCTTCCCATGGGCGAGGCTCGTCGCGTTGACGACGAGATCACTCAGAGAGAGAGTGGTTACATCTTTACTCTCGAACCCGAAATAGTCACACAGCAGCTCACGGACCTGCCTCACGGAGCCGCGGAAAACGGCCCAGGTGTCTTCGTAGCTTTTGCCGTACTTGATGGTGACGCCGATAGTCCCGTCCGGGTAAGACGCGACAAGTTCCGCCTGGTCTGCCTTCACTTCAACTCCTTGATCTGGTTACAACTTAACATCTGTGCCGGCGTTACGCATCTTCCGGTTTCGTGACGCCGGTCACCCACGGGCGCATGGCGCCCTTCACGCTCCGCATCGCACGGATCTCGCGGGCAAGCCGGGCTGCTGCCCATCCGATTTCAAGGTCTACCCAGTGGAGGATGCACTCGGCCGAGCCTGACGGGAGGCTGATGATGACGCCCCACTTCCGAGAGACCCGGGGGAGCGGGTTGTATGCCGCTGCCGCCTCGTCTGCCGGTACCGGCCGCTTCTTCCAGGCGGCGAACGCCTTCTTGTCCGTCGTGTCGACGGGGAACCGGCTGAAGTCGTACAGCTCTCCGTGTGCGTAGACGGCGAGCTGCGTGGCCATCTTCAGGGCGCCGTACTTGATGCTGCCCGTCTTGAGGTCGCCGATGAAGTGGCCTTCGACCGGCTCGCCGTCCGGCCCGGGGCCGCTGTATTCGAGGAGGCGGTCGAAGGTGCCGCCCGTGCCCAGCTCGGGCACGACGACGAACTTCTCCACGGCCTTCACGTCGAACACGACGGTGGCCCCCATGTAGGCGGCTATGTCGAGCTGGTCGTTCACAGGAGTGCCGACGGGCAGGGGGTCGCCCCGGTCTGCATACTCCGACAGCGTATGAAGGTGCGTCCCCTTCTCGCGCTTTGCGTTGGCGCCGGAGATGTCCATGGCCTGGTCGGCAAGGGCATTCAGTCGGCGCTTGTCGCTGGCGTCCTCAGGGTCGAGCTGCCGCACCACGTCCAGCAGGGCCGGGCGCTTAGCGGCGCCGACCAGGGTCATGCGCGACTTCCAGCCCGACAGGGCCGTCTTGTCCTCGATGCAGTCGATGTACGTCGTGGTCCGGGTGAGGGGAACAGGCTTGCCGCCCTGCTTGGGGACGACAAGGGGACGGTCCCAGCCGTCCCGGGGAACGGTCTGGGCAGGCGTCAGATCAACAATCTTCAAGCAGCGGACTCCATGTCTTGTGGCGGAATGACCTCGGCAAACGGGTCCTCGGGATCGGTGGGAACGAGCCACAGCCGGACCGTTCCGTCTTCGAGGAGTTCTGGCTCATGCTCCTCGTCGGGCAGCGGCTCCAGGCCGCACAGGCGTACTGCGCTGACGGCTTCCAGCAGGTCGGCCGCCGGGGTCTCCGGGTGGACGATCAGCGCACAGTTCCACTCGGCGGGGTTGCCGACGAGACGAACGGACTGTGGAAGCGCCAACGAGTCGACACCGATCATGAACAGAGGCCCCCCTACGTGTAAACATTGAACTACTCGGTCCGTTCTACGTGGACCGTGAAGGCGGTGTCAACCTGCATAAATGCCCCCGCAGGTGATCACTACGGCATGCCTGACTCGCGAGGATCGCCGATGGTTGTGCGAACTCGAACGTGGCCTACCGAACGGCCTTGCACCCTAGCGCGTCGCAGGTCAGAGGCGCTATGGGCATAAACGGAAGCACCCCCACCGGGCCACGGCAGGGGTGCGTACGAACGCACGTTCGAGTATCATTCGAGCATCAGTCGCGGGCCTGATTGCCGGTCTTCTCCTTGGGTGCGCGGATGAGGTCAGAGTCCTGCTCCTCGCGGGGCACGAGGAAGAAGCCGTCGGAGGTGTCGGGGTCGTAATGGACGACAAGGCCGTCCTCGGTGAGGTCCCTCTTCCAGCTCGCGAGGCGCTGCTTGTCGCGGTCCGAGACGGGGCGTGCGGGGGTCTCGCCGCGTGAAAGAGCTTCGTTCTCGGCGCGCAGGCGGGCTTCAGCCCGCAGCATGATCGCCGGGTACTTGTGCCGGTGCTCCGGCTTCACCTTCCAGGGAATCAGGTCGTCGGCGCGGAGATTGCGCCGGTCAAGGCCCCTGCGGCGCCTGAAGGCCGCCCACATGGGGATGCTGGTCTCTTCGTGGTAATGCTCGCGGTAGTACGCCTGCATCTCCGGGTAGGTCCAGCCGTCCCTAAACCAGCCGAGGACCTCCGACTCATTCCGGATCTTGCTGCCCGCCATGGCGTCCCCTTCACGTGACCCCGCCTTCTTCTGTTCGAGTAAAGGTTGACCCGGAGAAGGCGATCATGTCAAGCTGTGACCGACGCACAGCGTCCTTGTTACACAACATCTGTACATAGGTGACCCCGGCGGTGCGCTAACACCCCGGGGTCTGGCATCAGGAGCTTGCACTCCCCATGCAGATCCATCGTATCCCGACGCATGAGCGGGACTTCGTGATCATCGCCAACAAGGCGATCCAGGACCCGCGCATCAGCCATACGGCGCGCGGCATCCTCGCACTCGTCCTCTCCCTGCCCAGCGGGGTGAAGGAGAACGTCCGGACCCTCTCCGACAACTACCCGCAGGGCCGGTCCGCGGTGGCCAAGGCCGTAACCGAGCTGCGCGAGTTCGGCTACTGGGTGACGAAGACCGGTCGCGACGAGGAGTCGAACCAGATCGTCTCGTCCGTGGACGTGTACGAGCTGCCGAATCTGGCCTCGTCCCCGGTTCCCACCCGCCCGGTCACCAGCCCTTCGGCCACCAGCACCGCGGGCACGTCCCCTAACGGGGAAAAGGACTCTTCCAAGGACGGGCGAAAGAACCCTCCCAACCCTCCCGCGGCCGAGCCTGCACCGTCCGAGCCGGGCGCCGGCACGGAGAGGGAGGGCGAGAGCCCGAAAGACAGCAGGCAGGAGACCGAGGCCGCCCGCCTCCTCCGCCGGTTTGCCGCGATCGACCCCCGGCTCAAGCTCACCGAGCGCCAGGTCGGCAAGCTTGTCCCGTCCCTCGCCGACTGGCTGGACCGCGGCGCGACCATCGCCGAGATCACCGACGCGGTAACGCAGGGCCTGCCTCGGAAGCTCTACAGCGCCTCGAAGCTGATCGAGGACCGCCTCGACCGCAAGCGTCCCGAGCGCAAGCGCCAGTGGCGCACGTACACCGACTGCGCAACGAGGGGCTGTGGCCGCCTCCTGCCCGCAGGCCAGGACTCCGGCATCTGCGGCGTCTGCTCCGGTATCGAGCTGAGCGACTTCGCCCGCGAGCTGCTCGCCGCATCCCAGCCCGAAGCCGATCAGGCCCAGCCCGGCGAGAACGCCTTCGTGGCCAACTACCGCGAGCGCGCCGCCGAGGCCCGCGCGGCCATGGCCCGGCCGTCCCACGGCTGACGGCCTCCTCGAACTTCTCCTCCTGCACTGCCCTTGAAAGGCACCCCCATGTCTCAGCCTGCCCGTATGCCCTGGTACGCCCACGTCCTCGGTGGCCTGGTGCTCGCCGTCGCCCTCGCAATGTCCGCTCCCGGCGAGTACCAGCTCGCCCGCACCGCCGGATGGGGCGAATGGGTCGCGGCCGGTATGCCGGTCTGCATGTCCGTCTATGCCTGCTTCGCCGTCTGGTTCGTCGAGACCAGGAAGAAGGGCGAGAAGGGCCGTGGTACCGCCGTGGTCGGCACGGTCGGCGCCCTGGGCATGACCGTTGTCGGCCAGATCATCGCCCACTGGATTGCCGCGGGGTACATGCAGTCGTCCATGGCGCTGACCGCTGCGGTCTCCTGTGTTCCCGGCATCGTGGCTGGCCACGTCGCCCACATGATCATCCGTGCCGCGAGGGGCGTGCCGGCGGAAGTCGAGCTGGTCGTCGAGGACCAGGAGCGCGAGGAGCACCAGGGCGAGGACGCCGAGCCCGTTCAGCCGACGCTCGACGGGGAGGAGCAGCCGGTCGACGAGGTGGCGAAGGCCCGCAGCAGGCGCCGCCCTGGCCGTCCTACCCCCAGCCTGGACGAGATCAAGGAGGCGGCGAGGAAGCTGATGACGCAGGGCCGTGAGATCAACGGGCCCAACCTTGCCGAGGTCATGGGGCGCGACCGTCGTACCGGCAGCCGCTACCTCGCCAGGCTCAACGAAGCGACCGCCTGACCACTGCGATCCCGCCCCCCTCAGTGAGGGACAATCTCTGCGCAAAGAGACACGCTCACCGAGGGGCAGCGGAGAATGGACCTGACGATCACGATGCGCGTATGCGACATCTGCAAGAGCGGGGACCGTCCCACTTCTCGCTACACCCTCACCCCGGAAGAAGGCGAGCCCCGGGCGAAGGATCTGTGCGACGAGCACGCGGAGCCGGTGAGGGCCGTCTTCGGCGAGGACGTCACGGTCGACAAGTCCGGCGAGCCCACTCCCCTCGAAGCCGCGCTCACGCAGACCAAGGCGGCCATCGCGGAGGAGTTGAAGCGGCACGACGCTTCCACCCCGAAGGCGCAGACGGGCACCGTCGAACAGCGGCCGTCCGCGGCGAGGCCGTCGGCAAAGAAGGCTGCTGCGAAGAAGGCGGCTCCGAAGAAGGCCGCAGCCAAGGAGGCCGACGCAGCGCCTGCTGCCCGGCGCTCCCGGCGCACTCCGGTCATGACCATGGAGGAAATCGAGGCTATGAAGAAGGCCAACCAGTCCTGAAACGAAGGGAAGCGCCCCTCCGCCAACCGCAAGGTCAGCAGAGGGGCGCTGGGTTACTCAGTCTCGTCGGTGGCGGGTGCCTCAACGATGCCCAGGGCAGTCGCGATCTGGACGATCACGGCGACCTCGGGTTTGTCCGCGTAGACGATGGCCGCGATGGACACGGCGACGCCGAGAGCGGCGAGGAAGGCCCCGGCGCGCGAGCGGTAGCGGACGGGCAGCAGGCTGGTGAGGGTGATCGGCTTGGAGCCTGGCATCAGCATCTTGCTCATCAGCGGCCTGCCGGGGCCATGAGGCGGGACCAGGTGGTCGGGCCCGGGTATCCGTCCGCGTCGGAGCCGCTCCAGCCCTGTGCCCGCTGGAACGCCTCGGTGGCCGAGCGGTCAGCCTCGGTGAAGCGAGGCCCGGGGCCCTCCTTGTAGAAGCGGCCGAAGCCGTGGGCCACCAGGCGCTGGCCGAGCACGGTGACGGCCGGGTGGGACTTGCCGAGTACGAATGCGCCGCGGCCTGGGAACGGGGTGCTGTCCCCGCCGTCGTTGCCGGAGCCGCTGACCGGCATCCCCGCCTTCACCCAGGCGTAGAGCTTCGGGCCGGGGCACTCGGTGGCGAACCCGTCCTTGTGGCCCTTCTTGGACAGAGTCCGGCCGGTGCGCCGGCACGCCTCGTCGTACAGGGCTCGGGCCGAACGCAGGGCCGCCTCTGAGGGGGCCTGGTCGCCGCCGATGGCGATCTGAACGCCGAGGCCGCTCACGTTGTGGTTCGGGCAGTGCGCGCCCTGAAGAGTCCAGCCGCGGCCCTCGAAGACGGTTCCGGACTGGTCGATGACGAAGTTGTAGCCGATGCCTGCCCAACCCTGGGCGCGGTGGGTCCGCTCGATCGCCTGCGGGACCGTGTTGCCCGTCCGGGTGACCGGGTCGCCGCCGTCGTAGTGGATGAAGTACTCGGTGCGCTGGCTGAGGCTGACGTAGTTGGGGGTGCCGTTCCACGGCTTCGCGCCCCAGGACGCTCGGGAAACAATGTTGATGCTCAGGGCTGTACTCCTGTGGATATGAAAAAGGCCCCGTCCCGGATCGGGAGGGGCCTGCAAGGAAGGTGCTGCGTCAGGCGGTCTCAGGGGCTGACGCAAGGTGGTGGTCAAGGCGCTCGGACACGGCAAGCCGTTCGATGCGCTCGTGGGCCAGGTCGGCGCGGAGGTCGCGGATGTCCCGGCTGTGGCGGGCCTGTCCCTCAAGGACCCGGTCGAGTCCCGCGATCACCCTGTCCAGGTCGTCGCGGAGGTTCGTCGCGTGATCGTTGGAGACCTGTTCGCGGGCTTCCTGCGCGTGCTCGCGGACCTCGGCGAGGGCTGTCCCCTGGCGCCGGACAAGCTCGACCAGGACGCCCACCAGGGCCGCGGTGACCACTCCGCCGGCGGAGACGAGCGCTACCTGAACGGCAGGGTCAAAACTCATCGGGTCACGTCCCTGACGAGCTGCTCCAAGCGCTCGATCCGCTTGGCCTGCTCCTGCACCACGGGCAGAAGGGCCACGCCGATGAGGTCGTACCGCACACTGTCGATCTGTCCCTCCTCGTCATGGACGACGATCTCGGGAAGCGTCTCGTTGACCTCTTCGGCGATCAGGCCGAACTCGTCCCGGCGCCCCTCGACGGTTTCGCCATCGTCGTTGACGGTGGGCTTGCGGTCGTAAAGGCGGGGGCGCAGGGACAGAACTGCCCCCGGGGCAATGTGGATGTCCCGGATGTTCTCCTTGAACCGACGCGCGCTGGTGTTGCGGCAGAAGTTGTGGTTTCCGTCGACCCACACGGCGTACCAGGTGGCGCCCGTGGGCGAGTAGCTGTGCGGGCGGTCCGAACCGTTCGCACGGTGGATCGTGCCCCCGGAGTCGAGGTACTGGCCGTGCCAGTGGTCGGTGGGCGGGAACTGGCCCGGCTTTCCCTGGATGTCGTTCCAGTTGTGCGCGTGGCCGGCAGGCGGGTACGTCGCAGGGGTTCCGCTGATGTCTGCCCAGGCGTGGCCGTGGGCGGTGGGGACGAAACTCGTCGGCTTGCCGGTGACCTGGGACCAGTCGTGCGTGTGCGCTGCGGGCGGCAGGGTTGAAGGCCGGTCGCTGATCTGGGACCAGGTGTGCGTGTGCGTGGACGGCGTGAATGTCGCGGGCTTCCCGGACAGGTTTGCCCAGTCCACCGTCGAGAACAGCGGGGTCCAGGCGGAGCCGTTCCAGTACTCCCAGGCGTCGGTGGAGCTGTTGTAGCCGAGCTGTCCCAGGCGCGGGGACGTGGGTCGGGTTGCGGTGATCCACGCTCCGACACGGTGTCCCACGAAGGGCCGGGTCATGGTGATGTCCCCGGAATTGATGCCGGTGACGCTCGCGCCCACCGTGATCGAGGCGAGAGGCAGCTCGTAGATGCCTGTGTCCGTCTGTACGAGGGCGGCCGGGGTGGTGGAGCCCGCGGTGCCGGCCTTCACGGCCAGGGTGATCGAGTTGGTTGCCGGGTCGAGCTTGAGGACCACGCGGTCCACTCGGACCTGGGCGCTGGAGGCCGCGAGGGTCACGTTCTCTGTGGCCGTCGACTGGACCATGTGCCCCCGCAGGAAGGCGAGGCCAGGCCCGACGGTGACCGTCATACCGGTTCCGGTGCTGACGTTGAAGCCTGAAGCGCCCAGGGAGGCCGCGACTCCGGAGTCCTGGAACTCGCGGAACATCTGGCTGAACTGCGTCTCCGTGACGGCCTGGTTGTCGAAGGGGTACGACGTGATTGCCAAAGGTGAAGCTCCTTAGAGGGCCGGGCCTGCGTCCTCGATGACGAGCGTCGACAGGCCGCCTGGCAGATACCGGACCATGCCGTACGTCGCCGCGGCGCGGCGGGTGTTGAGCGTGACGCCGACCGTGACCGGCCCAGGCGCGGGGTTGTTGATGTAGCAGTTGATGTCGATGCCGTTGGCCGTGTTCGAGTCGTCGTCGTAGGTCGTTGCGAACAGGTCGCCGACGAGCGTGCTCGAAGCAGTCACCGTTGTTCCGGCAGCCCACCGGACGGTCGTGTACGCGCCCTGTTTTGCGTAGCGCACCGTCGCGTTGTCGCCTGTTCCGTCCGTGTCGACGGCCGCGATCCGGAGCGCCGCCTTGTAGCAGCGGCCCGCCTCCGCGGTGAACTGCTGCGAATAGACGACGGCGGCTGTGTCGCCGATGTACGCCGAGGTCGTGAGGTTCTGGATGGCCATGACGCCCTTCGCGGCCTTCTCGTTGTGGGCCGAGGTGCGCCATGCCGTCCAGCCGCCTGCGTCGTTTCCCGAGCGGGTCCACTCCTCGGTGACGGTCGGACTCAGGCGCAGCCAGGTCTGATGGGCGAAAGTGGACCCCACGGGGTGGACGGTTCGCAGCACGCCGTACCGGCCGCCCGTGCCGAACGCCCAGCCCCCCGCGACCGCCTGTGTTTCATTCAGGGTGAGCGTTGACGTGCCGAAGGGGTAGGTGCTGGGCAGGGAGCTTTGGGTGTAGTTCGCGGCTATGAGCTGGCTGTCGAAGCCAACCTGGCGCCAGGCGCTCCACCCGGAGGAGCGGTTGCCGCCCCGTACCCATTCCTCGTGCGAGGTCGTAGCGGCGTGCACACGGCTCCACGTCTGGTAGGCGTCGCCGTTCGCCTGGCGCCGGGTGGTGACGAAGCCGTACTTGCCGCCGAAGTCCCAGCCGCCAGCAGTGGCGTCCGCTGCCGTCAGATACATGATGCTGGCGCGTTCGGGATAGGCGTCGGTCTGGCTGGCCTGAGTCAGCGTGCCTGCCGGTACTTCCCGGGCACCCGAGGGCGTCGCTTCCGCAGTGCGCTCCAGGGAGGAGACGCGGGATTCCAGCTCCTTGGCGGCCCTCGCGTCGGCCAGGGCCGGACTGAGCGGTGTCGGGTCTCCCAGCGTCGCGCCGAGGCGGTAGCCGTCGGAGTCCACTTTGAGGACCATGCCGGTGACCAGGGCCGCCATCTCAGACGTGCCGACGATGACGGACACCTTGTCGCCGAGGAACCAGTCGCGGCCGAAGTCGAGGGCTGAGTCCTCCATGGGCACGGCCTGAGCCGCGGTCACCGTTGCGCCGCCGTCGGCAAGGGCCTCGGTGCCCTTCTGCGTCAGCTCGGCCGGGTCCTTCGATGACCGCTCGTCGATGAACGTCTCGATACGGCGTCCCCAGTCCGCCTCGGAGGCGACCGAGTCCGGGCTGTCGACGCCGACGAACATCCGGTTCGACCCGTCTCCGTCACCGCCGACGATGACCCGCGTCTTCTGCGGAGTTGACGTGCTGACGCGCTGCCCGGCGAGGGTGTTGTTCACGACGCCGAGCCGGGCCTCCTTCGTGCGGTCCTGCACGGCGTAGGTCTCGAACACCAGGTTCGCCCCGCGCTGCACCACTCGGAAGCCGAGGCCGGCAGGCTCGGCCAGTTCCTTGCATAGCTCGCCGAGCTGCTGGAACCGCGCCGCCTTGCTGACCGTCGGCCCCCGGGCACCGTTGGTTCCCATGGCCAGCCCTGCACGGCGTCGGCTCACTGGAGCGGAGGGGCCGCAGTTCGCACTGACGTAGGCGTGCATGAGGGTCTCGGCCGGGCCGGTCCGCTCGTCGTACGCGAAGTTCTGCGAGGCCGCGTTCCCGTTGGAGGGGTCGGGCCAGGCCAGCATGTCGGACAGGATGACCGTGTCGTCCACGCCCTCGACCTTCAGCGTGCCGAGTGGGTCGGTGGCGGTGGATGCGTTCTCCGTCTTGGTGACCGGTCCCGAGAACAGGACATCGGAGGGGCCGGTCATGATGATGCCCGCCCCGGGCGTCGAGAGGACCGCGGCGAGCGGGTGCTCGGCGTTGATGCTGAGCTTCCACGTGCCGACGTTGTTGTGTATGTCCTCCGCTTCCAGGGTCAGGAGATCCGCGGGGATGGCGCCGATCCGGGTCAGGGTCTTGTCCCGCACTTCGACGAGGAGGTCCTCGGCTCGCACTAGATCACCACCCACTTCCGGGGACGCCAGGAGCACACGATCCGGGAGTCGGCCGTGATGTTGAGCAGGGAAGCCGTTGCTGTTGAGGAGCCCGGCGGAACCGACCAGAAGTGGGGGGCCGCGGCTAGGAACGCGTACTTGTTCACACCCGTGCCGCTTTGGACGGTGCCCGCCCCCATGTCGACGATCAGCCTTTCTCCGGCCGCGAGCGACCCTGTCCAGTGCAGGATCTTTCCCGCGGGGCTGACCGCCTTGAAGTTGTCGCCGGGCCCGGTCACCTCCCAGACAGGGAAGGCGGGCACGTCGCCGTCGTTGGAAAGCTGCACGTCGCCGATCGCCTGTGACGATGCGAGGGGCATCGACGACAGGGACGACAGGAACCCGGGGGCAGTACTGCCGCCGATCGAGACCGTCTGCGCGGCCTCCGCCAGGAAGTAGGGGCTCGGTGCGCGCAGCGTGATGACGGTCTGCACGTCCCGCTCGCCGGCACCAGGGTCGATGTCCCCTCCGCCGGTCCACTGGACAGGGGCCGACCAGCGCATCCCCTCGGCGTCGATGTACGTCAGGGTGCACTCGGCGGCGAGTGCCCGCGCAAGGCGGTTCACCAGCTCGGCGAGGTGCACCCTGTCGCGGCCCACGATGTCGAGGGGGATGTCGATGTCGCGGGGGAGGACCCGCCTCCCGCGGTAGGCGGCACCGTCCCCGGCGCCCTCGAGCCACTGCACGGAGAGCTGGGGCAGGCCCAGGCCGGTTATCCCGGCGAGGGCCTGGAACCCGAGCCCGTCTTTCTCGTACCCGTTCAGGTCCAGCCTGTCTGAGGCCGAGGCCAGTTCAAGCTTCACCAGCCGACCATCCTTGCCCGCGAGGCCGCCGCGAACAGCTCCTCCTCGGACGAGAGGGAGCTGCTGGCCGAGCCCGCGTAGTAGTTCAAGACCTTCGTCACGGACCGGCCGGAGTCGGCCGCCGCCAGGCCGCCGGAGACAGCGGCTGTGACCTCGCGGGTTGCCCCGGAGGCCGCGCTCGTAGCGAGCACGTTGGTGGCGCGCTTGACGCGCCCCTGCTCGTCCTGGACGCCGAGGCCGAAGCCCTTGCCGACGAAGGAGCCGAGCTTTCTGAACAGCCGTGAGGGCGAGTGGATGTCGAGGGCTTGCTTGATTGCCCTGACCATCGCGTCCGCGATCTTGAGCATCTGGGCCTCGATCGCGCCCTGCTGTGCCTCAAGGCCCTTCACCAGGCCCTCGGCGGCCTTCACCCCCGCGTCGTACATGTGGTGCGACGCGGTGGCCCCGGCCTTCCCGGCGTACTTCTCCAGCTCCTTCTGCAAGGCGTTGATCTCGGCGACGCCGGATGCGCCGGCGTTGGCGATGGCCTCACCCGCGGCAAGCCCGGCCTCGGGGCCAGCCATGGCGATCTGGTCGAAGCTCTCCGCGTTCAGGCCCAGTGCCTTCAGCTTCTTGAGCACGTCGGCGAACTTCTTCGCGCGTTCGACCGCGTTCTTCAGCCCCGTGGAGATGCCGGTGAACGAGGCATCGTCGACCTTCGTGACATCGCCCGTGGCGATGACCTTGTCCGCGATCGACTGTGCGTAGCGGCTCGCCTCCTCACGGAGCTTGTCGAGCTTGTCCTGCGCTGCTTCGAGCCGCTTCGACCCGGCCTCCCACTGCGCGGCCAGCTTGAGAAGGGCCGCGCGGTCCCGGCTGATTCGGTCCTTCAGCCCCTTCGATGCGTTGGCCGGGATCTTCGCCGTCAGCTCGTTGAGGGACTGCTTCACCTTGTCGTACTGGGACTCCAGGCCCTTGATCAGGCCCTGGATGATGAGCCGCCCCGCGTCGTAGAGGAGCACGGCGTCCTTGGGCGCCGGACCCTTCCAGTCCTTGATCTTGCTCGTGAGGTCGCCAAGTGTGCTCTTGACGGACCCGATCATGCTCTTGAGTCCGTCGATCAGACCGGTGATGATTTTCCGGCCCGCGTCCATCAGCAGGGACTTCGCGTCGCCGAATATCTGCTTCACGTTCTGCGGCAGCTCGCTGACGAACCGGACACAGTCGTCCACCTTCTGGGAGAAGATCCGTTTGACTGCCTCCCACGCCTCACCGGCTGCGGACTTAATGCTCGTCCACGTGTCTGAGAAGAATTTCTGAATCGCCCGGAGGGCCGCCCCGGGTGTCTCCTTCAAAGCCGACATGAAGCTTGAGAAGTTCGCCCGTATGGAATTCCAGAGCCCCGTGGCAGAAGTCTTCAGTCCGTTCCAGATGTTGTCCCAGAGGGACTTGATGCCGGTCAGGATCTTCTTGCCGACGCCCAGGATTCCGATGTTCATGAAAACCATGAACAGGCCCTTGATAGTGTCCCAGAGCCCTGACAGGAACGACTTGATGCCGTTCCAGACCTGCTTCAGTCCCTCATCGAACATGCTCCAGTCGCCCGTGATGGAGCCGACGAAGATGCCGATGATCACCTTGAAGTAGCCGACGATCATGTCCCAGACGCCCTTGAAGACGTTCCAGAGCCCGGTGAAGACATCAGCCACGCCGTTGATCGCTCCGACCAGGGAGCCCAGGAACAGGCCAGCGATGAACTCGATGGCCGGTGCGAGCACTGGCATCAGGAAGTTCACGACCTGGAGCAGGGCGTTCAGGAAGGGCTGGATGGCCTCCATGACTGCGGAGAACGCTTCTGAAATCAGAGGCAGGTATTCGGCGGCCAGCGACTGCACCACAGGAATGAGGGGGAGGATCGCAGCCGTCAGGATCTGCATCAGGATTTCGATGACCGGCTGTAGTGCAGCCGACATCGCGGCGAGCGCTGCCGAAATCAGCGGAATGATCGGGGCGAGTCCAGTGACGAGTGCCTCGATAAGTGGCGTACACGCTTCGACCACCGTCATGATGAGCGGAGCGAGCGCGGCGACAATCCCCATCAAGCCCTCGCCCAGCAATCCGATCAAAGGCTCGATCGCAGGGGCCAGCATTGAAAATGCTTCAGAAAGCGGTGTGAGGACAGCCGCTATCAGCGGGCCAAGCGTCGAAAGGAGAGAGGAGACCAGCGTGAGAATTGCGCCGAAGGCAACGCCCAGGGGAGCCATCGCAGGGGCGAGGGCGGTTACCGCGGTCTGGATGCCGTTGAAAAGGGCGTAGACGCCAGCGAATACCTCGGGCTGGCTCAGCGCGCCAGCAATAGCACCCACGGCAGTGCCGAGGATCGTGCCGACCTGGGGAAGGATCTGCGTCAGCAGGCCGACAAACTGGCCGAAGAAGGCTTTCACCTCCGCGCCGCCCTGCGACGCCATGTTGGACATCGCTTCGTGGGCTGCCGTGAACAGGCCGATCAGCTTGGCCTGTACCCCGCTGCTGTCGACGGCCTCATGGACTCCGGCAAGCGTCTGCCGGATCATGCCGAGGGTGGAGCCGCCAGCCTCAGTCGCCGCCCGGGAGATGCCGGCGAAGATGCCGCCGGTCTCCATGAGGACCCCGCCGAGATCCTTGAGCGCCTGGACGCCCGCGTCGATCTCCTCGCGGAGCCCGGACTCGCCCTTCTGGTTCAGCCAGTCCGAAGCCTTCGCGGCCACGTCCACGAACCACTGCGCGAGCTGCGGGAGGTAGCCCGCGCCGACCTCGCCGAGAACCTTGATGATATTGGCGAAGGAGCCGGTGCCCGTGGTGGCGATGTCGATCGACTTTGAGAGGTCGTCGAACATGCCGCCCAGGGCGGGGGCGAGAGCAGACTTCAGCGAGGTGGCGAAGCCCCCGAAGAACTGGCCGAGCTGGGTCGAGGTCTGCGCGAACCCGTCCCGGAGCTGCGGAAGCAGGCCGTCGATCAGCTCCTTGATCGGAGCCTTGGCCTCTGCCCAGAAGTTGGTGCTGATCAGGTCCTGGAGCGCGGAGAGCTGCCCCTTGACCTGCGGCAGGACCTTGTTGAAGTCCTTGAGGGCGGCGACGGTGGCACCAATGCCGATCGCCATGCCGCCGAGAATTCCCGGCAGAGCCAGGGACGTTGCCCCGATCTGCGCCAGCGAGGCGGACAACGTGAAGAGGTTCGAGGCCGCGGAGATGCCCCAGCCGGCAAGGCCCGCAATTGCCGTCGCCAGGGTGCCGATGATCGGCGCCGACCGGTCGAGGTTGCGGACCATGTTGCCCAGGCGCTCGAACATGTCGCCCAGAACGCGGGCACCGGAGAGGGCCTTCAGCATCGCGGCGGCCGTAACCGCGGCGGAGGCGTTGACCTTCGGAATCAGGTCGACGACCCGGTTCCTGGTGAGGACGGCCATGTGCGCGATCGTGGCCATGACGCCCGTACGCGACAGCTCGGGTTCGATCTCCGCCTTCAGGCCGTCGATGCGGTCCTGGAGGTCGTCGATGTCCCGCTGGACCTTGCGTGTCGCGAGCGCGTCCAGCTCGGGCGTGAGCTGCGCCCGCAGGTTCCGCATCTGCTCGAAGGCTGCTTCGAGCTGCCGCTTGGTCTGTGCGACCCTCTGCCCGTCCAGCTTCGGGCGGACCTGGATCTCGTCCAGTAGGGCCTGAATGCCGTCGGCGGCCTGCTGCGCGGCTGCCCGGTCCGCGGTGACCTTGGCCAGGATCTCCTGGTCGAGGATCGCCTTCATCTGAGCCTGGGCGGTCAGCAGGGACCTCTTGTCCACCTTGACCTTGATCTCTTCCCGGCCCAGTTCAGCGAGCTGGTCTTCGATCTGCTTCAGCGCACCCTCGACGGAGGACATCGACTTCTTGTCGACAGAGAGGTCAAGGGTCAGGTGCTTCTCAAGGCGGGCCCGCGCCTTCTGGAGCGACTTCTCGTCCATCTTGACCGAGAGGTCGATCTCCTTGAACTTGGCCAGCTCGGCGTCGATCCGCGCGATGGCGGCCTTCACCGAACTCGAGGACCGCGGGTCGACCTTCAGCTCCAGGCGGAGCGCCTTCTCAAGCTCCCGGCGCGCGGCTTCCAGTGATGCGCGGTCCGTCTTGACCTTGATCTCGACGGCCCGGAGGTCGGACAGCTCGCGGTCGATCTGGCTGATGGCGGCCTGGACTGAGGACTGTGAGTCCTTGTCGACCCGGAGAGTGATGTGCTGGATCTCGTCGAGGCGCTCCTCGAACATGTCCACGGCCGCGGTCAGGTCGTCGGTGTTGATCCCGATCTCGATGTCGGTCTCGCCGAGTGCTTCGATCGCGGACCGGACCTTGGCCACGGCCGCCATGACCGACCCCTGGGAGTCGAGGTTGACGCCGAGGTGCAGGTCGGACAGCTCGCTCTGTGCCTCCTGGCGGGCCTGCTTTGCGGCCTGCACGACCTGTCGGCCGGTCGCACTGAAGACGATCTTGTGCTGGCTGGCGCGGGCCTGGTACTCGCGTGCGGCTTTCGTGACTTCTGTGGCCATGCCGGCGAGGTCGAGCTTGGTGTAGAAGCGGATCTTGCGGCTGTCGGTCTTCTTGTTGTCGCCGTTGATCGCCCGGACCGCTTCGAGAACGTCCTTCCGTGCGCCGGTCGCATCAGCCTTGGTGCGGATGGTGATCGCGAGATCATGCTCGATCTTTTCGAGCTTCTTCTTCAGGTCCTCTTTGAATCCGGACGTATCCGGCATGACCTTGACCGCGACACGGCCGACGATCTGAGCATCCGACACCGGCTACCTCCGCTGGAAATGCTTGTAGATATCCGCGACCGAGCGGGGCCTCTTGGGTCTCTGCTTCTCGGCCTTCTTCGCCTGCGGTCTCGGATAGTGCGGAATCTTCGGGGCTTTGCCCTTGCCCCACTGGCCGGTTGCGCGCGTATTCTGATTCACTGCGTCAAACAGATCGGCCGACAGGTGCCGGTCCTGGCCCCAGCCGAAATGCTCACGGCCGCCGGACGCAAGAGCCACCGTGAGAGAGGTGTCGGGAAGCCTCTGCACGAGCAGAAGGACGAGTGCGGGGGAAGGCCCCCGGCCTGCTATCACGTCACGCAGGTCAATGCCGAAGTGGAATAGTAGGTCGGGATAGAGGCCCTCTCCGTATTCGTCGATCAGTCCTGCGAGGCCGAGGCTTCCCCCGCCTGGGTGCTCTCGCCGTAGTGGCCGAAGATTTCGGCGAGGATGGCGAGGTCGCCGTCCACCTCATCCAGCAGGTTCTGCGCCGCCTTTTCGGACGCGGCAATGGTGAGGATTGCCTTGGACAGAAGCGCCGCCTGGTCGGACTCTTCCTTGCCCATCTCCTCCTGGAGCGCCATCAGCGCATCGCGCCGGGCCTTCGGCAGGCGAAGAGGGTTGAGAAGTCGGACGGTCTCGTCGCCGACCTGAATGTCAGTGCTGCCGTACTTGCGCTCCGCGGCAGCACGGATGTCATCGAGGGAGTAAGAAGCCATGGGGTTGCGGACCTCCAGAGGGAAGAAAGGACGGGAAGCGGACCGGCGGCTGAAAGCCCGGCGCGGACGTGTCCGCAAGGCGTCCGCGCCGGGAGTAGGGGGTGGGTCAGGTGGCGGTGCCGGCGACCCACGCGGTCGCGTTCCACCACGCCTTGGAGCCGTCGCCGAGGACCAGGTGCTGACCGGTGGTCCACCTGGTGGCGGGCGTCGCGGTGACCCCTGCCAGGGCGGCAATGTTGGTCGGTACCGTCGCGCCGTTCGGAGTAAAGGAGCCAGGGGAGCCAGCGGTGGCACCGGTCGCGAGAACGCCGCCCAGGGGCGTGATGGCGTACGTCCACACATTCGTGTTGTGGACCATCGGCTTAACGCCGATCGGAAGTCCGGCCAGGCTCTCCGTGTCCGAGATCGCCATGTCGTCAGCGCGGTAAATCTCGGCACGCGGGGCGTAGAACGCGAAATGGTTGTCGCCGTCCACGAATACCGCGAGAAATGCCGACTGGGTGGGCTCCGGGTTGGTCGGAACTCCGACCGAACCGTCCGGAAGGATAGGCGCATTGGCGCCGAAGTAAAGCTTCAGTCCGGCAGTATCGAACTGCTGCAAGGTGAACGTCATGGTCTCGGTCCGGGCCGAGTACTTCGTCCGCAGGGACTTGTTCTGAAGGCTTCCGATCGTGGTCGCCTCGCCGCCTTCGGAAGTAATACCGAAGATGTCCTCAAGGGAGGTGTGGCCGACGTTCTGCCACGGGCTGAGCGGTGTCAGAAGGTCCGCTGGCATCGTGGTGCCAACCGGCGCCGTCAGGTAATTGCCACTACCTACAACGAGGGTGGCCAGGTCATTGATTGCCAAGAGGCTGCATCCTTGCTCGCGCATGCAAAAGGCCCGGCTCCCTGTGAAGGGATTCCGGGCCTCGTGCAGTGGGGATTGTTAGGGGGTGTATGGGCGAGTCCGCGGCTTGCGGATCTGCACGTCATAGATCGACTCGTAGCGCCAAACCCCGGTTGGGAGGTCGGCATACTGAACGGGGCCCGTTGCCGTGGCCCAGTCCGTTGCCCGCCGGGGCGCAGAGTTCAGATCGACGCGGATAATGTGGCCGCGGCGCGGATATACCTTCTGGTTCAGCCAGGCGTTCCGCAGGACGACGCGAACGGCCTCCGACAAGATCGCGGCTTCCTCGTCGCCGTTGGGGTCCGGAACGAAGCAGTTGATGACAACGCGCGCCGCGTCGGTGAAGCGGGTGTCGCCCTGCCATTCACCCCATGTCGGATCGCGGCGGACCAGGACGAGGGGAAACTGTTCGTGAAGGTCGACCAGGGACTTCACGCGGATGCCGGGCAGACCCTCGCGCAGGACGGCCAGGAGAAGGTCTTCGACGGGCGACAGCTCGGCCATGGCCTTGATGTGGTCTGGGAGTCCTGCCATCAGTCGAGGTGCACCTTCCCCTTCCTCTTCTTGGGGAGGTTCGCGGCACGGGCCAGGATGAACAGCCCGTCGGAGGCGGGGATCACGTCGAGGTACGTCGTGCCGTCCTTGCCCTGGCGCACGACGACGGACTCGGCGCGGCCGTACTCGATCGAGAGAGCAGCCTTCTTGCCCCTCTCGTCGTCCAGGACCACGTACTTGTCGACATCGCCGTCCACCACGTCGATCGACGCGTGGCCTTCCTGGCGGTGCTGAAGCAGCAGAGCTTCTGCCCGTGCGGCGATCTCGAATCGCGCCTCGTCGAGGGCGTCCTGCACGCCGGGCAGGGTGGCGATGTACTTCTCCAGCTTGAGGCGGCCCACCTTGTTTTCGATCTTTGCCATCAGGGCCGCTCCCGTATGTCGATCGACCAGTGCCGTGTGCGGCGGTCGCCGTGGTGGTAGGCGGGAGGGGACACGATGTCCCACATGCGGCCCTGGTACTCGACCCGGGACCACAGGGTCACGCCCTCGATGTGGGGATCGACGACCATGCGGACCACGTTGATCTGCTGCTGGCCGGGCACCTCGGCTTTGCCGGAGCGCTGCGGGATGAACGCGGCCTTGACGGTGACCGCGCTGTTCTCGTCCACCGCGATCACCTTGTTGCCGCGGTTGTCGACGATTTCGGCTGTCCGCCACACGCGCGCGGTCTGGCCGCGCCTGCGCTGCACGCTCACCAGGGGCCCTCGTTTTTGAACAGGGGAAAGGGCGAGGTGGGGGAGTAGTCGACGGGCACGAGGCCGCTGGTGTCTGCCCGCTGGGGCTTCGTGCCCCAGGCCGAGACGGCCACGCTGGTGATGCCGCGCTTGCGGCCGGCAAGCTCCTCCAGGAGCCGGATCTCTTCGCGGGTGAAGTAGACGCTGCCCGCGTCCCGGCCGTGGGCATCCGACCAGGCGAGCGTCTCGTCGCCCGCCCTCGACTGCGTGTACCCGTTCGGGTTGCGCAGGTATCTGGCTGCGGACTTCAGGACAAGCGTCCGGACCAGCCGCGGTGTTGTGGCCTCGGGCCACTCCCGGCCGTAGGTGGCGGCCAGGTCCGAGGCGTCTTCCAGTGCACCGGCCGCAATCCGCAGCTCGTCGGCGTCCAGTTCCCAGTCGAGGCGGTCTTTCAGCTCGTCCAGGGTGGCGTACTTCAGGTTTCCTCCTTCCGCAGACAGCGGGGAGGCAGCCACGCACCATGGGTTACATGTTTACATGCTGCCTGTTTGTCAGGCGTTGGCGGGATCGGTCTCAGCCTTGTAGCCGGTCGGGGTCCAGACCTTCGCGTCGCTGATGCCGGTGATGGTGGCCAGCTCGGATGCGGCTGCCGGGTAGTCGGACTTGGCGTCGAGCTGGAGCTTGATGCCGCGAACGAAGTGCTCGCCGGAGCTGATGACTTCCTTGTTGTTGGCGTTGTCCCAGCCGACGAGGATGTCCGTCACGCTGCGGAAGCCCGCGTACGTGTTCACGACCGAGCGGTCTTGCATGTACGTCGGGTCGTAGTCGCGGACCCAGCGGGCTGCAATGCCTTCGAAGGACTGCGTGGCGCCGAAGGGCACCGACTGCGGGACAGCCGGCGCACCGGTCACGAAGACGAACGCCGAAGACGCGAAGGCGTAGGCGCAGTCGGCCGGGATCGTCTGGTCGACCACGATCCGGAAGCCGTACCGGTCGCCCAGGGTCGCGGTCCGGAGCGCAGACTCAGCCGCCCCGTCGCCGACGTTCTGGGCGAGGTTCATCTTGTCGTCGTTCAGGAGTGCCGACTCGAACTCGGTTCCCACCAGGAGGTAGCGGTCGCCGTCCGGCACGTTGAACTTGTTGAGGACCCGGCGGGCCTCGATCAGCGCACCGCGGAGGTTCGCCTGCGCGTTGCCGATGGTGACGGCGTACGCCTGGCCGGTCAGGGTGTTGACTGCCCGGCGCTGAAGGCCGCGGGCCACGGCCTTGACCTGCGGGCGCAGGAGCTTGGACCAGCCGTCGAGGTCGAAGTCGTACTGCTCGTCCGTGACCTTGACGGCGGAGTAAACGTTTCCGCCGAAGCTGACGGCGATCTTGCGCTCGGAGTAGACGTCGAACTCGATCGGCGAGGACCGGTCGTTGCGGAAGGCGTACTCACGGAATGGGAGGATGCCTTCGACGGTCATGTTGACCGTGTCGTTCTCGGCGCCCTTGAACTGGTCGATGCCCTCCCGGCGGAAGAGGCGGGGGACGATCAGCTCCTGTTCGAGCATGCCGACTGCGGTTGCGGCGAGCTTCTGCGGCTTGACTACCTGGTGCTGAGGGGTGGGCAAGGGGTGCTACCTCCGGGGCATGAAAAATCCCCCGGCCGGTCAGCGCGGGGGTTGAGGAAGGGGGATCATCGGAGCCGCTAGAAGCGCCGGGTTCGCCGCGCGAGTTTGCGCGGGTCCATCTCTCCGTCGTCCTCGTCGGACGGGTTGAGGCCGCCGCCCAGGGAAGGCGGAGTCTCGGGGGCGAGGAGCAGGTGAAGGGCCTTGGCGTCGACCTCAAGCTCCTCGGGAGTCGAGCCGCGAAGCCGTCCCGCCAGAGCCTCCGGAAGGTCGTACTTCCGGGCCACGGTCGCCACGATGAGCGAGTGCTCCAGCTCGGCGTTCTTGGCCTTCACGTCGGCGAGCGCAGCCTCGAACTCTTCCGGAGTCTTCGCTCCGGAAAGCCGGGTTTCGGCTTCGCGCAGGCGCGTGCGGTACCCGGCGGCCTCACCGCGGACCTTGGCCAGCTCCTTGCGCGCCCAGTCAGGCAGGTCGTCTTCGGGGCTGGGCTGTCCGCCGGCACCGGCCTTGTCGTCCGGCTTCTGCTCCTCGTCCGGCTTCTGGCCGGGCGGCCCCTCACCGGTCGGAGGGGTCTCGTCGGGCTTCTCTTCGGGCATGTCACGCCTCCGGGGCTGTGTCAGTGGACTGCCGAGCCTCCTGGGCTGCGGCTCTCTGCTTGCTGCGGATGAAGCGGCGCCATACGGTCACCGCGGCCTTGCCGGTGTGGCCCTTTGTGACCTGTGGCCATAGGGCTTCGTACTGCCGCGACAGTGCGGTCAGCTCGCTTGACTGGTACTGACCCCAGTTCCAGACCGGCATCGCGTAGCAGTGGCAGTTGTCGTGATAGCGGTCGCCGTCGTTGAAGGTGGCGGACTCGCGGCTCTTGTAGACCGGCCCCCGGCTGATGAGCATGGCGCACCAGCCGCACGGGGTGCCGGTGCGGGACAGGCGTACGTACCCGAGGGCCCGCCGGTCGCGGGTCATGTGGTTCCAGCTCGTTGACCGGGCACCGTTCATCGCGATACGCGCGGCGGCTGCCGCCTGCTGCGAGCCCGCCTGGCGGTGTGCTTCGTCGGGATCGGCGTCCTCGAGGGTCAGGCGCCGGTCAAGGTTGGTCGGGCCGAGGGCATCGAGCACGAGCCGGAGTTCCTCCTCGGCCTGGCGCTCGATCCGTTCCTCAGATTCGCGGAGTTGCTCCAGCTCCTCGACGAGGATTCGGTCCCAGTCCTGGTCACCGTCGTCTTCGCTGTCACCGTGGTCGCGGTGCTCGTCCAGGCTCTCGTCGTCCTGGTCCTGGTGCTCATCGTCATCTGGCCCGGGGAGATGGCCGTGGTTCCGCTGATGTGGGGGCCGTTCTGCAGCGCCGGCAGGCAGCGGGCTCTCACCGTCCGCGGGAGGGGGCTCGTCAAGCGTTCTGCCGGGCGGCTCGTACGTACCGGCCAGTGCTGCGAACTCCCGCCGCAGGTCAGCGAGCGTTACGTAGGACGGCTCAGGGTGGTACGGGTCGGCCACCGTTGTCCCGGTCTGAAGGGCGCGTGCCAACCGGAAGTATGCCCGCGCAAGATCGCGGGACTGGCGCCGTCGACCCATGACGAGGGTGATGGCCCTGCGCAGCCAGGCGCCAGCCGTTACCGTTCGACGGTCCGCCGGAACGTCCGCCCACAGCGCCAAAGCCTCCGCGGTGGTCTGCGCTCCGATCTGGGTCAGGGCTACGTGGAAGGCCGCCGAGACCTCATCGGTCTCGGCCTGCCTCTTCGTACGCGTCACGCTGCCGCCGGGAACGGTTCCGCGGTGACCGGTTCAGCGGTCGCCCGAGTGAGGGCGGAGGCGAGCTGGCCCACGGAGTCCTCTTCGTCCGCGAGGTCGTCCCATTCGTCCAGCTCGGTCTGCGTCACGTTCGGAACCCGCTTCCACAGGCCCTTGGCCGGAATGCCGAGCTGCTCGCGCAGCTTGCCCAGTGCGTCAGCAGACTGGGCGAGGGAGCGCTGTTCCATGTCGCGCCAGATCACTTCGCCGGTGAAGTCCTCGGCACCGAGGGCGCCTTCCAGCTCGGCGGCCAACCGGAAGACTCGCTCCCACGCCTCGCCAAAGGCTGTACGGAACTCCTGGATCATGCGGCTGAGACTGATCTCGGCGGCCTGGAGGGCCTCGGCGCTGAGGTTCGCGATCTGGCCCAGCATCGCGTGGGGCGGCACCTGTGCAATCGCGCTAAGGTGCCGGACGCTCATGTCGATTGAGTCGATGAACCCCTGCAACGGGGTCTCGTCCAGGCTGCCGAACCGGACATCCGGGTCTTCAGCGAACAAGAAGCGTTTGGCGTTGTGGTTGATCGGCAGGGGAATCGGGTTGCCCTGCTCGTCATAGACAACCTCGCCCGTCTCCGGGTCGCGCTGGACCGGGGGCGCCATGCCCGTGACGGTCCGGACTTTCGTGCTGCCGAAGGACTGCGCGAGCAGCAAGTCGAACACGGTCTGGTTGATCCGGTTCTGGAGCGGGATCATCGGCTCCACCAGGCCGACCGTGCGGCCTTCCAGGTCAACCGACGCCGCGAACCGCGTCACGGGGCACTCGGCCGCTCCGTGGCGCTTGCCCTTGCCGACCGTGACGCTGTCGCTGTCATCCAAGCTCTTGAAGGTCACCGCGTACTCGAAGCGGCCGTCCCACATCCGGGCCCTGCCGGCCTTTTCGCCGACAGGCCAGGTGACCACGGTCAGGGCCGCATGGGGCGTGTCGTCGTTGGCCGGGTCCTCATAGAGGGCGCTGGTCCTGAGCGCGGACAGGCCCTTCGTGAGAACCGCGCCCTTCACCCGCTCGGTCAGGGTGAAGCTGTGCCCGTAGGTCAGCGCGCCCTTGTAGACGGCCGACTGCCGGGCGTCGAGGCGGGAGCGCTGCCAGTGCCGCCACTGCGGGGACGCAAGATCAGTTGCCGCACCGCGGCCTGCCTCGTCACCCGCGCGGTAGCCGTCCACGTAGAGCGCCTGGCCCGGGGTGTTGACCAGCAGCGGGGTCCAGTTCGAGACGGCCCGCTTCGCCAGGAGGCGGTACTCGTCGTCGGCCTGCGCCGGCATGTACGGATCGTCGTGACGCCCGTGAAGGTAGTCGTCGATGCGGGTCAGCCGGGCTTTGTCGCGGCCGAGGGTGGCGAGGAGCTGCACCGCAAGGGCGGCAGGCGTGTGGTCAGCCATGGTTTCACCACCCTTGTTCAATGTTTACATCGCTACAGGAAGAAGCCCCGGCCAGTCCGCTTGCGGACCTTTCGGCCTCGGGCACGCAGGTCGAACAGCGCCTCGTGCGCCAACATCAACGCGGCGTAGGCATCGACCTTCTTGGGCGACTCCCGGCTCTCCTTGCCGAACGAGACGCCGTAGTTGTTCGTCCGGCGCCGCGCATTGAGCACGTGCCGGCGGAGCTTGCGGTCGCCGTCGTGGGCGAGCTTCCGGTCGAAGATCGAGCGCATCAGGCGCTCGTTCGCGAGGGTCGACGCCTTCAGGCTGGTACGCATGTCCCAGCCGATCGCGTCCTTGCCCGGCGCCTTCACTGCCAGGCCCTCGCCGTACAGCTCGGACCACTCGGAGATGTAGGACTCCCAGAGCGCCACGTCGGCGTAGAAGCCCTGCACCTCGAACGCGCTGAAGGCTTCGTGCACGGCCGAGTCGACCTGGGCGCGGGGGACTTCCCAGTCCTGGCCCTGCGGCCCGTCCGGCTTCTCCCACAGGCCGAGCACGAAGGCGCACATGTCACTGACGCGCAGAGCCACCAGGGCAGTGCTGTCGTCGCGGAGGCCGCCGTCGAACCCGAGCGTGATCTCGTCGCCGGGACGGAGCTGCTTGTCGTCGTCGCGCAGGACATCCCATTCGGCCGGACCGAAGAGGGCGTCCTCGGACGCAACGATCTGGTTCAGCCACATACGCCGCGAGCGGCTGGGCGCGATCGTCGTGTCGAGGATCGACTGAAGGATCGTCTCGACCCGCAGCCAGACCGCGTCACCGCGGATCTTCGGCAGCACGATGCGGATCGCCTCGGGCGTCAGCGGCGTAGCCGGATGCGCCTCGATCGAGTCGTACATGACGCCGATGTCCGCCGCGCGTCCTTCGAGGATCTTCTCGAAAGCCTCACGCATCTTCTCGGCGACGCTGTCTTCGCCGGGAAGATAGGCGTTCGTGATCGCGAGGTAACGACTGTCCTTCTTGGTGGCGTTGCCGTCGATCGTCTCGTACATGCGGTCGCCGTTGTTACCGGTCACCCAGTGGTGCGTCTCGTTCAGCACGGTGAAGGTGACTCGGCCGCCTTCGAGGGCGCGGAACGAGCTGGTGACTGCTTCGAGCCTCTGCCGGCCACCATGCGCACGGATCAGCTCGGCCCCGGCCTTGATGCCGTAGGTCTCGATGAGCTTGTCCGACATCAGGGACGGCATCAGCGTCATCGTGTTGCGCGTCTGGTCGCGCGAGACGGCCGCGATCTGCACCCACGCCTGGAGGTGCGGGACGCCGACCGGCTGCTTGTCAGGGCCGAAGTGGGAGAAGCGGCTCGGGCCGACAAACTCGACGAGCGAGATCACCGCGAGAAGCGGGTCCTTGCCCTAAGCCCCAGCCCTTGAGGCGCTGAAGGACGCCCTTGCGGTAGATGAAGCGGCCGTGTTCATCGACCGCGTACCACCACAAGGTCCAGCGGAGCTGCTCGCGCGTGAAGCGCCAGGGCCCGCCGTCCTCGGCCTTGAGGAACTCGGCGCACCAACCGGCGATCTGCCAGCCGAGCGTGCGCTCGGGGAGCTGCCAGGAACCGTCAGGCTCCTTCAGCCACGTGGGGCCGAGGAAGGTTGGTTCGAGTGCGTCGATCTCCTCGTCCGTAAGGGGTGGGATGGGACTCACCTCCCCCCAGGGCTATGCAGCCGACGGTGTGGCGCTGTCAGTAGGGAGCGCTAACGTCGGCGCGGTGACGAGCGCGCGGTTTGAGGACCCCGGTGATCCTGGCTATTGCCGCATATGCAACGACGACATCTACGAGGGGGAGCGGTACAGCGGGACTCTGTGTCTGGAATGCGGTCCAGCCGTGAACCAGGCGCGGCGATACGGCCTCACGCTGCCGCGAGTCAACGCCATCCTGCGAATCCAGAACGACTACTGCCCGCTTTGCGACGAAGGCCCCGGAGACGCTGCGGCTGAAGGCCCGATCTGGTGGCAAATTGATCACGACCACAAGTGCTGCTCGGGGTGTCCGCGCTGCGTTCGCGGTCTGCTGTGTCGCCCCTGCAACGTGGACCTCGGGCGATACGAGGAGAAGTTGCGGCGGGGTCGCTTGAGGTGGCATGTGCAGAAGGTCGACGACTACCTCGCACATCCGCCGGCGCAAAGCGCCGAGGCCCGCAAGCTCCATCCCGACGACTACGGATGGGCGCGCGTCAGATACACGGCCTTGTCGTGGCGAACTCTTACGTGGAAGGGCTAGGACTCAAGCCCCAAGTCCTTCTTGTAGTCAGCGATGGCGAGCACGGCCGCGGACTGCTGTTCCAGCTCAGGCTCGTGCAGCTCGATGCGCACACGTCGCCGATCGCCCTCGGCGACGAGGAGCCGCTCGAAGGCGCTGTAGATGGTCTGAAGCATCTGGCCCGACCGCTTCCCCGACTTCTTGTAGAAGGAGAGGTCTTCGCACAGCGAATAGGCGAGGGCCCAGTCGCTCGCCTGGTAGAAGTCGGCCTGGCCGGACTCCTTCAGGGAGTCCCACAGGCGCTTCGCGATCGGGTGCCAGGTGCGGTCGCCGTTCGGGACCTTCGTGGGGCGGGCAACGCCGCGCGTCACGGACTGAACATCGCTGCCCTTGCGCTCACGGGGGCGGGCGAGGTCGGCTTCGCGGTTGGGCACGGGGCCGGGCATGAGCCTCACCCCCATGAGCGTAAGTGGCCCGGACTGGACCCTTGTTGTCAGTGGTGCGCGTTAGGTTCACGGCATGGCACAAGTTCGGAAGGCTGTCCCCGCAGAGGTGAAGCGGGCCGTGCTCGTTGAGGCGGGGCACCGATGCGCGATCCCAACGTGCAAGACCAGCACGACGGAAATCGCACACATCAAGCCGTGGCGCCTCGTGCGCGAGCACAAGTTTGAGAATCTCATTGCGCTTTGCCCGACCTGTCACACTCGCTTCGACAGCGGGGAGATCGACCGCAAGGCGATGCTCCAGTACAAGGCGAACCTCGGCGTTATCAACGGACGGTACGGGGAGATCGAGCGCCGTGTCCTGGCGCTGTTCGCCGAGAATCCAGAGATCAACTCGGTGCCGATGCCCGCCGCCTCCGATATCGCGATGATGCGCCTGGTGAAGGATGGCCTTTTCGCACGTGGACTGAAGCCCAACTTGGGCATCATGATCGCGAACGGGGCCTGTGCAACGATCGACTTCACGGGGAAGACCCAGGAGTTCTACACCATCACCGAGAAGGGTCGAGACCTCGTAGCCAGGCTCGCGGAGGCGCGCTCATTGAACTGACATCAGAACGCGCCGCCGGTCAGGAAGTGCGTCCACAGCCAGGTGCAGAAGGCGAGGAGCACGAAGCGGCGCAGCCGCACCGAGCCCGTGACGACAGGCCGGGGTTCGTCGTGGCGTCCGATGCTGAACCACTTCCAGACGTGCTCGGAGAAGGTGTCTCCGCGGTCGGTACGGGCAAGGGCTACTCCTTCGATGACGCCGAAGGCCGCCAGCCAGGCGACCCACAGCCATGACCAGATATCCATGCAGGCCGAGAGGGACTCGAACCCCCAGCCGCCGGCTTTGGAGACCGGCGCTCTACCAGTTGAGCTATCGACCCTTGCGGCTCACAGCAGGCCGGGATGTTCCTCAGCCCTGCGGAACCGCCGTTCCATGCGCTTGCGCTTCGCGGCCAGCGCGAGCGCGCCTTCGCGCGACGACTTGGCCTGGTGATGCCACCCGCAGAGCGATCTCAGGTTGGCGTCTCGATGGTCGTCACCAGGCACGATGTGGTCCACGTCTGTAGCGGGTTCTTCGCAGCGCTTCCCGTACTGATCGCGGGCAGTGCAGCGGTGTCCGTCGCGCCGCAGGATGCGGATTCGGGTTCGCGGCCAGTCCGCCGGCAGCCTCTCCCGCCGGTCGGAGCCGTGCCAGTTCGGCATCTACACCCCCAGGTCGAGAAGGGCCGTGAAGGCCGTAGTCGCCTGCTGGGGGACGACACCGTTCCCGAGGATCTGAAGCTGCTGTCCGCGCGTCAGGCCGGGGACGCCGGTCACGTGGCCGAGAGGGAGGCCCATCAGCCATTCGATCCACTCGGCCGTGACCCTGGGACCGCCCTTGCGGCCGACCTCCGCAGGAGGAGGAGCGGCACGGCCGGTCACGTCCTCCCACTGCCTGATGGCGGGAAGGTACTCACCCCACCAGTGCGCGGGCGAGTGCGGGCGGTCGACCGCGGGCTCGGGTTCGCGGCCTTCCCGGATCGCTTCCGAGTATGGGAGGAGGTGGCACACCTCGTCGTCGAGGGTGGGACCGTGACCTCCGGCTCTGCGTTCGTCGGGATGGCGGGCGCCGCCGTTACTGCCGAGGTTCGCGGTCGGAGTCTTCAGGGGTCGCGATACAGAACCACCGGTCACGCAGGTGAGGGCTGCGAGCTGCGGTAGCTCGTACGCAGACCCATCGCGCGCTGTACCCGATCGCGGCCAGGTCACTGAGGACGACTTCGAGCCCCCGCGTCCGGATATTCGAGACGTTTTCCAGGAAGAGGATTCGCGGTCGTATGATGCGAACTGCTTCAAGGACGTTGACCCAAACTCCAGAGCGAGCACCTCGAATTCCAACTCGGTTCCCCGCAATGCTGATGTCTTGGCAGGGGAATCCCGCGGTGATTACGTCTACTTCGCCGACGAGGCGGGACCAGTCGATCTCTCGGATATCTCCGAGATTCGGGGCGTCCGGATACCGCTCGGCGAGGACTGCACTCGGACCGGGCGCGGTCTCGGCGACATACGCCACGTGACCGTCGACCAGGGGAGCTACAGCCATACCCAGGCCGCCGTAGCCTGCGCAGAGTTCGAGGATCTTCAAGCAGACCCCCTGAGTGAAGTGCGTATGTACGTACTTCGCCTCCACCAGGTGGCCCCTCCGGGGCCAAGCCTGCAATTCACCTACGTGCAAAGCGTCTTCATGCTGGCGAGCCCCGACAGGGGCTCAAGCCTCGCGAGCCTTGCGACTTACGTACTTACACTTATAAGTCGCTAGTTGATCTTGATTCCGGAAAGACGGAAGATCGTGACGTGCGTCACACCGCAGCGGCGCCCGAAGGGCAACGGCGGAGAAGTGCAGCGGCGAAGAGGCGATGCCGCCCGGAGGGCGGACAGCATGAAGACGGCAAGCCACTGTGGCGGCCGTAGGCCGCCCCTTTATGAAGACGCGAAGACGTACTTCGCCCAGGCGAGCGCGGTTATCGTGAGCGCATGAGCACCTTCGAGTACGAGCTTCGTGTGCCGGCGGCAGCCAACGCCGACGAGGGATGGGAGAAGCCTGCTGACAAGGGCGAGATGACCACCTGGAGCGGCACGGCGCACGAACTCGGTCGCCTCGTCCTCCAGCGCTGGCGCGAGACGTGCCCGGAGAAGTACCGAGGGCTTCCCGCCGTCGTCGAGGTGCACAGCGATGACGGGCGTCACGCGGAGATCAACGACCCGACCCCCGTCCAAGGATCAACGCTCGCCCTTGAGTGCGCCCTCGAAGAGTCCCAAGTCGCCGACCTCGCCCGCGACGTGAAGCGCCAAGAGCTTGCTGACGCAATGCGGGACGCGAAGGAGTTCGACGGCCTGTCCGTCCGCAACATCGAGCACCGCGTCCGGTCCGTCATGTCCTTGACGGACGCGCGGAAGATTCTCGGCGAAGACAAGGACTGACCTTGCCGCGGCCTCCATTCCTGCGCAGTGCCGGCGGAGGTCTGTAGGACGGTCACATGTGTGCTGACCTGCACATATGGGTGCGAGGGCGGGCGAGCGCGGAGGGCCCCGTCGGCCCTGGAACCGTGGCAGAATCCGAGCTGCTAAGACGTGGCGGCCGGGAAAGCCGCGCCGGCTGGGTCATACCCCCACCCCTCGGGCCATGTGTCGCCAATCCGGACATGCTGTGCACTCATTCGCACATCATCTGGATATCCCCAACTGTGGATATCCGCACTGTCTTTGCTCATACACGCGCATGAGCGCTAGACGGGCAGGCAAGAGACAGAAACCCACGTAAAGGCTTAGACCGGCATCTGTGCGACACGCCAGGGCAGAGCGGATGCACACGCACACGCGTAAGAGGCTAAGGACTCCGGCGCTTCTCGGTGGTCGGGGTTGCGGTGCACCCGAAGCAGCGTGTTAAGGTGTAGCCACATCGACCGAACGAACCGGCAACGGGACGGGCGGTGCGACACGTAGATCCGGTAAACCCGCAGCTCGCAAGGGGAGTTGCGAAACCATCCGGCGATAGTGTTAAGATGTAGCCACATCGAACGGACTCAGGTCCGGGAGATCGCAAGGTTAAGCGTCCTGGCGGTGGGACATGGGAGTGCCTACCGCTGACCAGCCCGAATGCGAAGCTCCACACGATGGATGGTGTAAAGTTCGAACCGACGTCGAGCCAAGAGGTTCGGCGAAACTCTCCGGCTAGTGTAAACTTTGAACACAAGCCGGGTACCGAAGAGGCAAGGTCGCATGAGCGAGTTCGTCTTCTCCGACCGCGATCGGCAGTACGGCAAGGTCGTAGGGCTCAAGAAGGCAGATGGCGACTTCCGGTGCTACCAGTGCGTCGACTTCAGCTTCTACGAGCGGGAGGTCACCGCACGAGATGCAGGGGAGAAGTGCACCTACTGTGCCGGTCCCGTGTTCCTGACAGCTGAGGCCATCGCGTTGATTGAACGACCGAAGCGCCAGGTCAGCCTGGCCAAGACCGAAGTCCAGCGCTTCCCCCTGCTGGATATGGCCTACAACCTCGGGCGCCGCTGCGAGGACCTGGCCATCGCTCTCGATCGAGCCAACCGCGTCATAGCTCAGCAGGCCGTCGAGATCGACCGCCTGAACGGCGTCAAGCCCAAGACCGAAGAGGAGTTGGAGGTCGCGTTCGTCGAAGCCTCCTTCAGTGCCCGAGTGTAAACATTGACCCTGCGAAGGCGAAACGCCCAGCAGTCCCACCGTGCCCCCGGTCTGGGTGCGGTGGGGGGTGTCGGCGGGAGGGTCGGTGCCTCCCCCCTGACGAGCCAGCCCGTCAGCCCATCCCCTGAATGCGAGGACACATGATCAGCTACCAGTGCGACGACGACACCTTGAAGGAGTACGCCGACAAGCTCTTGGAGCGGCCGACGAACTTCGGAGGTGATGACCGGTACTACCGGACGCACGCCCCAGTGATCGGCAAGGCCGACTACGCCGACGATCTGATGGCCGAGTCCAACTACGACACCGCGCTTGAACTCCTCCGGGCCGCCGCCGATGAGGGGCGCAACGACACCGAGGTCTCGGACGAGCACGTCATCGACGCCGGCATACGCCACTGGGGCTGGGGTCAGTGCTCCCAGGTCTTCGTCCAGGTCTACGCCGACGACGTGATGCACTGTCGGAAGTGCGACAGCATCGCGGACTGGGCCGTCAGTCGGAAGGAGCACGGCCGCCGCCGCTTCCTGTGTGCCGGATGCAAGAGTGACTGGGACTGGGACACCGAGCACTCCGGCCTTCCCGCGCTCGCCCCGATCAAGTACCGCCCGAAGTTCACCGCGGCCTGGCGCGAAGCGTGTTCGATCCTCTCCGCCCTGGAGGTCTACGCCGTACTCGACGACTCGGACTACTCCGAGCGCGAGTGGGAGCGCTGGCAGGTGAACGTGAACGAGGCCCTGGAGCGCGCCCAGCGCGAGTACGAGTACGACACCGAGGCTGAGTCGGCTGAGATCGCCGACTCCTGCCATGACGAGCTGGGCGAGCTGTACGGCCACGAGCCGGACTGCGGCATCGACTGGCAGCGGGTTGAGGACATCTACCGCCAGGCCCGCGAGGACTACTTCACCCGAGTCGGCAATGAGCACCTCAACGCCCCGATCGCGGGACAGCTGGCCCTCATCTGATCACCCCGCCACCCCTTCCCATACAGGGAGAGGGCGGGGGTGGCCCAGGCAGCCTGAGAGGCACCCGATGCTCAAGCACGGTCGTACCACCCTTGACCCCGATTGGCTCGCCCCTCTGCGTCAGCAGATAGCTGCCAGCGCCCCCGAGGTCGACATCTGGATCGAGTTCGATTCCGCGGGACACCTCGCCCTCAGCAAGCTCATCGTGCCGCCGAATCGGCGAAACCAGGGCCTCGGAACGCAGGTGATGCAGATCCTCACCGCCGAGGCCGACCGCCAGGGCGTGACCATGACGGGCACCCCTTCGAGCGAGTTCGGGGCCAGCAGCGTGCACCGCCTCCGCCGGTTCTACGGACGCTTCGGCTTCCGCGTCAACGGTGGCCGGACCAAGGACTACACGACCGCCCACTCCATGATCCGGCGCCACCAGCTCTGACCAAAGGCGAAACGTCCCTTCGGGGCGTCAGCGGCAGGCGGACCCTGCCCTCTGACGAGCCAACCAGCGTCAGCACCGACCACCAAAGTACGAGGACACATGGACCCCCAGACCGAATCCGCGGTCAAGGCTGTCGCCGGCACCCTGCTCTCGCACAGCACCATCTACGGCCTCGCCCTCGCCTACGACCGCGAAGAGTTCCGCCTCTTGGCCCGCAAGGCCGAGGACAAGAACCTCGCGCACATGGCCGAGGAGTGCCACCAGCGGGCCGACCTCGCCGCCGCATTGCATCACGCCGTCTTCTGGCAGTACGTGACCGACGACGACCTGATCACAACCCACTGGGAACCGCTTCTCGGCGCGGTCATCCGCCGCGAAGCCTACGAGCTGGTCGAGAAGGGCCGGGCCGAAAAGCTGCTCGCCGACAACCCGGCCGACGAGTTGTACCGCGACATCTGGGCCTGGGAGCGCAACCGCGCCACGAAGAACGCGGACAAGCTCGCCGAGCTGAAGACCAAGCTCACCGCCGTGCGTGACGCCCTCCGCACCCCTTCCGCCTGACCCTCCCGCCCCGGGCCTCTCTGCACACAGGGAGAGCAGGGAGGCCCCTCCGGAAAGCGACCCCAACCGTGATCAAGCCCGACGACGAAATTGCCTTCCGCGCCCCCGACTGCGGCGCACACTCTCTCGTCCTTCGCTTCGGCGACGTGCTGGTGGCAGGACTCTTCGAGCCCTTCGCCCTCGAACCCCTTGCTGAGCTGACCGTGACGTACGACCTGCCGACCTACGAGCAGCGCGAGGCGGAAGCGAAGGCCCAGATCGACGCCCTCGCCATCACCCACATCCTCGGCGGCTGGGACCTGATCACGGTCTGACCCCACCAGGTGCAAAGGCGAAACCTCCCGAAGGGAGGTCAGCGGGAGGCGGTTCCTCCCCTCTGACGATGCCAGCCCGCATCAAATCCCCGAAAGGCTCCGACATGGCTACCCCCATGCCCGAAGACGGCAAGCTCGCCAAGATCCGCGCCATCCTGGCGAAGGCCGAGGACCCGGCGACCACCCCAGAAGAGGCGGACGCCTACTTCGCGAAGGCCGCCGAGATGATGGCGAAGTACGGGATCGAGAAGGCGATGCTTGCCGACGCGGACCCGGCCCAGGATCGCCCCGGAGACCGGATCATCAAGATCACGGGCACGTACGCCAACGACCGGCAGTTCCTCCTCGGTTACGTCATGGATGCGCTCGGCTGCAAGGGGATCAACCTGCGGAACGGCGAGGTGCACCTCTTCGGCTACGAGTCCGACCTCGAACGCGTCGAGCTGCTGTTCACCTCGCTTCAGCTCCAGGCGTTCAACGCGATGCGGCACGGCCGCCCCCGTCCGGGCGAGAAGACGATCACCTACCGGAAGTCGTTCCTCGCGGGCTTCATGCTCACGGTCTACGACCGGCTGAAGGAGATCGAGGCCCGCGCCCGCCAGGAGGCCGCGCCCAGCGCGACCGGCCGCAGTGCCGAGCTGGTCCTCGCAGACCGCAAGGCCGTGACCCTGGCCCGTTTCAGCCAGGCGTACCCAAACCAGCGGAACGGCGGGCGTGCCCGGCGAGGCGGCTCCGGCAAGGCCGCCGGAGAGGCCGCAGGCCGACGCGCTGATCTCGGACAGACCCGCGTCAGCGGTCGCCGGGCCATAGCCGCCTGACCTGCATCCCCGCGGGCTGCCCCTGCACACAGGGAGAGCAGGGGCAGCCCTTCCAGCTACACCAAGGAGACGGGCACATGATGCCGTCCATCCAGAACGCCGAGTCGATCGCGACCGACAGGATCAAGGGTCTCGTCGCCGATGTACTCAAGGTCGTGCGAGAGGTCGAAGAGTGGCGCAACGACTACGACCCCATGACGCAGGAGTGGTACACGCTCTGCAACCTCGCCGACACCGCCGGAAGCCTGGCCCTGTCCCTGCCGGTCGAGATGCTTCCCGACGCGGAGTGGCGCCACGTTAGCGACGCCGAGTACGCGGCCTGCGACGACTTGCTCGCAATCCTCGCCGAGGGCGAAGCGACGAAGTAGTGCACGCGGCCCCTCCCCACAGGGAGCGGGGAGGGGCCACTCAGAAAGGCTACCCGTGATCGCAATCATCTGCGCCGAATGCAGCAAGGCCCCCTTCGGGGCGACGGTCTACGGCCTCTTCCGCTGCGATTCCTGCGGCTCCGAGATCAGCACCCGCGACCTCGTGCTCGACCCCGGCGAGGTCTGGGTCGTCGACTCCGCCGGCACCCTCGGCTACCTTCCCGCGCCCGACAACACCTGATCGCCACCGCACAACCCACCTGAGAGGCAGTGCACATGACCACCGTCCCGTTCCTCGCACCCTTCATGCGTCCCACCCTGCGCAACCTGGAGAGCCTTCAGGCCGCATGGCTCCGGATGACTGAACTCGGCTACTCGTCGCGGACCACCGCGGTTCCCGAGCCCGAGGGATGCACCCGCACCCGATGCGCGGGAGCCCACCACGGCTACCCCGGCAGCGAACACCGCTGGGCCCTGGTCGACGAGCTGTGCGGCGCCGAGTTCACCGCCTACTACTCACACATGCGGGACCGCAAGGGCACCAACCCCGCCCCGCCCCGCCGTCACAAGGGCTGCCCGTACTCGGGCTCGGCGAAGGCCGCCAAGCGCGCCGACCGGTACGCCGAGATCGGCCGCCCTATCCCCGCCTGGGACACCGAGGCCCTCGCTGCCTTCCAGACCGCCTGAACCCCGAAGGGAACCAACATGAACGCCCAGCCCTACCGCATCAAGCCGGTGGTCGGCGAGACCTTCGAGACCGAGAAGGTCCAGATCGAGGCCGACATGCGCGAAGCACAGTCTCTCCCCATCGACGAGTACCTCGGGTTCCTCGGCGACTACGGCCGCGTCCTTCGGAACCTGGCCGACGCCTACGAGTCGCCCGACGTTGCCTACAGCATCCTCCTGCGCCACTCCGACACCGTGCTCGACCGCATAGCCGACGAGGCCGACGCCGAGAAGTACGGCGCCTGATCCCCAATGCGCGACCGGCCGCCCCTGCACACAGGGAGAGCAGGGGCGGCCCCCAGACGAGAGAGGCACCACCCATGACCGATGTCCTGTCCACCACCGACGACGGCCGCTTCCGCGTTCGCCTGGTCCGCGACGAGCACCCCGAGAACCCCCGCAACGAGGAGACGCTCGTCCACGTGATCACGATCGACACTCACCTCGGGCAGTACCACCCCGTCGACAAGGACGGTGGCCCGCTCGCGGCGGCGTGGGAGCGCTTGAAGTGGAACCGCTGGACCGGCGTGGACACCTTCACTCGCTACGTCTCGATCATGCACGGTGGCATCGTCCTGGAGTCCAGCCCGCAGAGGGGCCCGCGGTCTCTCTGGTACGTGACCGGCGAGGAAGCCATCGCCATTGACGGCGGCCTACTCACCGAGGGGTACGTCGAGGCCGAGATGCAGGAGTACGAGGCGTGGGCCGAGGGCGACGTGTGGGGTTTCGTCGTCGAGAAGCGCGTCGACTGGACCCGCGAGGACGACCCCGACGAGTCCATGCAGACCTGGGAGGCAGTCGACTCGTGCTTCGGCTTCTACGGCGGCCCGTTCGCCCGAGCGCAGGCCCGCGAGGCGCTCCACTTCTACGCGGGTCAGTCCGCCGGCGCTGCTGCCTGACGCACCACAGCACATCGGCTGCCCCCGCTCGCACAGGGAGAGGGCCGGGGCGGCCACCCATCAGCACACGAAAGAGAGCCCAACATGAGCACGCTGAACCTGTCCTTCGGCTTCGTCACGGTCGAGCGAGTCGAAGCAGCGAAGCCCTGGATCACCGCGTACGAGCTGGCTGGCCCCCGTGTCCGCGGCACGGTCGAAATCGCTCCCGAGTTCCACGAGCTGAAGGTCTCCGATTCCGAGAGGGCGTGGGAGTTCCTCCCCACGGCCTTCACGGTCGCCTACGGCCGCAGCGCATGGAACCGCGCCGGGGCATCCGGGACACTCGAAGTCTGCGGCTCGCGCCTGGTGGAGTACACCGTCGTCCGCCCCGGTCAGACCGACTGGGACATAGACGTCCGCCGCGTGCAGACCGGCATTGGCGACTATCCGGCACCCGAGGGAGCCACCGCCCGGACCGGTGAGATCGTCCAGGCCCTCACCGAGATGCATCGGCGCGACGCTCAGCTCGTCCACGAGAAAGCTGTCGAGTTCCTCCGCAGCCGGCGCAGCGACCGCCTGACAGCGATCGAGCGTGAGGCCCGCGAGGTCGAGACTCAGCTCCGCGCCCTCCAGGGCCGTCATGCTGAGCTGCTCATGCGCCAGTCCTTGATGTCTGGGGAGTGGTCCTTCGAAACCGCAATCGAAGAGGCCGCCCCGAAGGCCGGAGGCACATGGACGCTCGGCCCGGCCGTACCCGCGTTCGGCGCCGCGGCTCAGTGAGGCACCACCTCCGCATGCGCCCGGAAGGCCGCCTCCAGTGCACCCAGTGCCGGGCCGCCTTCCGGGACCGCGAAAGTGCCAGCCGCTCCCGCTTCACCTGCCCAGGCGAACACCTCGCCCACGGCCTCACCGGTCAGCGCGAGCACCTCGTCTACCCCACCTGGTCCCGAGACCGAACCTGCGCAGGGTGGGGCTGTGACGAACCCGATCCGCAGCACTGGCACGGCCCTGACCCCCTGTGTGACTGGCCCGGATGCGGCCGATGCCTCCACGGCTGCGACTGCGACGTATGCACAGGACATATCTCCGCCCCCGGTCTGAACCGACTCCTCGACAGCCACGAAGGATGAACACCATGCCCACGAAGATCACCGACCTGAAGCCTGGCCAGCACATCCGCGCCACCGGCCGCGACACCCGAGGCCACACGGTTACCCGCGAGGGATACCTCGTGCTCGCCCCCCAGCTCAAGCCCGCAACATGGGACGGCAGCCGTACCAAGGTCTACCGCCTGCACGTCGACCTCGAGCCCGGCGCCGAGGCCACCCGTCAGAACTGGGTCTCCATGCTTCCGGACTGGACCGTCGAACTCCTCGACCAGGCGCAGCCCGAGTACGCCGGCACCGCGGAACGCGGCAGCCGCTCCATGCCGCTCGTTGGGTTCGCAGGCGCTGCCCGCTCGGGCAAGGACACCGCCGCCGACGTACTCCTCACCGCCGGATGGCAGCGCAAGGCATTCGCGGACAAGGTCAGGGAGATGCTGTACGCCCTCGACCCCCTCATGGTGGAGACGTCCTACGCCGAGGGATTGACCAGCCTGCGCTACGAGGTCGACGGCTACGGGTGGGAGACCACGAAGGACTGCTATCCCGAGGTACGCGAGTACCTCCAGCGGCTCGGAACGGAAGCGGGCCGGGCAGCCCTGGGGGAGAACGTGTGGGTCGACGCCCTCCTCCGCGACTTCGAGACCTGGGGCCCCACCGTCATAACCGACGTGCGCTTCCCCAACGAGGCGGACGCGATCCGGGAACGCGGCGGCCTGGTCTTCCTCCTGGAGCGGCCTGGAGCAGACCCCATTGCCCAGGCTGGGCACGCGAGCGAGAACGCCTTGGCCGGATACGACTTCGACGCGGTGATTCGCAACGACGGCTCCCTCTGGGACCTGTACGGAAAGGTGCGGAGGGTCATTCAGGCGGCAGATGTAAACATTGAACTCCTCTGTTAAGGTGTAACCATGAGGTTGACCCCCCGAAAGGAAGAGGTCGAGGCCATCAAGTCGCTCCTGGAGGACCCCACCTTCGAGAGTGCCGACCAGATGGCCAAGGCCGTTTACAAGACAGCAGCCGAACTGCTCCAGATGCGCGACCTGTTCGCCCTGGTCCACACATGGAAGGACGGCCACCGCGGGCTCAACTTTGGGCCCTTCGGCTCGGAGGCCGAGATCAAGACCTTCGCCTCGAAGATGGCCTTCGGGGGGACCGGCCGGATCGTCAAGCTCTACAGCCCCGGCGCCATGCTCGCCAACGTGGACGGCAAGAAGGGATGGAAGGGGTTCTGCTTCCAGCCCGACTGCGGCCACGCCCCCTTCACTCATTCCCTTGCCGGCGCTGCCCGAGGTGCCTGCCAAATACCCACGTGCCCATGCGGCAAGTTTCAGCAGACGAAGCCCCGCCACTGAAGATCGGAAGGAAACCAGGACCCATGAAGACCGTCGAGTTCCACACCTGCGAGTGCTCCGGCAAGCGGGCGTTTGCCGACGAACGGGCAGCAGAGAAGGCCCTTGGCCGAGCCCAGGCCAAGCGGGACCGGAGCGCCGACCGCCGAGGTCAGCGCCGGGTCATCGACCGCGAGAACCGCATCTACCTGTGCGACTTCGGCATGTGGCACCTCACTAAGCAGTCCCGCCGCTCCTTTGAGGAGCGAACCGCATTTCGCGCGGCCTGAAAGTAAACATGTAGCCGAGAGGGGTTGTGTGGCGGCAGGTGGAAGCAACCGGCTGCTTACGCCGGAAGAGGTGGCTGACTGGCTGAAGGTCAGCGAGATCACCGTGAAGAACAAGTACCGGACGTGGGGGATCAAGGCCCAGAAGGTCGGCCGCCTCCTGCGATTCCGTGAGCGCGACATCGTCGCCTACCTCGAAGACAACTACGGGTAATGGGCGGAGCCCTGTCCCAGCAACCAAGGGGGGCCGCATGGCTACCGTTTTCCAGAGATGTAAGTCGGACAAGCGAAACAAGTTCTACCCCTGTGAGGCCGTCCGTTGCCGCCACGAGTGGACCGTTCGATACCGCGAGCCGGGTGGACGCACGGGGCGACAGCGCGAGGAGACCTTCCCCACGAAGACGAAGGCCGAAGCCCATGGCACCAAGATGGAGGCCGACAAGGACCAGGGCGTCTACATCGACCCGGACGCCGGGAAGATCAGCCTGCGGGCCTACGCCGACGACTGGCTGGAACGTCGAACGGTCGGTGACGCGACGCACTCGAACTACAAGGGCTTCCTCGATAACCACCTCTTGCCGCATCTTGGACGCAAGTCGTTGGCCTCGGTCACAAAGCGTGACATCGAGCACTTCAAGGTGGCGATCCTGAAGGTGCTCGCCGAGAGCACGGTGTTCGACCGCATGAAGATGGTCAAGCACATCTTCTGGTCGGCCAAGGAGGAGAAGCTGATTCAGGACGACCCCGCCAGGGACGTCGACATCAAGCCGACCAACGTTGCTGTCGACGAGGACGAGATCCCGACGCTGGACGAGGTCAACCTGATCCATCAGCACATCTCTCCTCAGTACAAGCTGACGATCTCCCTTCAGGCGGGCCTTGGACTCCGGATCAGCGAGGCCCTGGCCTTTCACGTCGGATGCCGGCGGGATGACTTCATACGGGTCCGCTGGCAGGTCAGCTCGAAGGCGAACAGGGGTGACGCCCGTACCCGCCTGGTCCCGCTCAAGCACAGGGAGGATGGGGAGTACCGCGATATCCCGATGCCCCTCTTCATCGGGGAGGAGATCGACGAGCATGCCGCAGCATGGGCCCCGATACCGCTGGGGTTCGAAACCCGGGGCGGCAAGAAGAAGGTCGTCGAGGTCTTCTTCGCTCCTCGCGAGCGCGGCAAGGGCGTCATGCCCACGGCCTCGACGTACGGCTACCACTGGCGGAAGGCGCTCAAGGCTGCTGGCATCGTCAATGCAGACGGCAGTCCGAAGTACACCCCGCACAGCCTTCGACACTTCTTCGCTTCGACCGCCCTCGCGAATGGCGTTCCGATCCACGAGGTGAGCCGCTGGCTCGGGCACAAGTCGATCAAGACCACGGTCGACATCTATGGGCACCTGGTCCCGGAGGCGTGGGACCGCTGCCGTGACATCATGCAGAAGGCGATGCGGCCGGAGGCTCCAGAGGACCCCTCTGGCTACGACACCGCGGCTTGATGTGCTGGATGTGCTGGATGAACCCGCACCGTGCTGGATGGGTGCTGGATGACCACTTCCGGAACCGTGTTTTCGCAGGTGGGAGCGCTGTGCTGAACGTTCCGCTTCAACGTGTGACCGGTCTGTTACTGCACGCTAGGCGATCCGTCAAGCGTGCAGGTCAGAAGGGGTCGGCTCCTGATGGAGCCGACCCCTTCGTCGTCACCGTGCCGGATGGGCGTGCGTGACCCGCGGCTGCCGGTGTGTCGTCGGCTTCGTCTTCCCGCAGTGCGGGTTCACCACCCCCTGGAAATCTTGAAACAGGGGTAGATGTTGCATGAACATAATTGAGCGCTGTCTCGGCGCGGTAGTCCGCTCGGCTCGGCACCCCATGAGAGAGAAACCATGCACCGCTTCGCCATCGCCCTCGTTTCCGCCACGGCCCTGATCGCCCTGCCCGTCGCGTCGGCCCAGGCGGCGGTTCCCGTCACGAAGCCGGTGGCCGGTGTGGCCGGCGACATCGGGTGGAACTCGGGCAAGCCCGCGCCGACGCCCCTCCAGGGCGCCTGAGGCCTGCCGCCGCCGGCTCCGTCGGGTGGGCCGCGGATCAGGGGGAGTCGTCCCCGCCTGCTTCCTCGGCAACGTTGTCGAGCAGGCCCGACTTGGCGATCAGGTAGCCCAGCTGGGCCCGGCTGCGACTGCCCAGCTTCGCGGACATCCTCGCGACGTACTCCTGGCACCGCCGCACGCTGATGCCGAGCTGTCCGGCCGTCACGGAGTCCGTGTCACCGGCGACGATGTGCCGCATGATCGCCAGCTCCAGGTCGTCGGTGATGCGGGTCGTGGCCCGGTCGCGCCCGGGCGGGGTGAAGGGGAGCGCCCTGACCCACGAGCGTTCGAAGAGGGCCGCGAGGAACGAGACCACGGCCGGAGCGCGGATCTCCGCCGCCACCCGGCGGTCGTCGTCTGCGGGGATGAACGCCACTGTCCGGTCGAAGATGATCAGGCGGTCGAAGTTCTCGTCCAATGTCGCCACCTGGGCGCCACGCTGCTGGATCGTGTGGACGAAATTGCGCGTCGCCGAGCTGGACCGTGCGTTGTGCTGATAGATCGTCCGCATCTTCACCCCGCGGTCCAGCATGTCCAGCGTGGACGGCAGCGAGTCGTTGAGAACGGCCGCGGATCTGGCGCCGCCGGGCTGTGAGGTCAGCACTTCGTCCCGGCATTCCCGGGCCGCCAGGCGGATGGCGGCATTGATGTTCGGGAAGTCGGTGTGCGTCACGTATCCATACGCGTTCCGAAGATGGTTGTGCCGATACTCGGCAACCAGTGGCCCTAATTCTTCCCGGATTCGCAGCAGGTTGATCGCCGCCCGGGCGGAGCTTTCGAGGATCTCGGCCACAACGTAACTCCCGATCGTTTCAGGATTTACGGGAGTGAAGCCTGTTTCGCTCTGCTCGTCCGGAACCGCGAGGCCGGATGAGAGCAGCCTTTCCAGCGAATCCTCCCGGGCCTCGAAGACCCGCTCCCCGGTGGTGGAGTCCGGCTGCGCCGGCAGGTGTGGTGACGAATCCTGCGCGAGCAGCTCTCGGTAGAGCTGAATGTCTTGAGACTGTAGTGATTCGAAAGGTGTTCCAAACGTGGGCGTCATTCTGCGTTCCCCCGTGCCGGCAGCCTGTGCTTCCGGTCAGGCTAGTTGACGGCGCCTCGGTCAGCATCTGCGCATGTGGAGACTTTGATCACGTCCTGCGATCCCTCTTGGAGGGGGTGACGGCCGGGGCCGCCCCAGGTCCGCGCCGCCGCCTTGCCAGGCGGAATCCCGCCATCGAACCGCTATTTTCGGCCCCTTTCGCCACCGGGCGCACGGTCGGGGAATATTCGGAACGGCTGTCGTTCGGCGGGTGTGCGGCGGCGGTCGGCCGTCAACATTCCAGCTGCCCCGCGTGTTCCTGCGGCGCAGGTTCCCGCACCGGTTCCTGCCTTGCCCGGAGGGTTCCTTCCGGCCAGGATCGGTGATGTCTCATTTGCTGAGGCAACGTCGAAGAATCCAGTAAAGGAAGTGTGTAGTGACGACCGAGGTAATGCGGTTACAGGGCACGGCCGCTGACCGCAACGCTCCGTACCGGTACTTCTCGGAAGGGGATCTGAAGCAGGCGCTGGACACTCACTCAGCGGACGAGATCAAGCTGTTTCTGGAGTCATGGGAGGACCTGCCCGTCGATGCGTACATGAAGGACGGCGCCGACTATCGCCGCCGCCGTCACGGCTGCTTCCACTTCTCTGACGGGGATCTCGTACTGGACCCCCCGCGAGCCTTCCACCAGACCGCCCAGGTGAATTCCCTCCACGGGGGTGTCGACCGGCACTTCCCGCCGCTGGCCGACGACGTGGCCGCAGGCGGAGTGCTCCACACCCTCATCCGCTTCTTCGCCGAGCGCGTGCCCGGTGACTTCGACCCGGCCACCAGCGGTGTCGGCGTCCACCAGATCCGTATCACCGCGACCCGCGACGCGAAGGGCCTCCCGGCCCCCGAGGGCGTACACGAGGACGGGCACCACTACGTGGCGCAGGTCCTGATGCGCCGTGTCGACGTCGAGGGAGGCGAGTCGCAGCTGTACGACCGCGACCGCCGGCCGATCTACAGCACCACGCTGCTCCAGCCGTTCGAGTCGATCGTGATCGATGACCGCCGGGTCTTCCACGGCGTCTCCGCGATCGAGCCGGCGGACGGAGTCCGGCAGGGCGTGCGCGACATGCTGCTGATCGACTACTTCCCGCTCCACACCGGTGGTGCGCGCGGCTGACCGACCGCGCCTCGACCGCCGCCCCACCCGCCCACCCGGGAAAGACTCCATGAACGACTTCACCAGGCACCTGCAGTCACGCCTGCCCGCCGCCCGCACGGACGTGCGGACCCGAACCGCCTACACGTCCGACGCCTCGATCTACCGCGTCATGCCGGCCGCGGTGTTGGAGCCCCGGGACGCGGAGGACGCTGCCATCGCCGTGGGCATCGCCACCGAACACGGCGTCGGCATCACCTGCCGGGGCGGCGGCACCTCCATCGCCGGCAACTCCATCGGCACGGGGCTGATCCTCGACTTCTCCCGGTACATGAACCGCATCGAGGACCTCGACCCGGAGGCCGGCACCGCCACCGTCCAGCCCGGCGTCGTCCTCGGCAGCCTGCGGGACCGGGCCGCCGCACACGGCCTCACCGTCGGCCCCGACCCCTCGACGTACTCCCGCTGCACCATCGGCGGAATGATCGGCAACCATGCCTGCGGCGCCCACTCGGTGGCCTGGGGCACGACCGCCGACATCACCGAGCAGGTGGACCTGCTGCTCGCCGACGGCCGCCGGATCCGCGCCGGCCAGGGCTCCAGCGGTGACGCGGACATCGACCGCCGGCTGAAGCAGCTGAGGGACCGCCACCTCGCGCCGCTGCGCACCGAACTCGGCCGATTCGGCCGACAGGTGTCGGGGTACGGGCTGAACGCCCTGCTGCCCGAGAAGGGCTTCCACGTCGCCCGCTCGCTGGTGGGCACCGAGGGCACCTGTGGCGTCCTGCTCGGCGCCAAGGTCAGGCTCACCCCGATCCCGGCCGCCCGGGTGCTTCTCGTACTCGGCTTCCCCGACGTCTACGCGGCCGCCGACTGCGCGCCCTCGCTGGCGAAGGCCGGCGCGCTGACCGTGGAGGGTCTGGACGCTCCGCTGGTCGAGGCGCTGCGCTCGCGCGGCGGCCGCGCTCCGGGCATCGACCTGCTGCCGCGCGGCGAGGCCTGGCTGTACTGCGAGATCGAGGGCACCGACGAGGCCGACGCGATCGCCAACGCCGAGCGCCTGGCCCGGGAGACCGACGCCACCAGCTTCATCACGGCCGACGCCGAGCAGACGGCCGCGATCTGGTCCATCCGCCGCAACGGCGCGGGCATCGCCACCCGGATGGCCGACGGACGGCAGGCCTGGCCCGGCTGGGAGGACTCCGCCGTCCCGCCGGAGCGGCTGTCGGGATACCTGCGGGACCTGCACGCCCTCATGGCCGAACACCGGCGGACCGGAACCATCACAGGGCACTTCGGCGAGGGCTGCCTGCACGTCCGGATCGACTGGGAACTGGACACCGAGCAGGGCATCGCCGGCTACCGGGAGTTCATCACGGCCGCCGGTGACCTCGTGGTCGAGCACGGCGGCTGCGCCTCCGGTGAGCACGGCGACGGCCGCGCCCGGTCCGAGCTCCTGGCCCGTACGTACTCGCCCGAACTCATCGGCGCGTTCGCCGCGTTCAAGAACATCTGGGATCCGGGCAACCTGCTCAACCCGGGCATCATCGTGGACCCGGCCCCGTTCGACGCGGACATCCGCCCCGGCCCGGGCCGCAACCGCAACGAGCTGCCCCTGATCCAGCGCTTCGGTGCCGACCAGGGATCGCTCACCAACGCGGTGCACCGCTGCACGGGCGTCGGCACCTGCCGCAACGACACCGGCCACATGTGTCCCTCGTACCAGGTCACCCGCGACGAGGTGCACTCCACCCGGGGGCGCGCCCGGGTGCTGAGCGAGATGCTGCGCGGCGAGACGATCACCGACGGCTACCGCTCCACCGAGGTCCGGGACGCACTCGACCTGTGCTTCTCCTGCAAGGCGTGCAAGAGCGACTGCTCGGTCAATGTCGACATGGCCGCGTACAAGTCGGAGTTCCTGCACCGGCACTACGAGGGGCGGCTGAGACCGCGCGCCCACTACACCCTGGGCTGGCTGCCGCTGCTGGCCCGGCTGGCGTCGGTGGCCCCCCGTACGCTCAACCGGCTGACGCGGCGCGCGCCGCTCGCGGCCAGGCTGAGTTCCCTGGCCGGGCTGGAGACGCGCAGGCCGCTGGTGCAACTGCCCGCGCAGACCTTCCGGCAGTGGTTCCACTACCGCAAGCCGGTCCCCGCCGGCGCGGAGGCCGGTGCGAGTGCGCGTGTTCCTGCGGGCCGATCCGGCACCGTCGTCCTGTGGCCGGACACCTTCAGCAACCTCCTCGACCCCCGGGGAGCCCAGGCCGCCACCCGGGTCCTGGAAGCCCTCGGGTACGAGGTGGTCCTGCCCGACGGCCCGGTCTGCTGCGGCCTGACCTGGCACTCCACGGGCCAGCTGGGGACCGCCCGGGCGGTGCTCGGCCGCTCGGTGGGCGCCCTGCGCAAGCACTTGGAAGCCGGCCGCGTCATCGTCGGCCTGGAGCCCTCCTGCACCCAGACCCTGCGCGAGGAGGCGGCCGAACTGCTGCCGGACTCACCGGTCGTGCGCCGGTTGTCCCAGCAGGTGCGCACCCTCGCCGAAGTGGTCGCGGACCACCAGGGCCCCTGGCCGTTCGGGAAGCTCGACCAGGACGCCGTGATGCAGCCGCACTGCCACCAGGAGGCCGGCCACGGCCACGGTCCGGAGACCGAGGTGCTGCGCCGGCTCGGCGTCACCACGGACGTGATTTCCGCGGGCTGCTGCGGCATGGCCGGCAACTTCGGCTACGAGCCGGGCCACTGGGACGTCTCCCAGGGCGCGGCCGAGCGGGAGCTCTACCCGAAGCTGCGGGCCGCCGGGCCGGACACCGCCGTGGTGGCCGACGGGTTCTCCTGCCGGACGCAGATTTCCCAGGAGGGCTCGCGCCGTCCCGAACACCTGGCGGAGCTGCTGCTGCGCGCCCTGCCCGGAAACACCCCCGCCAAGAGCGAGAACGGAAGCGGTACATGCGCATCGTAAGGTTTGAGAAGGCGGGCACGATCCGCTACGGGCTCCTCGCCGACGACGAGGTCGTCCCGCTCATCAACGGCCCCTTCGGCCCCCTGGACGTGCCCTCGGACGCGCCCCGATTCCCCCTCGGGGAGGTGCGGCTGCTCGCTCCCGTCGAACCGGGGAAGGTCCTCGCCATCGGCCGGAACTACGCCGAGCACGCCGCGGAACTCGGCAACGAGGTGCCCGAGGAGCCGCTCGTCTTCCTCATGCCGGGCAGCGCCGTCATCGGCCCCGGCGAGGCCATCGTCAAGCCGTCCTACACGGACGACCTCCACCACGAGGCCGAGCTCGCCGCGGTGATCGGCCGGACCTGCCGTGACCTGACGCCGGAACAGGTGCCCGCACACGTCCTCGGCTACACCTGCGCCAACGACGTCACCGCCCGCGACCTCCAAGGTCCGGACCGGCAGTGGTGGCGTGCCAAGGGATCGGACACCTTCTGTCCCATCGGCCCCTGGGTGGAGACCGAACTCGACGTCAGGGCGATCGGGGTACGGGCCACCGTGAACGGAGAAGTCCGGCAGGACGGCAACAGCTCCCGCATGGTGCACTCCGTCGACCGCCTGATCAGCCACATCAGTTCGGCCATGACCCTGCACCCTGGTGACGTGATACTCACCGGCACCCCGGCGGGTGTCGGACCGCTGCGGCGCGGCGATCGGGTCACGGTTTCCGTCGAAGGGATCGGCGAGCTCACCAACCACGTCGTCTGAACCGCGCCGCCCAACCTGGAGACCCGTTTCCCCATGATGATCCTCTTCGGCGCCTTCCTGGTGCTGGCCGTCGCCTCCGTCGTACGCACCACAGCGGGATTCGGCTTCTCCCTGGTGGCCGTCCCGCCCCTGGCGCTGCTCATCGACCCGGCGAGCGCGGTGGTCGTGGCCGGCATCATGGCCGCCCCGCTCAGCCTGTGGATCGCCGTCCGTGACTGGCGTCATGTCGACCGCCGCCTGATGACGGCCACCCTGCTGTCCGGGCTGGCCGGTGTGCCGTTCGGAGTGTGGCTGCTGGCCACGCTCTCCTCGCAGGTGCTGCTGTTCATCATCACGGCGGTGGTCCTGCTGGGCACGTTCATCGTGTGGCGGAAGATCACGCTGGGCGGCGGCCTGGGCGCGGTGATGGCCGTGGGGATGTTTTCCGGAGCCTCCTTCGCCGCCACCGGCATCGACGGCCCGCCGATGGTCGCCGCGTTCCAGAGCATGCAGCTGGAGCCCAGGGTCCAGCGCGCCACACTGGGTGTGGTGTTCTCCGGCACCAGCCTGGCCGCGCTGGCCGGGTTCGGGATCAGCGGCCAGCTCACCGCGACCGTCGGGCAGATGCTCCTCGTCGGGGTGCCGGCCCTGCTCATCGGGATATTCGTCGGCGAGAAGGTCTTCCACCGCCTGAACGCCGAGCGTTTCCGCCGGGTCGTCCTCGGCCTGCTGGTCGTCAGCTCGCTGTCGGTGCTCCTGCGCGTGGCCACCGCCTGACGCCCCGCCGCCCCCCGTTCCTCCCCTGCCGCTCATGCGGGCGCCAGGCCCCGGCCGGCGGGGGCCCCGGCCGTCCGGTTCCGTCCTCGGTCACAGGCCGCGGACGGCGGCGATCGTGAAGGCCGTCGGGGTGCCGGGGCCGGCCGGGCCGCCCTTGTCGAACTGGGAGCGGACCACCAGCGTCCGCCCCGCCGTATGGGCCAGCGTCGTCGGGATCTGGAGGGACGGGTCCGTGATCGTGCGGACCAGGCGGGCCCGGGTGCCGTCCGGGGTCAGGCGCCACCGGGTCAGGGTGTTGGTGGCGTTGTGGGCCACCCGCAGGCTGCCGTCGGCGGCGAGGTCCAGGCCGTCGGCGTGGGTGAGGTCGCCGCCCTGGAGCGTGACGCGCGACAGCGCGCCCGTGCGCAGGTCGATGCGGTGGAGGTCGCCCGCGACCATGTCCACGGTGAGCAGGTACCGGCCCGCCCGGTCCGAGGTGATGCCGTTGAGGCTGAAGGTGCGCCCGGGGACCGGGGTGAGCCGGCTGCTCAGGTCGTACGCGGGCACGAGCGTCCCGGAGCCCGCGGCCGGCAGGTCCGGGGTGACGCGGTAGACGACCGCGCGGACGCTGTCCGTCAGGTACGCCGTGCCGTCCGGGGTGATGGTCAGGTCGTTGACGAAGCGGGGGCCGGCCCCGGGGACCTCGAAGCGGGCCAGGCGTGCGCCGGTGGCGGTGTCGTACACGGTGACCCCGGCCGTGGAGTCGGTCACCCACAGGCGGCCCCGGTCGTCGACGCGCAGGCCGTTCGCCGTGCGGCGGCCGTCGGTCCCGGAGGGCAGGAACACCTCGGCGCTCGCCCGGCCGGGCAGGGCCCGGTAGACGGTGCCGTCCGCGTACGAGCCGACGTACACCGCGCGGGTGCGGGGGTCGGTGGCGATGCCCTCCGGGTAGACCTTCTCGCCCGGGAGGGTGAAGGCCGTGGAGATCCGGCCGTGCGATTCCGTCGCCGTCCCTGCCGCCTGCGCTGCCGGTGCGGTCGTCAGGGCGAATGCCGCCGTCAGGGTCGTCAGGGTCGTCAGCGCGAGGGCGGCGGCGGGCAGGGGCTTCTTCGGCACGTTGTCGTCTTCTCTCTGAGTTAGGGATCTCAGTACAAGGTGAATGTGAATGTAGGTTAGAGCTCTAACAATGGCAAGGGGGCTAGTATTTGGTAATGACCTCCATGCCCCCCGAGGAGCGGATCGGCTCGCACGTCAAGCGCGCCGAGCAGGCGCTCCTCGCGGCGAAGAACGCAGCGCTCAAGCCCTCCGCGGTGACGGTTCCGCAGTACGCGGCCCTGCTCTGGCTCGCCGAGAAGCCGGGCATCTCCGCCGCCGCGCTGGCCCGCCTGTGCGGGGTGACGCCCCCGACCATGACCACCGTCCTGAAGAACCTCCAGGAGCGCGGGCTCATCGAACGCTCCCCGCACGAGTGGCACCGCAACGTCCTGGAGACCCGCCTCACGCCGGAGGGGCGGGCCGTCATGGAGCACGCGGACGCCGCCGCCGTGGCCGTGGAGCGGTCGCTCGCCGCCGAGTTCTCCGAGGAGGAGCGGGAACTGCTGGTCCGGCTGCTGGGGCGGTGCGTGCAGGTGCTCGACGCCCAGAGGTGATCTCCGTCCGACCGGTTCCCACAGGCCGATATCCGGCCCGTCTTTTTGCCGGTTCTTGGAACGGAACGGCGCATTCACACATCAGAAGCAAGGGGGATGCCCACAGCTTCTGTCCCGCTCGGGGGCAGCCATGACCGTTCGGAGCGAAGTCCGTGCACCAGTACCCACAGCGCCAGCGGCCCGACGACCAGCCGCACCCGCCGCACCCGCCGTACGAGGACCGGCCGCCGCGGCAGGCGCCGCAGGGGTACTCGCCGTACGCGGAGGAGCGCCCCTACGAGCCGCACCCGGCCGGGCCGCCCTGCCCGGATCCGAGCGCCCACATACGCCCGCGCCCCGGATACGGGGACGAGTCCGACTCCGAGCCGCCCCGCAGGCGCTCCCGCCGTGTGATGTGGATCAGCGCCACGCTGGCCCTGGTCCTGCTGCTGGGAGGCGGCGGCTTCGCCGCCTGGAAGCTGGAGTGGTTCTCCGGCAACGGCGAGACCGTGAGCTTCGGCAAGGACCAGGCATCCGGCAAGGGCTCCGGCGACGGCGCCCAGGGCGGTGCGCAGGCGGCCAAGCCCTCCGGCGACCCGGACGTGCAGATGCCGACCGGCCCGAAGGCCGAGTTCAAGCAGACCGCCAAGCTCGACGACGGCACGATCGTCGCCAAGACGACGCTGGTCGGCGCCAAGTCGGGCTTCACCGGCGACGTGTGGGTGTGGGCCCCGAAGCAGTACGACGACCCGAAGTACGCCAAGAGCGGCTTCCCGGTGCTCATCGCGCTCCCCGGCGGCGAGGGCTACCCGACCAACTACTGGGCCGACCGCAGCCTCGGCCTGCACAAGGCGATCAGCGAGGGCGTCCAGGCCGGCACCAGCCTGCCGTACGTCGTGATCATGCCGGTGCTCAACCCGGACGCCAAGTACTACTACGACGGCTCCGACATCCCCGGCCAGCCCAAGATGGGCACCTGGATGGCCGAGGACGTCCCGAACTTCGCCAAGGCCAACTTCCGTACGTACAAGTCCCGTGACGGCTGGGCCTTCATGGGCTCCTCCTCCGGCGCCTTCGTCGGCATGAAGACCGTCCTCCAGCACCCGGACAAGTTCAAGGCCGTCATCGCCAGCGGTGGCGAGATCGTCCCCGACTCCCCGCTGTGGAAGGGCCACCAGGCGGAGATGGACGCGAACAACCCCGAGAAGCTCGCCAAGAAGCTGATCGACGGCAACGGTCCGGAGGTCTACATCAACTTCCAGATCGGCACGAAGGAGAGCGGCAAGGAACGGATGGTCAAGTTCCAGCAGCAGTACGGGAAGGGTCCCGTCAAGACCACCATCCGCGACATCCAGAACGGCGAGCACAACGGCTGGCACTACGTCCGGGGCATGAAGGAAGGCTCCCTGGAGTGGATCAGCAAGGTGCTCAAGGCCCCCAAGCCCGAAGCGGGCTGACCCCCCGTCCGACCAGGGACGCAGCACGATGCCCGGGACGGGCGTGGCCCGCACCACGACCCGCCCGTCCCAGGCAACCCATCCGGTCGTTGAAGCCTCTGTAACGGGTGTAAGGGGGACCGATCGGTCCGACCCGCGCCCGTCCGGGCGCCGGAGAAGGAACGGGACAATTCGTGCAGCATGACCAGCTTCAGGGCGGCGGCCGCCTCGCGGCCGAGGAAGGCCCCGTGACCCCGGGCCGGCCTCGCCCCAAGCGCCGCCTGCGCAGGCTTCTGATCGTCGGCGGGCTCGCGCTCGCGCTGACCGCCGGAGGCGGAGCGGCGGCGTACAAGTTCGGCCTTTTCTCGGACATAGGGGATCCCATGTCCTTCGGCAAGGTCAAGGAATCGGCCGCAACCCAGGACATCCGGCCGGGGGTCAGCATGCCCACCGGGCCGAAGGCGGCTTTCGTCCGCACCAGCCGCCTGCCCGACGGCACCCAGATCGCCAAGACGACGCTGACCGGCGCGAAGTCCGGCTTCACCGGCGACGTGTGGGTGTGGGTGCCCAAGGAGTACGACGACCCGAAGTACGCCAAGAGCGCCTTCCCGGTCCTGATCTCCCTGCCCGGAGGCCGCGGCTACCCCAAGAACTACTGGGGCACGGGCCCCGGCCTGGGCCTCCAGCAGGCCGTGACCGACGGGGCGAAGGCGGGGACCAGCCTGCCCTTCATCCTCGTCATGCCGGTGATCAACGCCGACACCAAGCACCACTTCGACGGCTCGGACATCCCCGGACAGCCCAAGATGGGCACCTGGATGGCCGATGACATCCCGGCTTTCACCAAGGCCAATTTCCGCACCTTCACCTCCCGCGACGGGTGGGCCATCATGGGCTCCTCCTCGGGCGGCTTCGGCGCGTTCAAGCACGTCCTGAAGCACCCCGACCGCTTCAAGGCGGCCATCGCGAGCGGCGTCGACATCGTCCCCGACTCCCCGCTGTGGAACGGGAACAAGCAGGCCATGGACGCGAACAACCCCGAGAAGCTCGCCGAGAAGCTGATCAAGGCGGGCGGCCCGGAGGTCTACATCAACTTCCAGATCGGCACCGCGGAGAGCGGCCGCGACAAGGCCGAGAAGTTCATGAAGGAGTACGGCAGGGGCCCCGTGCACACCCGGCTGCAGGTGATCCAGGATGGTGAGCACAACGGAAAGTCGTATGTTCGCGGCATGAGGGAGGGCTCCCTGGAGTGGATCAGCAAGGTGATGTTGGCACCGACCCCCGATCCCGCCGTGCGCTGAACGCGGTCGTGAAGGGGGCCTCCGCGGCGGCCGCCGCCGGTGTGGCGGCCGTCCTCGCCGTCGGCTTCGTCAAGGCGACGGACGAGGACGCGGGCGCCGTGCACCCCTTCCCGGGCGTCGGCGTGCTCACGGCGAACGGGGAGCACTGGTGCACGGCGAGCGTCGTCGACAGCCCCAAGGGCACCGTCGTCGCGACCGCCGCGCACTGCGTGGCCCCGGCCGGCGAGAACGGCGAGCCCGGCGAGGTCGCCCACGACGGCCGGGAGATCGGCGAGCTGTCCTTCGCCCCCGCCTTCTCGGGAGAGGGCGCGGGCAGGCAGCCGCTCGGCGCGTGGAAGGTCCGCGCGGTCCACGTGGACGAGCGGTGGACGAAGTGGGGCGAGGGCACCGCCGACTACGCGTTCCTCAGCATCGAGCCGGACGAGGACGGCATGACCGTCCAGCAGGCGGTCGGCGCCGGCGAGGCCCCGGCGCCCGAGTGGACCTCCGGCTACGAGCGGGACGTGACGGTGGTCGGCTACCCCGAATCCGGCCGCAACCCGCAGAACAAACCCGTCTCCTGCACCACGCAGACCACCCACGACGAGGACGACCCGGCCATGCTGTACATCAGCTGCGCCGGGTTCTGGACGGGCACCAGCGGCAGCCCCTTCATCGCCGACCGGGGCGGACCGGGCAGCCCCGGCCGGCTGATCGGCGTGCTGAGCGGCGGGGACACGGACGTGGACTCCACGGCCGCGCTGTTCGACGAGCGGGCCAGGGCCCTGTACGAGCAGGCGGCCGCGGACTGACGGGCGGACGCCCGGGCCCGCGGGGACCGGCTGCGGGGACCGGCCACAGGGATTCGCCGCTGGGGTCGGGTGCGGGGATCGGCCCGCAGCGGTCGGTTGCCGCGTTCAGTCCTTCAGGAGGCCGTTCAGCTCCCCGTACGCGAGGGCGTCGGTGACCGCGGTGTACGTGCCGTCCGCGAGGAGCTCCTCGGCAGCGCGGCGCACCACGCCGTACGCGGCCTCCGCGACCCAGGACCCGAGGCTGACGCGGGCCACGCCCAGCTTGCCGAACTCGGCCACGGACGGGGCGCCGGGCCGGGCCAGGACGTTCAGCGGGGCCCCGATGCCGCGGGCGAGCTCGGCGACCACGGCCGGGTCGGTGACCCCGGGCACGAAGATGCCCGAGGCGCCCGCCCGCAGGTAGGCGGCGGCCCGGGACAGGGTCTCGTCGAGCCGGCCCGCCGGGTCGCCGAGGCCGAAGAGGTACGTGTCGATCCGCGCGTTGACGTACAGCGGGACCCCGGCGGCGTCGGCCGCGGCGCGGGCAGCGGCCAGGCGCTCCGCGTGGTCGGCGGGCTCGCGGGTGCCGTCCTCGATGTTGATGCCGACCGCGCCGGCGGCGACGACCCCGGCGACGGTCTCCCCGACCCCGGCCGGGTCGGCGCCGAAGCCGCCCTCGACGTCGGCGGTGACAGGGACGGAGACGGCGCCGGCCACACGGGCGACGAGGTCGAGCGCGCGGTCCCGGGCCAGGGAGTCCCCGTCGGGGGCGCCGAGGGACCAGGCGACCCCGGCACTGGTGGTGGCGACGGCCGGGGCGCCGGCGGCCTCGACGAGTCGGGCGCTCACCACGTCCCAGGCGTTGGCCAGGGCGAGCGGGGCGGCGGGGGTGTGCAGGGCGGCGAAGCGGCGCGCAAGGTCAACACGGTTGGTCATGGGGCCAGTCCAGCAGACGGCCCCGGCCCCTGACCGGCGATTTTGCGACATCTACGTCCGCCGCTCCCGGAACCGAATCCTCCGCACCGCCGGGCCGCGGCATCCTCCGGCCCCGCGTTGCCCGGCCTCCGCACCGTCCGGCCGCCGCGCCGCCCGCGCGGCCCGGGCTCAGGGAGCCAGGCCCGCCTTCAGGCCCGTACCGCACAGCGGGACCACCGCCGTGCGGCCGCCCAGGGGGTCCGACGGGGCCGACGGGCCCACCGCCGCCCAGCAGGCCGCCGCCGTCGGCTCCACGAAGAGCCCCCGCCCGGCCAGGTCGCGCTGCGCGGCGCGCAGGGCCTCCTCGGACACGGTCAGGAAGGTGCCGCCGGACTTGCGGACCGCCGCCAGGATCTGCCGGGCCCGCGGCGGGGCCGGGATCGCGATCCCCTCGGCCAGCGTGGGCCGCTGCTCCACCGCTTCCGCGTCCTCCGCGCCGGCCTCGAACGCCGCGGCCAGCGGGGACACGGCCGCCGCCTGCACCGCGATCAGCGCCGGCGGGCGCACCCCGCGCCGGGCCAGCTCCTCCACCGCCAGCGCCGCGCCCAGCAGCAGGGTGCCGTTGCCGACGGGGACGACGAGGGCCTGGGGCAGCCGTCCGCCGAGCCCCTCCCACACCTCGTACACGTACGTCTTGGTGCCGTGCAGGAAGTACGGGTTGAAGACGTGGCTCGCGTAGAAGACGCCGGGGCGCTCGGCCTCGGCGCGCGCCGCCTCGGCGGTGGCCTCCCGGCCGCCCGGGACGACGCGTACGGCGGCGCCGTGGGCCCGCATCTGCTCGGTCTTCTTCGCCGAGGTGCCCTCGGGCACGAAAATTTCACAACTCAGCCCGGCGCGTGCGCAGTACGCGGCCACGGCCGTTCCCGCGTTGCCGCTGCTGTCCGCGATCACCCGCTCCGGGCCCAGCCGCCGGGCCAGTTCCACGAGCATCACCGCGCCCCGGTCCTTGAACGAACCCGTCGGCATCAGGAAGTCGAGCTTGGCGTGAATCCGCTCCGTGAGCGGGACCAGCGGAGTGTTCCCCTCCGAGAGGGTGACGGAGAAAGCGCCCGGCAGCGGCAGTGCGGAGCCGTACCGCCAGAGCGAGTTGGGTCCGGCGGAGGGGCTGAGCTCGGTGGCCGGATCCGGTGTGAAATCGAGGTCCCACGGGCCGCCGCAGACGGGGCAGCACCAGGGCGCCGTCCGGGCATCCGCGCGCGTGCCGTCGTCGGGGCAGACGTATCCGGGGATTGCGTGCGTCATGTGCGGAGCACCCTTGCTCATTCATGGCCGTCGTATGGCACGGATGTTACGCGTTCGCCTTCCCCTTGTGGGATGCGGCGAGGCTGCGCCAACCTTTCGGAGGCGGCAGCGCGGCAGCCTCTCCGCGAATTGTCATGGTCATGTCTATGTGCCCATCCGTCATGGGCACGGCCCGGCCCCACCCCGCGTGACGCCTGCGCTCCTGCCCGATCCCCGAAGCGCACCACCGACGAGGAGGACCCCCCACATGTCCATGCGTCACACCCGCCGGAAGGCCGCCGGGCTCAGCGCGGCCGCCGCCCTGGCCCTCGTGCTCGGCGCGGCCGCCGCGCTCCCCGCCTCCGCGGCCGACAGCGGCGCGCAGGGCGTCATCGAGAACGCCGGCGCCCCCGGCTCCGTGGCCGGCAGCTACATCGTGACCCTGAAGGACTCCACCCGTTCGACCGAGGCCGGCGGCAAGGCCGTGGCCGAGAAGTACGGCGCCCGGATCGACCGCACCTACAGCGCCGCCCTCAACGGCTACTCCGTCGAGGTCTCCGATGCACAGGCCAGAAAGCTCGCCGCGGACCCGGCCGTCAAGTCCGTGGTGCAGAACCGCGTCTTCACGGTCGACGCCGCCCAGGGCACCCAGCCCAGCCCGCCGTCCTGGGGCCTGGACCGCATCGACCAGCGCGCGCTGCCGCTGAACAGCAGCTACACGTACCCCGACAAGGCCGGCGAGGGCGTGACCGCGTACATCATCGACACCGGCGTGCGCATCACCCACACCGACTTCGGCGGCCGCGCCTCCTACGGCTACGACGCCATCGACAACGACAACACCGCCCAGGACGGCCACGGCCACGGCACGCACGTCGCCGGCACCGTCGCCGGCACGAGCTACGGCGTCGCCAAGAAGGCGAAGATCGTCGCCGTCCGCGTCCTGGACAACAACGGCTCCGGTACGACGGCCCAGGTCGTCGCCGGCATCGACTGGGTGACCCGGAACGCGGTCAAGCCGGCCGTGGCCAACATGTCCCTCGGCGGCGGGGCCGACTCCGCGCTCGACACGGCCGTCCGCAACTCCATAGCCTCCGGCGTCACGTACGCGGTCGCGGCGGGCAACGAGTCCACCAACGCCGGCACCAAGTCCCCGGCCCGCGTCGCCGAGGCCATCACGGTCGGCTCGACCACCAGCAGCGACGCGAAGTCCGGCTTCTCCAACTACGGCACCATCCTCGACCTCTTCGCCCCCGGCTCCTCCATCACCTCCGCCTGGGGCACCGGCGACACCGCCACCAACACCATCTCCGGCACCTCGATGGCCACGCCGCACGTCGCCGGCGCGGCCGCCCTGCACCTCTCGCAGAACCCGTCGAACACCCCGGCCCAGGTCGCCTCGGCCCTGGTGGCCGCGGCCACCCCGAACGTGGTGACCAGCCCCGGCACCGGCTCCCCGAACCGCCTGCTGTTCGTCGGCGGCGGCACCACCCCGCCGGGCGGGCCGCGCTTCGAGAACACCGCCGACTACGCCATCAACGACAACTCGACCGTCGAGTCCCCGCTGACCGTCAGCGGAGTCTCCGGCAACGCCCCGGCCACGCTGGGCGTCTCGGTCGACATCAAGCACACGTACATCGGTGACCTGAAGGTCGACCTCGTCGCCCCCGACGGCTCCGTCTACACCCTGCACAACCGCGGTGGCGGCAGCGCCGACAACATCCTCCAGACCTACTCCGTCAACGCCTCCTCGGAGGCCGCGGGCGGCGTCTGGAAGCTGCGGGTGAACGACAACGCCGACATCGACACCGGCAAGATCGACGCGTGGGCGCTGCAGTTCTGAGCCAGGGCCCCGGACGCCGGTCCTGACGTCCGGTCCTGATGTCCGGTCCTGACATCAGTCCGGTGTACCGGAACCGGCGGGGGCGACCGATACCACGGTCGCCCCCGCTGTGTACTGTTTCGCGCATTCGTTCGCGACACCCTGCGATGGAGTCCGCACCCCGTGAGCACCCAGCCGCCGCCCCACTGGCCGGCTCCGTCCCCCCGGCAGGAGTACGGGGAACCGGCACTCAACGGTTTCGCGCTGGCGTCGCTGCTGGTCGGGCTGCTGTGCCTGCCGCCGCTCGGCATCGTCTTCGGGATCGTGGCCCTCGTCCAGATCGCCGGGAAGGGGGAGCGGGGCAGGCCGCTGGCGATCACCGGCCTGGCGGTGTCGCTCGTGACGACCGTGCTGCTGTTCCTGGCCGTGGACCGGGCCGCCGAGCCGCTGTTCTCCCGCCTCGACGGAATCTCACCGTACGAGGAGGTCGCGGGGGAGGTCACCGACATCGACGAGCTGCGCGCGGGGGACTGCTTCAACGTCCCCGACGGGGACCTGCTCGACGAGGACCCGCTGTTCTACCGGGTCGCCTGCACGGAGGTGCACCACGGGGAGGTCACCTCCTCGACCCGCTTCGACCCGGCGCAGTTCCGCGGCGGCCGGCAGATGAAGCGGGCGGCCACGGAGGCCTGTTGGCGGGCCCAGGACGCCTACGCCATGGACTCCTGGGCCCTGCCGGCGTACGCGGAGCTGTTCTGGTTCGCGCCCCCGCGCGAGGGGGCGGGCGGCGGCGAGCGGCGGCTGTTGTGCGTGATCGGCACGGCCGGGGAGGAGCACCGCGGCAGCCTGCGCCGCGACGCCGGGATGCTGAAGCCGGACCAGGTGACCTTCCTGCACGCGATGAACGAGGCCGACCTGGCGCTGGGGCACGCGCCCGACGAGGACCTCGACGAGGCGCTGCCGGCGTACCGCGAGTGGGCCCGCGAGGTGGACCGGGCGCTGGCCGCGGAGTCCCGGGTGCTGGAGGAGGCGGCGGCGCGCCGGCCGGACCTGGCGGGGCCGGCGCGGGCGCAGCTGAAGGAGGTCGCGGCGGCGCGCCAGGCGTGGCAGCGGGCGGGCGCGGCGGTCCGGCCGGCCGACTTCCAGGACGCCTGGGACCGGGCGTCGGCCGCGCTGACGCCGGCCACGGAGAAGGCGCTGCGCGGGGCCTACGGCCTGTCGACGACGGTGCCGGAATGGCTGTCCGAGGACGGGGCGGACGGCGGGGCGGACGAGGCTCCGGGCAGCGGGTCCGGCGGCGCGACGGGAGGCGGATCCGGCGGGGGGACGGGCGGCGGGTCCGGCGGGCGGCCGGGTGCGAGGTCCCCGGCGGCGCCCGCCTGAGACCGTGGCGGGTAACGCGCGGTAACGGGGTTTGAGTGACCAGCCTTCATCACTTCGAGTGAAACCCTGGCCCTCGCTTGCGGCGCGCAACCGACCGTTGCGAGGGTGTGGCTGTCTGTCAACCTGATGGGAGGGCCTCAGTGGCTTTCGGTGAGCAGCCGGCCTATCTGCGCGTCGCCGGGGATCTGCGGCGGAAGATCGTCGATGGGTCCCTGCCCCCGCACGCCCGGCTCCCCTCGCAGGCCCGGATCCGCGAGGAGTACGGGGTCTCCGACACCGTGGCGCTGGAGGCGCGCAAGGTCCTCATGGCGGAAGGCCTGGTCGAGGGCCGCTCCGGCTCGGGCACGTACGTACGGGAGCAGCCGGTGCCGAGGCGGGTCGCCCGCTCGGGGTACCGCACGGGCGGGCCGTCGACGCCGTTCCGCCAGGAGCAGGCGGAGGCGAGCGCCCGCGGCACCTGGGAGTCCGGCAGCGAGCAGGCCGCCGCCCCCGCGGCGATCGCGCAGCGGCTCGGCATCGAGCCGGGCGAGCGCGTCATGCGGACGCGGTACGTCTTCCGCGACGCGGGCGAGGTGATGATGCTGTCCACCTCGTGGGAGCCGCTGGCCCTGACCGGCCGGACCCCGGTGATGCTGCCGGAGGAGGGGCCCCTGGGCGGCTCCGGGGTCGTCGACCGGATGGCCGCGATCGACGTCGTCGTCGACAACGTGGTGGAGGAGGTCGGGGCGCGGCCGGGCCTCGCCGAGGAGCTCGCGCTGCTGGGCGGCGTCCCCGGACATGTGGTGCTGGTGATCGGCCGGACCTACTTCGCCTCCGGCCGGGCCGTCGAGACCGCCGACGTGGTGGTCCCGGCGGACCGCTACCGCCTCGCCTACCACCTTCCCGTCCGGTAAACCTACCGGCGGGTTTCGGCGCGATCCCGACCGGCGCCGGTGGCTCCGGTTCGCTGCGGGCCTGCGTCGTTGCGCCGGGCCCTGCTGCGCGCCCCCTCGCCCGCGCCTGCGCCGCCGCGCTCCGCACGCCCCCCGCCGGGCCCCCTGCGCCGGGGCGCCCGCCGAGGGGCGGGGGCCGGGCACGGGCCTCCGGCCAGGGCCGGAGTGCCGGGGCGGCCCGGCCGGAGGGCGCGTACGGGAGTCCGCCCGCCCCGTGGTGCGCCGGGTCCGGACCGGCGTGCGCGGCTCACCCGTGCCCATGGCCGGATGCGTACGCCGCGGAGGTTCCTCTTCGTAAAAAACCGTATCCGCTCAGTAAAGGTCGGGCGTAAGCTCGGGCATATGCGCAACGGGGTTTCCCGGGCAGGTGGATCGGCGGAGGGTGAGACGCGATGAACGACAGCGGTGCCCTGCTCCCGTGGCTGGTCATACGTCAGGACGACAACGGCAACCGCTACCGGGTGGGCCGTTACCCCACCCGCGCCGAGGCGCAGAAGGTGGTCGACAGCCTCGACGACCGCGGACACAAGCAGCTCTACTGGGTCGAGCGGATCGGCCGGACCACCACGACGAACTGAGCATCGCGGCATTGGCATAGGCTCCGCCCCATGACGGAACGTGTGGTCGTGGGCGGAGCCCTTTGCCATGAGGGCCGCCTGCTGGCCGCCCGGCGCAGCGCGCCCCCGGAGCTGGCCGGCCGCTGGGAGCTGCCCGGAGGCAAGGCCGAACCCGGCGAAACCGACCCCGAGGCGCTGGTCCGCGAACTGCGCGAGGAGCTCGGCGTGGAGACCGAGCCGGAGGAGCGCATCCCGGGGGAGTGGCCGCTGAAGCCCGGACTCGTCCTGCACGTGTGGACCGCACGCCTCCTCTCCGGAGAGCCCGCCCCCCTGGAGGACCACGACGAGCTGCGCTGGCTCGGAGCCGGGGAACTGGACTCGGTGGACTGGCTCGACCAGGACCGGCCCGCGGTGGCCGAGGTCGGGCGCCGGCTGCGCGCCGCGCACACCGGGGCGCACCGGGGCGCATGAGGCCCGCGTTCCCGTCCGTCCGTGCCACAGTGCGCCGGTACCCGGGGGACGCGTGGTACGACGCCTCGAATATCGGGTATGTCGCTATTAGTCCCTAATCGTGTACCGACCCAAGAGGCTCTCTCCCTGCTGAACCGGACGGGGGCCGCTGCCGGCCCGGGAAGTGATCGGCGTGATCGACACAGACGGCGAATGGGCCGAGTGGGCCTTCCCCGCCGAGCCCGGCGCCGTCCGCACCGCACGCCACGCCGTGCGCGGCCAGCTCCGCTCCTGGGGCCTCGATTCCGTCGGCGATGTGACCGTCCTGCTGGTCAGCGAGCTGGTCACCAACTCCCTGCGCTACGCCTCGGGCCCGATCGGGGTCCGGCTGGAACGGCGCGAGCAGCCCGGCGAGAGCCCGCCGGAGGGCCCCGCGGAAGGAGGCGCCCTCCTGGTGGAGGTATCCGATCCGCTTCCGGATCCGCCCCGCGAACGCGTCGCGAAGGCCGACGACGAGGGCGGCCGGGGGCTGCACCTGGTGGCTGCCTCGGCACAGCGCTGGGGGACACGTCACGGCAAGTCGGGCAAGACGGTGTGGTTCGAGTTGGCTCTTCCTGGTGAGTAACAAGGTGAAGGGTGGCCGACGATCACCCGGTATGGCTCGAAACAGTCGGGACCTTTTCGTGATCGGGAACGCCGTGCCGTCCGGGGCCGTGGTGCTGAATACTTCGGTCATGGCCGGTCCGGTTGCGGTGAGCTGGAGGGGACGGTCGCGTGAGCGAGATACCTGCGCAGGCACATCAGGCCCGTGTGCCCGGGGGGGCATGGCACGACTCCCTGTGGCACAGCAGCCCGCCTGGCTCGATATATGACTACATCAAGGTCGCATCGTTCTCGATCGGACCGGACGGCCTCGTCGACCAGTGGAGCCTGCGCGCCGAGGAACTGTTCGGACTGACCGCTGCACAGGTCGTGGGACGCGACCCCGTCGACGCCTTCATGCCGCCGGAACTGCGCGAGGGCGGCCGCCGGCGGGTGGCCGAGATCCTTGACGGCAAGGAATGGACGGGCCTCGTCCCCTTCCGCGTCCCCGGCGGGAACGGCGCCCACGGCGTGGCCGAGATTTACGTGATGCCCACCCAGACCGAAGCTGCCGAGTGGGCCGCACTCTGCGTCGTCGTCGACGTCCGCGCCCTGCGAAGCATCGAGTCCGACCTCGCCGCCTCACAGGCCATATTCGGCCAATCTCCCTTCGGCTTCCTGCTCTTCGGCACCGACCTCACCGTCCAGCGGGCCAACCGCCGCTTCGCGACCGTCTTCGGCGGCGCCGTCGAGGAACACCGCGGCCGCACCGTCCACGACTACCTCCCGCCGCAGGAGGCCGACCGGATGACAGAGGCCCTGCGCCGGGTCCTGGAGACCGGCGAAGCCGTCACCGACCTGCAGATCACCGGCGCCGCCCCCGGCCGGCGGGAGAACCGCCACTGGTCCATCAACCTCTACCGCGTCCACGGCGCCAGCGGCCGCCCCGTCGGCGTCGCCGGCATCGGCACCGACGTCACCCGCCGCCACCTCGCCGCCCGCGAAGCCGCCGGCGTACGGCGCAATCTCGCCCTCCTCAACGAGGCCGGGCACCGCATCGGCAACTCCCTCGACCTGGAAACCACCGCCCGCGAACTCCTCGACGTCACCGTCCCCGGCTTCTGCGACCTCGCCGCCGTCGACCTCTACCAGGGGCTGCTGCTCGGCGACGACGACCGGCCCGCCCGCCCCCAGGGCCCCGGCGTGCCCTCCCTGCCCCCCGGCCGGCGCAACGGACGCGCCCCCTCCGCACCGCTGCGGCGGGTCGCCTTCGCCTCCGCCGTGTCCGACGCCCCCCTGTCCGGTGCCGGCGCGGCCGTCGCCGTCGGGGAGACCCACCGCTACCCGGCCGCCTCCCCCGGCGCACTGGCCCTGCGCACCGCACGGCCGCGGATCATCGAGGGCGGCGGGACCGACGACCTCGTCCAGTCCACGCTCGTCGTACCGATGGTCGCGCACGACACCGTCGTCGGACTCGCCCAGTTCTCCCGCACCAAGGGCAGCGAACCCTTCGGGGAACGGGACCGTGCCGTCGCCGTCGAACTCGCCGCCCGCGCCGCCGTCTGCATCGACAACGCCCGCCTCTACCGGCGCGAACACGAAAGGGCCCTGATCCTGCAGCGCAGCCTCCTGCCGCCCGGCGACCCCGAGGCGGCCGGCCTCGACATCGCCTGCCGCTACCTGCCCGGCAACGCCGCCACCGAGGTCGGCGGCGACTGGTTCGACGTCATCGAACTCCCCGGCCACCGCACCGCCCTCGTCGTCGGCGACGTCATGGGCCGCGGACTGCGGGCCGCCGTCGCCATGGGCGAACTGCGCACCGCCGTACGCACCCTGGCCCTGCTCGACCTCGAGCCGGCCGAGGTACTCGCCGCCCTCGACGAGATCGCCCGCGGCCTCGGCGCCCCCGGAGGCTCCCAGCAGGCCTCCCGGGCAGCCCTGCAAGCACGCGACGCCGACCGCTCCGAGGTGTACCTCGCCACCTGCGTGTACGCCGTCTACGACCCCGTGACCCGGCGCTGCACCATCGCCAACGCCGGCCACATGCCGCCCGTCCTCGTCGAACCGCCCGAGCCGGGCGCCCCGCCGCGGCCCGCCCTGCTCCTGGAGGTGCCGCCCGGCATGCCGCTCGGCGTGGGCGGCGAACCGTTCGAGGAGGTCGAGGTCGACCTCCCCGAGGGAGCCCTGCTCGCCCTGTACACCGACGGGCTCGTGGAATCCCGCGACCACCCGCTGGAGGAGGGGCTGCGCGGGCTGCGCGAAGCGCTCGCCGACCCCGTACGGCCGCTCGAGGACGTCTGCGACCACGTCCTGGGCACCCTCGACACCCGGCACGGCGAGGACGACATCGCCCTGCTGATGGCCCGGGTCCAAGGGCTCCCCGTGGACGCCGTCGGGGACTGGCACCTGCCCCGCGAAGCCCGCTCCGTGGGCCGGGCCCGCGAACTGGCCCGGACGAAACTGCCCGCCTGGGGCCTGGAGGGGCTCCTCGACACCACCGAACTGCTCGTCAGCGAACTCGTCACCAACGCCCTGCGGTACGGCGAGGGCGAGATCCGGCTGCGGCTGCTGCTGGACCGCACCCTGGTGTGCGAGGTGTGGGACGGCAACCTCGTCCAGCCGCGGCGGCGCCGGGCACGCGACACCGACGAGGGAGGACGCGGCCTCCAACTGGTCGGCATGCTGTCGGCCGGCTGGGGCACCCGGCGTACCCACCGCGGCAAAACCGTCTGGTTCGAGCTGCCGCTCCCGGGCGCGGAGGGGGACCCGGCGCCGGAACTGTCGGCGGAACAGCTGCTGAACATGTACGGCGGCTGAAGCGTGGACGGGTGCCCCGGCCGGACCCCAGCGCCGTTGCCGGCTGCGGAGCCCCGCCGCCGGCGGCCGGCGCCACGGCGGGGTGGGGTTCTGGCGCGGGCCGCCCCGTACGCCGCCACCGGCTGGTGCCACGGCGAGGCCCTGGCGCAGTCTGCCCCGTACGCCGCCACCGAACCGCCGAGCAGCACGAGGCCGCGGGCCGCCCGGACGAGGCGGCCGAGGCCCTGAGCCCGGCCGCGGAGCGCGGGGAGCGCCCGGCCGCGGAGCGCGGGGAGCGCCCGGCCGCGGAGCGCGGGGAGCGCCCGGCACTGGCCGCCTTCGCCCGGCACTGGCCGCCTTCGCCCGGCTGCTCGCCCGCTCCGGCCGTGCCGCCGGGGCGTACGCGCTGCTCCGGCCGTGCCGCCGCGGCGTACGCGTGAGGGGAGGGCAGTCAGGAGCGGTCGGCGCCGCCCAGGCGGCCGCGGGTCCCGCCGCCGCCGAAGGAGCCCGGTCCGAGGCCCCCGCCGCCCGCCGAGCCACCGCCTCCGGTGCCCCCGCCGAACCCGCCCGCTCCGGGACCGGCGAAGCCGCCGCCGCGGCCGGCGCGGAGGATCCCGCCGAGGAGGATCCCGCCGAGCACCGCACCGCCCGTGCCACCGCCGCCGCCCCGGCCTTGTCCGGCGCCGCCGAACGGGTCCCCGAAGCCCCGTACGTCCTCCTCGGCCAGCTGCTGCGCCTCCCGCGCCAGCCCGTCCGCCCGCTGCGCCTCCGCCAGCGCGGCCGGCGCGTCCGACTCCGCCAGCGACCGCGACCGCTCCAGATGCCGCTGCGCCTCCGCCAGCCGGGTACGGGCCCGGCTGCCGACCGCGCCCCGGCTGGTCGTGATGTAGTCCGCCGCCGCGGCCGCCGCACTCCGCGCCGACAGCAGCGCCTGGTCCAGCAGGGCCGCCGCCCGCCGCCGGCCCGGCTCCTGCTCCCGCGCCGCCGACAGGGCCTCGTCCAGGGCCGCATCGGCCTCCTCGACCCGGCGCAGGGCGTCGATCGGGTCGTACCGGCCGGCCGCCACCTCCTGCCGTACGGCGGACACCACCGCCTCCGCCCGGCCGATCCGCCCCCGCAGATCCGCCGTCGGCGCCCCCTCAGCGGTCCCGGACAGCAGCCCGCGGGCGTCGGCCAGGTCCGCTTCCGTCTCATTGCGGGCGCCCGGCAGCTTGCCCGCCGCCTCCGCCAGCTCCTGCGCCCGCCGCTCCACCGCGTCCACCAGGGTCGCCGTCTGGTCCACCGCGCCCTCCGCCGCCCGTACGTGCACGGCCGCCGCCCCGTTGTCGCCGCCGCCGACCGCCTCCCGCGCCCGGGCGGCGTGGTCCATCGCGAACCGCAGCCGGTCCTCCGCCCGTTCGGCGTGGGCGGCCACCGGAGCCGACGCCGAGTCCGCGTACCGCCCGCGCAGCGCGGTCAGGGTCGCCGCCGCCGTCACCGTACGGCCCGTCAGATCGCGTACGCGGGCCTCCAGCTCCGCCAGGGCCTGCGGGGCGTTGCGCTCCAGGTCCCGCAGTCGGTCGAAGTCCGCGGCCTCGGCGTCGAGCCGCCTGTTCGCCTCGCTGCACCGGGCCACGATCTCGTCCAGCATCCGCCGCCGGGCGGCGTCGTCCTCCGGGTAGGCGTCGTCCAGCTGCTGGCGCAGCCGGAACGCCGCCGTCAGCTCGCCGTTCGCGTAGGCCACGGCCCGGGTGAAGGCGGCCACCGCCGCGTCGCCGAACTGCGCGGAGGCGACGCCGAGCTCCTCGGTGCTGGTGCGGACCGCGTCGTCGGTGTCCACCAGCAGAGCCCTGGCCTTGGCGTCCAGGTCGGGCAGCGGCAGGGCCGTCGTGGTCGCCGGCCGGTCACCCCAGCCGGTCGTGGTGCGCGGGCGGCCGCCCGGCGCGGAACCCTTGCGCTTGCGCCGGGAGAACGCGTACGCGGCGAGCGCCCCCGCCGCGCCCACGGCGACCACCGGCAGCACGAAGTCCCCGGCGCCGCTCTCCCCGCCCCCGCCGCCCCCGCCGCCGCCCGGGTCGGGCTCGCCGGGGGTGATCGCCGGCACCGGGACCGGCTGGCCGGCGAGGACGGCGCCGTAGCCGTCCGCCGCCCCGATCGCGGCGCCCGCCCAGTCGTTCTCCCGCAGGGCGGGCTCGATCGCCGTGCGGTCGACCGCGGCGAGCTGCTCCTCGGTGAAACCGGAGCCGACGTCGGCCGAATGGGCGTGCGTGCGGGAGCCGGTCGCCACGGCGAGCAGCAGGTCGTCCGGGCCGAGGCCGTTCTTCTGGGCGGTGGCGTCCGCCCAGCTCTGCGCCGAGCGGCCGGAGAAGTCGTTCACGTACGCCACGAAGAGCTGGATCCCGTGATCGCGGTACAGCCGGTCCAGCGCGGCGGCGACGTCGTCCGCTCGATCGCCGAGGGCACCCACGCGGTCGGTGATCCGGCCCTGTTCGGACAGGGTGACGGGATCCTCGGCGGGCAGGGCGAACGCCCGCGGCACGGCGGCGGCCGCCTGCGTGGTCGTGACGGCGGCCTGTGGGGTGGTGGCGGCGGCCTGTGGGAGGGTGGCGGCCCCGAGCAGTGCGGCGGCGAGTGCGAGCGCACCCTTGAGGCCCCAGCCGGCTGTCCCGGTGTGGGGTCTCCTCTTCGGCGGCATCACACTTGGGAGCGTATGGGTGCTTTCGCGCCGTCGCGACCGGAGTCCGATCACGCTCTGCGATGCCCCACCGCCCCATCCCCGACCCGCCTCTCACCACACCCCACCGCACCACACCGCATCCCACCCCCACCCCCACCCCCACCCCGTAGACGTGTGCTCTCGAACTCGGGCGCCGACGTGTGCCGCGGCCGGTGAGCCGGCTCAGGCCAGGGGCAACGCCGTCAGTTCCGGGCGGGGGAGGATCAGGAGGTCGTCCAGGATGAGGGGGCTGACGCGGCTCAGGGCCGGGTCCGCCCACTGTTCGCGGATCCGGCCGGTGCGGGTGTCCAGGGCGGCGACGAACGGCTCGGCCTCCTTGCCCCGGTGCAACAGCCCGCGCTGGCCCGCCTGCGCGACCCGTACGTACAGCGCGCCCGAGCGCACGCCCAGCAGGTGCAGGCCGCAGAACGATGCCCTGCGCCGGGCCAGCGGCCGCTGCCAGAGCGGTCGGCCGGTCGCCGCATCCAGGCAGAACACCACGTCCCGCCCCTGGTCCGGCAGGTGCGCCGCCGCGTAGAGCAGGCCGCCGTCCGCCAGTACCCGCCGGGTCGGGAAGCCCAGTTCGAACTGCCACGCCTCCAGCCCGGCGCGCCGGGTCAGGGCCCGCAGGACGCCCCCGTCCACGACGTGGACGAGCCGTTCGCCGGGCCGGAGCGGCGCCGTCGCGCGTGCCGGCCCGCCGCCGGGGCCGACGCGCCTGCGGTCCCAGGCCACCGTGCCGTCGGCCGTCCGGAGCGCCCGCAGCCGGGAGCCGTCCACCATGACCATCAGGTCGTCCGCGACGACCATCAGGTCGTCCGCGGCGTGGAGCCTGTCCGGCGCGGCCCTCGGCGTGCGGTCCTCCCACGCGGTGTCACCCGTTGCCGCGTACAGGGCGGTCGGGCCGTCAGCGGTGTGCAGGACGAGCAGCTCCCCGGCGAGGTGGTGCAGCTCCACCGGGGGCAGGTCGCGCCACCAGCGCACCCGCCCGTCGCGCGGCTCGCGCGCCAGCAGCCGTACGCCGGGCGCGTCGTCGCGGCGGACCAGGACGCAGACCGTGCCTGCGTCCCCGTCCGCGCCCGTGCCTGCGTCCGTGCCTGCGTCCGTGCCCGTGCCTGCGTCCGCGTCTGTGCCTGCGTCCGCGTCTGCGTCTGCGCCTGTGCCTGTGCCCGTGCCCGTGCCCGTGCCTGTGCCCGCGTCCGCCAGGCAGTCCACCGAGACGCGGGCGGCGGGCGCTTGCGCGGGCGCGGGCGTGCCCTCGTCGGCGTACGCCGTCCAGCGCGTGGCACCCGTTCGGCCGGTCACCCGGCCCACCTCGGCGCCGTCCCGCCACACCACACCGTCCCCGGACCGGGCCAGCCACTGCGGCCGGGCCCCGGTCGACCAGACGGGCTCGCCGGCCGCCGTCGGGCGCGGCCGGGCGGCGGCCGGAGGCTCCGGGCGGGACGCGGCCGCCACCGCGGACGCCGGCGTGGCGCCGGCCTCGGCCGCCGCCTGCGGCAGCCAGGGCAGCCGCCCCGCGGCCACGCACGCACGCGCGATCCGGGCCAACTCCCCGGCCTGCTCTGCCGGATCGGGCAGGCTGCGGGCCCGGTCCGCAGACTCGCGCGCCCGCGCCGGGTCCAGGGGAGCCCGGCTGCTCTCCGCGACACGGGTCCGGGCCGCCTCCAGCCAGGCCAGGGCGTGGCCGGCCTTCTCGTCACCGCCCGCCTCCAAGCGGCCGCGGAGCAGGCCGTCGGCCCGGTTGCGCAGCCGCTCCGCCTCCACGGGCTGCCCGAGCCGGGCGAGCCCGGCGGCTTCCTCCCGCAGCCAGGCCGCCCGCTCCTCCAGGACGTGCGGCAGCCACTCCTCGGCCTGCGCGAGGGCCCGGGCGGCGCCGGCCGCGTCACCGGCGGCGGCGCGGTCCTGCGTCAGCTGGCACAGGGCGAGCAGCCGGCCCCCGGCGGACCCGATCCGCTCGCTGAGCCGCAGCGCGGCCCCGAGGTCCCGCGGGGCGAGGGCCACCACCAGGTCGTAGGTGGCAGCGGCCCGGCGGGCCGGGTCCCCGATCCGGTCCAGGTCCCGCTCGGCCCGGCGCGGGTCGGCCGCGGCGAGGGCGCTGTCGATGCGGGCCCGGAGCCGGCCGAACGCCGGGCCGCCCGCGAAGTGGTACGCGGCGATCTGCGCGGCCTGCTCGGGCGCGACGGCGGCCAACTCCTCGGCCACCGCGCGCAGCGGGCCGAGGCGGTCGGCGCCGGCGACGGTGAACAGGGCCTGCTGGGCGTCGGTCAGCAGGCGGCGGGCCCGCGCCGGGGCGTGCGGGGCCGTGCCGTGGGCCAGGCCGGTCAACAGCCGGGCCACCCGGGCCCCGCCGCCCGCGCCGGCGGTCCAGGCCGCGTGCTCGGCATCCGCGAGCAGGCGGAGCGCGAGGCCCGCGTCGAAGCGGGCGGCGGCGTCCGCGGCTGCGGCCAGCACCTGGGGACGGGCGTCCCCGGCCGCGGGCAGCACGGCCTCCGCCTCGCGCAGCAGCCCCCGTACGAACTCCCCGACCTCGGCGGGCACACCCCCGCCGCCGGGGCCCCACCAGGGGCCAGCCCCGTCGGCTCGGCCTCTGGCTGCGTTGGCCTGGCCTCTGGCTGACTTGGTCGTGTTGGCCGCGTTGGCTTCGTCGGGTCGGCTTCCGGCCGCGTCGTCGGCCGGGTCTGTGGGTGCGTCCCCCGTCCGGAGCCCGTCGTCGGTGAGCGGTCCGGCTCCCGTGCCGGATCCCGTCCGGGCGTGTTCGCCGCCCGGGGGCCGGGTCCCGTCCTCGGGGCGGTCCAGCAGCCCGGTTCCGGTGGCGGCCGGTGTATCGCTTCCGGCCGCGGTCCGGGCTTCGGCCGTGGCGGGGACCCCGGCTTGGGGCACGGCTCCGGGCCGGTTGCCGTTCCCCGGCACGCTTCCGGGTGTGCGGCCGAGCCCGGCCCCGGCCCCGGCTCGGGCTCGGGGATCGGCCTTGGGGCCGACGCTGGGCCGGGCGTCCGCTGCGGTGGTGGTCGTCGGGTGGTCGGCCGCGGGGCTGGGGCCGGGCTGCCCGGTGTCGTGTCCGGGCCGGGTCTCGTTGTCGTGTCCGGGCCGGGGCCCGGGGCCGGGCGCGGCTTCCGTTCCGGGGCCGGGCGCGGCTTCCGTTCCGGTGTCGAGCGTGGCCTCCGTTCCGGTGTTGAGTGCGGCCTCCGTTCCGGTGTCGTGTCCCGGCCGGGGCCCGGGGCCGGGCGCGGCCTCCGTTCCGGGGCCGGGTGCGGCCTCCGTTCCGGTGTTGAGTGCGGCCTCCGTTCCGGGGCCGGGCGCGGGTTCCCGCGGCTCGTGATGCGCCTGCGGCCCCGGTTCCGCCCCGGGCTCGGGCCACGGCCACGGTTCGGCCTTGGTGCCGGGCTCAGGTTCCGCCCCGGGCCGGGAACCGAGCCCCGGTCCGCCTGCCGCCCGAGGCCCGGGCTCCCGCGGCGGGGGTGGGCCGAAGCCCGCCCCGGGGCGGAGGCCGCGGAGGGTTCTGCCGACCCGCTGGGCCGACTCCGGGCGGTCCGCGGGGTTCTTCGCCAGCAGGGACTGGACCAGGCGCTCCAGGTCCGGGCCCACCGGGACGCCGGCGCGCCGCAGCGGTACCGGTTCCTCCTCGATGTGCCGCCGCATCAGCACGTACGGCCCTTCGGCCTGCCCGAACGGCGGTTCCCCGCTCAGCAGCGCGTACAGCACGCACCCCAGCGCGTACAGGTCGCACCGCGCGCCGACGCGCTCGCCCCGCCACTGCTCCGGCGCCATGTACGCGGGTGTCCCGAACGACCTCCCGGTGACCGTCCACCCGGCGGTGGCGTCCGCGGAGTGCGCGATCCCGAAGTCGCAGATTTTGAGCCGGCCGCCGGGCAGCAGGAACAGGTTCGCCGGTTTCAGGTCCCGGTGGACCACCGCCTGCTCATGGGCGGCGGCCAGCGCCTCCGCCGTCTGGGCGCCCAGGTCGAGCACGAGCTCGACCGGGAGCGCGCCCTCCCGCGCCAGCACGGTGGCCAGGTCCTCCCCGGCCAGCAGCTCCATGACGATGAAGAGCCGGCCGTCCTCCTGCCCGACGTCGTGCACGACGGTGATGCCGGGGTGCTGGAGCCGCGCCCCGATGGTCGCCTCCCGCCGGAACCGCGCGACCAGCTCCGCTCCCGTGTCCCCGGCCGCGTCCAGTAGCACCTTGACCGCCACCGGGCGGTCCAGCGTCAGGTCGTGCCCGCGCCAGACCTCGCCCATGCCGCCCTGCCCAAGTCGCCGGTCCAGCCGGTACCGGCCGGCCAGCCGATCCCCCACCCGCACCCCGATGCCCCCTGACAGCACGTCACACGGCCTTCTTTTAGGGGGCATTGTGTACCAGGGAAGGGAACGGCCGGGTGTCGGGACGGCAGCGGATCCGGTCGTGCCGGCCCGTCGGGGGTGGTTGGCGGTGTTTCGCCCGGACGGGGTCGGGGAGGTGCCCGGGGGCTGCCCGTCAGTCCCAGCGTCCTTCCGGGACGGCCGCCGGCGTCAAGGGCGCTCCCTGCGGTCGCGTCGCTTTCGCGATGGCCTGGCGGCCCCCCTTGACCCCGGCGGCCGTCCCGGAACGACAAGGACTGTCGGGCGGCCCCCGGGGGGAGGGCGGCCTGGAGGGACCTGCGGCCGCATCGGGCCGCCTTCGGCAGGCGGGACCGCGGCCCTGCCCGGCCCCGGAACGAGGCAGTGGAGTGGATCAGGTGCCTGCAGCCCGGCCCGATCCGGCGCGCATCGGATCGCTACGTGGTCCTGTCGGATCAGCGACTGGACCCCGTCGTCGAGGGGCCGCCGGGCCGCCCCCGGACCGCGAGGGGGGATCGGGGGCGGGCTCGGGCGGGTGCGTCAGGGGTTTTTGCGGCGGGTGATCTTCGAGCCCAGCCACACCAGGGGGCCGTACTTGCGGTCCACGACCCGTTCCTTCAGCGGGATCAGGGCGTTGTCGGTGATCCTGATGTCCTCCGGGCAGACCTCCGTGCAGCACTTGGTGATGTTGCAGTAGCCGAGGCCGTGCTCCTCCTGGGCGGCGCGTTTGCGGTCGAGGCCCGCCTCCTGCGCCGCGTCCAGGGGGTGCATGTCCAGTTCGGCCACGCGCATCAGGAAGCGGGGGCCCGCGAAGGCCGGTTTGTTCTCCTCGTGGTCGCGGACCACGTGGCAGGTGTCCTGGCACAGGAAGCACTCGATGCACTTGCGGAACTCCTGCGAGCGGTCCACGTCCATTTGGTGCATGCGGTACGCGCCGGCCGGCAGGTCTTTCGGTGGTACGAAGGCGGGCACCTCCCGTGCCTTCGTGTAGTTGAAGGACACGTCCGTGACCAGGTCCCGGACCACCGGGAAGGCCCGCAGGGGGGTGACGGTCACCGTTTCGGCCCGGTCGAAGACCGACATCCGCGTCATGCACATCAGCCGCGGCCGGCCGTTGATCTCCGCGCTGCACGAACCGCATTTGCCGGCCTTGCAGTTCCAGCGCACCGCGAGGTCCGGGGCCTGGGTCGCCTGGAGGCGGTGGACGATGTCCAGGACGACCTCGCCGTCGTGCACCTCGACGGTGAAGTCGCGCAGGTCCCCGCCCTCCGCGTCGCCCCGCCAGATCCGGAACCGGGCGTCGTATGTGCTCACTGGTAGAGCTCCTCTTCGGCGAGGTACTTGACCAGCTCTTCCTTCTCGAAGAGCGCCAACAGGTCGGAGCGGATGGGCTCGGTACGGGCCCGCTCCAGGACGATCCGGTCGGCCGCCGGGTCCGCGGGGGCGGGCTCCACCGGGCGGCAGAGGAGGTTCACCGGGCGCCAGGCCCGGTCCATTGAGGGGCAGTCCTCGCGGGTGTGCCCGCCGCGGCTCTCCGTGCGTTCCAGGGCGGCGCGGGCCACGCACTCGCTGACCAGCAGCATGTTCCGCAGGTCCAGGGCGAGGTGCCAGCCCGGGTTGAACTGCCGGTGCCCCTCGACGCCGGCGCGGGCGGCGCGGGTACGCAGGGAGGCCAGCTTGCGCAGTGCCTCCGCCATCTCGCCCTCCCGGCGGATGATGCCGACGAGGTCGTTCATGGTCGTCTGGAGTTCCTGGTGGAGGGTGTACGGGTTCTCCGCGCCGTCCGCGGCGTGGAACGGGGCCAGGGCTTCCGCTGCCGCGGCGTCGATCTGTTCCCGGGGGATGGCCGGCCGGCCGCCGGCGGACGCCGCGTATCCGGCGGCGTGCAGGCCGGCGCGCCGACCGAACACGAGGAGGTCGGACAGGGAGTTCCCGCCGAGCCGGTTCGAGCCGTGCATCCCGCCCGCGACCTCGCCGGCCGCGAAGAGGCCGGGGACGCCCTGTGCCGCGGCGGTCTCCGAGTCGACCGCGATCCCGCCCATCACGTAGTGGCAGGTGGGGCCGACCTCCATCGGCTCGGCGGTGATGTCCACGTCCGCCAGTTCCTTGAACTGGTGGTACATCGAGGGCAGCCGGCGTTTGATCTTCTCGGCCGGCATGCGGGTGGAGACGTCCAGGAAGACGCCGCCGTGCGGGGAGCCGCGGCCCGCCTTGACCTCGGCGTTGATGGCCCGGGCCACCTCGTCGCGGGGGAGCAGCTCGGGCGGGCGCCGGTTGTGGTCCGGGTCCTCGTACCAGCGGTCGCCTTCTTCTTCCGTTTCGGCGTACTTCTCCTTGAAGACGTCGGGGACGTAGTCGAACATGAACCGCTTGCCCTCGCTGTTGCGCAGCACGCCGCCGTCGCCGCGGACGGACTCGGTGACGAGGATGCCCTTCACGGAGGGCGGCCAGACCATGCCGGTGGGGTGGAACTGGACGAACTCCATGTTCAGCAGGGGGGCGCCGGCGAGCAGGGCCAGGGCGTGGCCGTCGCCGGTGTACTCCCAGGAGTTGGAGGTGGTCTTGAAGGACTTGCCGATGCCGCCGGTGGCCAGGACCACCGCAGGGGCTTCGAGGGCGAAGAAGCGGCCGGACTCGCGCTCGTAGCAGAAGGCGCCCGCGACCCGCTGTCCGTCCTTGAGGACGCGGGTGACCGTGCACTCCTGGAAGACCTTCAGGTGGGACTCGTGGTCGCCGGTCTCCTCGAAGTCCTGCTGCTGGAGGGCGACGATCTTCTGTTGGAGGGTGCGGATCAGTTCGAGGCCGGTGCGGTCGCCCACGTGTGCGAGGCGGGGGTACTCGTGGCCGCCGAAGTTGCGCTGGGAAATCCGCCCGTCGGGCGTGCGGTCGAAGAGTGCGCCCCAGGTCTCCAGTTCCCAGACGCGGTCGGGTGCCTCCTTCGCGTGCAGTTCGGCCATCCGCCACTGGTTGAGGAACTTGCCGCCGCGCAGGGTGTCGCGGAAGTGCACCTGCCAGTTGTCGTGCTCGTTGACGTTGCCCATGGCGGCGGCGATCCCGCCCTCCGCCATCACCGTGTGGGCCTTGCCGAACAGGGACTTGCAGATCACGGCCGTACGGGCGCCGCGCTCGCGGGCCTCGATGGCGGCCCGCAGCCCGGCGCCGCCGGCGCCGACCACGACCACGTCCCACTGCTGCCGGTCGACTTCAGCCATGTCAGAAGATCCTCGGGTCGGTGATCGCGCCGGTGGCGAGCAGGTACACGTACAGGTCGCATGCGGCGACGCTGATCAGGGAGGCCCACGCCAGCTGCATGTGCCGGCCGTTGAGGCGGCTCACCCAGCCCCACAGCCGGTAGCGGACCGGGTGCCGGGAGAAGTGCTTCAGCCGGCCGCCCATGATGTGCCGGCAGGAGTGGCAGGACAGCGTGTAGCCCCAGATCAGCACGATGTTGAGGACGAACAGCAGCGTCCCGAGGCCCATGTGGCCCCACTCGTACCGGTCGTTGCGGAAGGTCAGCACGGTGTCGTACGTGAGGACGGCCGCGACCGGCAGGGCCGTGTAGAAGAAGTACCGGTGCGCGTTCTGAAGGATCAGCGGGAAGCGGCTCTCGCCCGTGTATGCGCTGTGCGGTTCGGCGACGGCGCAGGCGGGAGGCGAGGCCCAGAAGCTGCGGTAGTACGCCTTGCGGTAGTAGTAGCAGGTCAGCCGGAAGCCGAGCGGGAAGACGAGGACCAGCAGGGCGGGGGACAGGCCCCACCAGCTGCCGAAGAGGTCCAGATTGGGGCCGTCGCGCATCTCCTCGCAGTTCGCCGCCAGGCAGGGCGAGTAGAACGGGGAGACGTACGGGGCCGCGTAGTAGTCGGCGTTCGCGAAGGCCCGCCAGGTCGAGTAGACGACGAAGGCGAGCAGCCCGGCCGCGGTGCCGGCGGGGGCCAGCCACCACCGGTCGGTGCGCAGGTGGCGGGCGCGGATCGCGGCCCGGGAGGCTTCGTGGACGCCGGTGAGCTGCCGGGGTGGTTCGGTGCCTGTGGCCAAAGGGGACTCCGGGAGGAGTGGTCGGGGTGGCCCAGGAGACCCGGCCGCCGCGGGTGCGGGGCCGGGTCCGATGGGGTGGATGACGGGGGTACGACTGCTGGGGGTCAGGGTGCCCGGCGGTCGCGGGCGCCGAGTCCCTCGTCGTCGGTGTCCGTCCACAGTGCGCTGTCGTACGGGACGTCCGGGATGGTCACCATCCGGGACGAGTCCGGGGCCGCCGGCCGGCCGCCCGCCGGTTTCTGCCGCGAGGCCTGCTTCTCCAGCTGCTCGACCTTGCGGGTGAGCTCGTCCAGGCTGCGCCGTACGGCGTTCAAATCGTCCTGCAGGGACATGACTTGCCCTCACTTCCGCAGGTTGCGGTGGCAACGCTCATGTGCGCCTGCGAGTGTCGCGCCTCCCGTCCCCGGTTGTGAAGGGACGTGCAGCGAATGCGGGCGCGCAGGCGCGATCTGTGCGCCCCTCCCTGCGTCCATTCTCATCCCTCCCCCGAGGGAACGCGCGTCCCGGCCGCAACCGGGATTGGTCCGCACGGGTGGGCTTCGCGGCGTGGCGGAGGGCGGCTGCGGAGGGCACGGCGGGCCGTGGATTTCAGTGTGGTTCTGCACCCGGTGTGATCAGCCGCAAATACCGCCGAACGTGATCAAGCCGCGCACCCGTGCGCCCCCTCGCACGACCTTTACGCCCCTTCACGCCCCGCCCCGGAGGTACCACCCATGTCCCAGAGAAGGCGCGGATCCTTGGCGCTCCTGACCTCGGGAGTCCTCGTACTGCCGCTGCTCGCGGGCTGCGGTGCGGGAGACGAGGGAGGCCCTGCGGCCGCCGGACCGGACATCGCGGCGACCGCCCGCGACCTGGTTGCCGACGGCGGCGTCCTGCGGTGGGCCGTGGACGGCCTCCCCGAGACCCTGAACGTCTTCCAGGCCGATGCCGACGCCACCACCACCCGGATCGCCGGGGCGGTGCTGCCCCAACTGTTCACGCTGGACGACAAGGGGCGGCCGACGGCCAATCCGGACTTCCTGGAGAAGGCGGAGATCGTCGAGCGGGAGCCCAAGCAGGTCGTCCTGTACAGGCTGAACCAGCAGGCCGTGTGGAGCGACGGCCGGGAGATCGGCGCCCCGGACTTCGTCGCCCAGTGGCGGGCCCTGAGCGGCAGGGACTCGGCGTACTGGACCGCCCGCAACGCCGGCTACGAGCGAATCGAGAAGATCGAGCGCGGCCGGAACGACCTGGAGGTCCGGGTCACCTTCGCCAAGCCCTACACGGACTGGCGCTCCCTGTTCTCCCCGCTCTACCCCAAGCAGGTCACCGGCAGCCCCGACGCCTTCAACGAGGGGGCCCGCGGCGCCCTCAAGGTCACCGCCGGCCCGTTCAACCTCGGGGCCATCGACAAGGGGACGGGCACCGCCGCGCTCACCCGCAACGCCCGCTGGTGGGGCCGGCCGGCCAAGCTGGACAGCCTGGTCCTCACCGCCGTGCCCCGGGCCGAGCGGGCGAAGGCCCTGGCCGCGGACAAGGTCGACCTGGCGGAGGTCGACCGGGCGGTCGCGGACCGGATCACCCAGGCCCGCCGGGACGCCACCCGCTCGCCGGGCGGGGCCGCGGCCCCGGCCCAGGGGGCCGCCACCGCGGAGAGCGAGGCGCTGCGTGCCTTCACCGTCCGCAAGTCCCTCGAGCCGGCGTACACCCAGCTCGCCCTGAACGGGGCCTCCGGCCCGCTGGCCGACGAGCGGGTCCGCCGGGCCGTGGCCCGGGCGATCGACCGCCGGGAGCTGGCCGAGATCGTGCTCAAGCCGCTGGGGCTGCCGGCGCGGCCGGTGGGCAGCCACCTGGCGCTGGCCGGGCAGCGGACGTACGCGGACAACAGCGACGCGCTCGGCGGCCAGGACACCAAGGCCGCGCAGGCGCTGCTCGCGGATGCCGGCTGGCACCGGGGCGGTGTGCTCACGCAGCCGGCGGGCGCGAAGGCCGGCCCGGAGGCCGGCCCGGAGGCGGAGCAGCAGCAGGAGGAGCAGGAGGCGGAGCAGCAGCAGGAGGAGCCGCAGGCCGGGCAGCAGGACGACGGCGGGACCCCGGCCGGCCCGGGCACGGGCGAGGACGGCCTGTACGTCGTGGGCGAGGAGGACGAGCGCAACGGCGACGTCCGCGCCGCCGCCCTGGAGCGGGGGCTGCCCGGGCTCCGCCCCGCCCTGCTCCCGAAGGGGCGGATCCCGCTTCCGCAGGCCGCCGCCGCGATCGCGGAGCAGCAGGAGGAGGCCCTCCTCGCCCAGGCCGCGGCCCTGGCCGCCTCGGACGGCAGTACGACCACCACCACTGATGCCACCACCGCCGACGACGGCAAGGCCCCCGGGGCCGACGACGGGCAGGCGGCCTCGGACAGCACCCCCGCGGCATCTTCCGGCGCCAGCGCGAGCCCGGCGCCGGCTCCGGCCCAGCCCGCCCGGACCTCCGGGAACATGCTGGCCAAGGACGGCAAGGCGCTCAGCCTGCGCTTCGTCCTGCCGTCCGGGCCCGGCTCGGAGTCCCTGCGCACCGTCGGGGAGCGGATCGCGAAGATGCTCCGGAAGGTCGGCGTGGCCACCGAGCTGACGAAGGTGGCCGACGAGAGCTTCTTCAGGGACCACATCGCCTCGGGCCAGTACGACCTGGCGCTGTACTCCTGGCCGGCCACCGCCTACCCGGCCACCGACGCCCGCCCGATCTTCGCCAAGCCGGAGCCGGCCGCCGACGGTTCGCTGCTCGTCGAGCAGAACTACACCCGGGTCGGCACCGACCACATCGACCAGCTCTTCGACCAGGCCGTGGCCGAGCTGGACGAGGAGGCCTCCCGGGAGCTGATGCGCAGGGCCGACGCCCGCATCTGGGCCGCGGCCGGCTCCGTCCCGCTCTACCAGCGCCCCGAGCTGGTGGCGGCGAAGCCGGGTGTGGCCAACGCGGGAGCCTTCGGCCTGGGCAGTCCGCGCTACCAGGACATCGGCTGGAAGAAGGCCCCACAGCGCCGGGAAACGGGCTCCAAGGAAGAAAAGGAGAAGAACAAGTGACAAAGCGGGGCCAGTCAGGTTGACCCGCGGATCACAAGCTCAGAAGTGACTCAAGTCTCTTGCCCGCCGGACCTCCGGCGGGCAAGGTCGTGCATACCCATTGACCCGGAGCACCACCCGCCCGGGCCCCGCGGCAGCAGGCGCCCGAGCACCCCTACCAGCAGCGGAGCAGCAGCGCAGCGGTACCGCAGCAGCTGCGCAGGATCCCTGCGAACCGACGGCCGGACCCCCACCCGCATCCCGGCCGTTCCTCAGCCGTCCGGCCTCTTGACAGACCCCCCGGCGGCCACTTCCCGCCACGCGAAGTACCATGGGGTAAGGCCGTGGCAGGTTTTCCGCCCGGCAGGCTCGCGTGCCGGACCGTACGCGACGCCATCCACGATCCCGGGAGAAGCGCCGCAGTGCCCACGCGCCATGACATCCGAAACGTCGCCATCGTCGCCCACGTCGACCACGGCAAGACGACCATCGTCGACGCCATGCTCAAGCAGGCCGGTGCCTTCGCCGCCCACCAGCAGCTCGACGATCGCATGATGGACTCGAACGACCTGGAGCGTGAGAAGGGCATCACGATCCTCGCCAAGAACACGGCGGTGAAGTACCACCCCAAGGACGGCGGGGCCCCGATCACGATCAACATCATCGACACCCCCGGCCACGCCGACTTCGGCGGCGAGGTCGAGCGCGGCCTGTCGATGGTCGACGCCGTCGTCCTGCTGGTGGACGCCTCCGAGGGTCCGCTGCCGCAGACCCGCTTCGTGCTGCGCAAGGCGCTCCAGGCGCGGATGCCCGTCATCCTCTGCATCAACAAGACCGACCGCCCGGACTCCCGGATCGACGAGGTCGTCAACGAGACGTACGACCTGTTCCTGGACCTGGACGCGGACGAGGACCAGATCGAGTTCCCGATCGTCTACGCCTGCGGCCGTGACGGCATCGCCTCGCTGACCAAGCCGCAGGACGGCACCGTCCCCGCGGACAGCGACAACCTGGAGCCGTTCTTCTCCACGATCCTGGAGCACGTCCCGGCCCCGACGTACGAGGAGGACGCGCCGCTCCAGGCCCACGTCACCAACCTCGACGCCGACAACTTCCTCGGCCGTATCGCGCTGCTCCGCGTCGAGCAGGGCGAGCTGCGCAAGGGCCAGACGGTCGCGTGGATCAAGCGCGACGGTTCGATCTCCAACGTCCGCATCACCGAGCTGATGATGACCGAGGCGCTCACCCGCAAGCCGGCCGAGGTGGCCGGACCCGGTGACATCTGCGCCGTCGCCGGTATCCCCGACATCATGATCGGTGAGACGCTGGCCGACCCGGAGAACCCGGTCGCCCTCCCGCTGATCACGGTGGACGAGCCGGCGATCTCCATGGTCATCGGCACCAACACCTCCCCGCTGGTCGGCCGCGGCGGCTCCGGCAAGGGCGCCGACGCGAAGGCCGCGGTCAAGGACCGCAAGGTCACCGCCCGCCAGGTCAAGGACCGCCTGGACCGCGAGCTGATCGGCAACGTCTCGCTCCGCGTCCTGGACACCGACCGCCCGGATGCCTGGGAGGTCCAGGGCCGCGGTGAGCTCGCGCTCGCCATCCTGGTCGAGCAGATGCGCCGCGAGGGCTTCGAGCTGACCATCGGCAAGCCGCAGGTCGTCACCAAGGAGGTCGACGGCAAGGTCCACGAGCCGGTCGAGCGCATGACGATCGACGTGCCCGAGGAGCACATGGGTGCCGTCACCCAGCTCATGGGCGTCCGCAAGGGCCGCATGGACAACATGTCCAACCACGGCTCCGGCTGGGTCCGCATGGAGTTCGTCGTCCCGTCCCGCGGCCTCATCGGCTTCCGTACGGAGTTCCTGACCCAGACGCGCGGTACGGGTATCGCCCACTCCATCCACGAGGGCCACGAGGCGTGGTTCGGCGCGCTGCAGACCCGCAACAACGGTTCGCTGGTCGCCGACCGCGCCGGTGCGGTCACCGCGTTCGCGATGACCAACCTCCAGGAGCGCGGCGTCCTGTTCACCGACCCCGGCACCGAGGTGTACGAGGGCATGATCGTCGGCGAGAACTCGCGCTCCGACGACATGGACGTGAACATCACCAAGGAGAAGAAGCTCACGAACATGCGGTCCTCGTCGGCCGACTCGTTCGAGGCGATCGTTCCGCCGCGCAAGCTCTCCCTGGAGCAGTCCCTGGAGTTCTGCCGCGACGACGAGTGCGTCGAGGTGACCCCGGAGGCCGTCCGCATCCGCAAGGTCGTCCTGGACCAGAAGGAGCGTTCGCGCACCGCCTCGCGCGCCAAGGCCGCCAAGTAACACGGCAGTTGGCGGGCGCCGTACCCCCCGGCGAGCCCGACGTACAGCCCCTCCCGGCACGGATCTCCGTGCGGGGAGGGGCTGTTCGTTTTTTCACGTCTGTCAAGGGGATTGTTGCGTTCTTGTGTCCGCATACCGACCGTGACACTCCGGAAGTTGAGCTAACCGTCCGTTTCGCACGTGTCTGTCTCTGATCCTTTTGTCCGGATTTCGGGTTTCTGCCGCGGATCGATGTTGTGAAAACGAGACCACGCAGGTGTGGTTTACGCCCGGGGGTGTCCCTGAGGATGGCTCCATTGAGCTCGGGTCAATGGGTCACACGCTGTGGGGAGCGTCGACTCACGAGCACACGAATGGGGCCGGATTTCGCTGTCAGGGGTGTCAGCGGAGCCGGGTCCTTCACGTATCCACCGTGACTCCTGAGGAGGCAATAACCCATGCGCGGAGCAACGAGCGCCAAGTGGGTCGCCGGAGCCGTCGTCGTGGCGATGGCCGCTACGGCATGCAGCACCAGCAAGGACTCGAACGCCGGCAAGTCCGGCGGCAACATCACCGTGGTGCTCGGCGAGCCGCAGCACGGCCTGATCGGTCAGAACACCGCCGAGTCCGAGGGCGCCGAGGTTCTCAACGCCCTGTTCGTCGGCCTCGTCGACTACGACAACAAGACCAACGAGCCGAAGCTCGCGGTCGCCGAGTCCATCGAGACCACCGACTCGAAGACCTGGACGATCAAGATCAAGGACGGCTACACCTTCCACAACGGCGAGAAGGTCGACGCGCAGTCGTTCGTCCGCGCCTGGAACTGGGGCGCCAACCAGGACAACGCCGCCGAGGGCATGCCGTTCTTCGCGAAGATCGAGGGCTCCGAGGAGCTGGCGCCGGGCAAGGACAAGAAGCCCACCGCCACCGAGCTCAAGGGCCTGAAGGTCGTCGACGAGAAGACCTTCACCGTCACGCTGAAGGACCCGTTCTCCCAGTTCAAGACCATGCTGGGCTACAACGCCTTCTACCCGCTGCCCAAGGCGTTCGAGGCCGACCCGAAGAAGTTCGGCGAGGCCCCGATCGGCAACGGTCCGTTCCAGATGGACGGCGCCTGGGAGCACAACAAGCAGATCAAGATCAAGAGGTACGACAAGTTCCCGGCCGAGGGCCGCGCGAAGCTCGAAGGCGTCACCTTCAAGATCTACGACAACCTGGACACGGCGTACAACGACCTGCGCGCCGACACCATCCAGATCGTCGACAAGCTCCCGATCTCCGCGATGGCCACCGTCTCCCAGGAGTTCGGCGACCGCTACATCTACAAGCCGGAGTCGGGCGTCGGCTACCTCGGCATGCCGCTGGAGACCAACCCGGAGGCCTTCGGCAAGCTCGAGATCCGCAAGGCGATCTCGATGGCCATCGACCGGGACGCCATCACGAAGACCATCTTCAACGGCACCCGCAAGCCGGCCGACGACTTCATCAGCCCGATCATCCCCGGCTACCGCAAGGGCGCCCTCGGCGAGGCGGGCACCTACAACCCGCAGAAGGCCAAGGAGCTCTACACCCAGGCCGGCGGCATCCCCGGCAACAAGCTGGAGCTCGGCTACAACGCCGACGGCGGCCACAAGGAGTGGATCGAGGCCGTCGCCAACCAGCTGAAGGCGAACCTCGGCCTCGAGGTCACCGCCAAGCCGTACGCCAAGTTCGGCGACATGCTGGACGACCTGGGCGCCGCCAAGTACAAGGGCGCGTTCCGCATGGCGTGGTCGATGGACTACCCCGCCGCCGAGAACTACCTCCGTCCGATCTTCTCGAAGGTCGCGATCGAGAACGGCTCCAACTACGGCCACTACAAGAACGACGAGTTCGAGGCCCTGATGGACAAGGCCGACAAGGCGACGGACCCGGCCGAGGGTCTGAAGCTGTACCAGCAGGCCGACGACATCATCATCAAGGACCTGCCGTACATCCCGGTGTTCACGTACATGTCTTCTTCGGCCTACTCCAAGTCCGTGAAGAACGTTCAGGTCGACGCCCAGGGCCGCATGGACCTGGCCAACGTCGAGCTCAACTAACACCCCTCTTCACTTAGGGGAATTCCAGGGGGCGGGCAGACGGAATCAGGTTTCCGTCTGCCCGCCCTTTCCCCCTGTTCTTGTTGGAGGTCTGATGGGCCGCTACCTCATCCGCCGACTCATACAGGCGATCCCTGTCCTGCTCGGTGCCACGTTCCTGATCTACGCGCTGACGTTCGCCATGCCGGGCGCTGACCCGATCCAGCTGCTCGCCGGCGAGAAGAAGGCCGACCCCATCGTCACGGCGATGCTGCGCGAGAAGTACCACCTCGACGACCCGTTCCTGCTCCAGTACTGGAACTACATCAGCGGCGTCTTCCAGGGCGACCTCGGTGAGACCCTCACCGGCCGCAAGGTCGCCGACCTGTTCGCCGAGGCGTTCCCGTACACCGTGAACCTCGCCCTCGTCGCCTTCGTCATCGAGGCCGTCGTCGGTGTCCTCGCCGGTGTCCTCGCCGCCCTGCGCCGCGGCAAGTTCCTCGACCAGCTCGTGCTCATCTCCACGCTGATGGTCATCTCGATCCCCGTCTTCGTCACCGGCTTCGTGCTGCAGCTGACGCTCGGCGTGCAGCTGAAGAACAACTGGGGCATCGACTTCTTCCCCGTCTCGTTCAACGAGTCGGACGGCTTCCGCGCCTACCTGCTGCCGGCCTTCGTCCTCGCCTCCACCTCGCTGGCGTACGTCGCGCGCCTGACGCGCACCAGCCTGATGGAGACGATGCGCGCGGACTACGTCCGCACCGCCACCGCGAAGGGCCTGCCGCGCCGCCGCGTCGTCATGAACCACGCGCTGCGCAACGCCATGATCCCGATCGTCACCTTCCTCGGCGCCGACCTCGGCTCCCTCATGGGCGGTGCGGTCATCACGGAGCGCATCTTCAACATCCACGGGGTCGGCGGTCTACTCGCCCAGTCCGTCTACCTCAAGCAGGGCGCGGTCGTGGTCGGCGGTGTGACCATCCTGGTCCTCGTCTACCTGGTCGGCAACCTGCTCGTGGACCTGCTGTACGCCGTGCTCGACCCGAGGATCCGCTATGCGTGACACAACTACGGTGGAGGACTCGATGACGACCGACACCCAGATCGCCGGCGCCCCCTCCGCCGGCGCCGCGGTCAAGAAGGACGGCGGAAAGAAGAAGAAGGACCGCGAGGCGAGCCTCTGGTCGGACGCGCTGGCCGACCTGCGCCGCAACCCGGTCTTCCTGATCGGCGCGTTCCTCGTCGTCTGCATGCTCGTCATCTCCGCGTTCCCGCAGTGGTTCACGGACGGCAGCCCGTTCGCGTCCGACGCGTGCAAGCTGCAGGACTCGCTCAAGACCCCGAGCGCGGACCACTGGTTCGGCTTCGACATCCAGGGCTGCGACGTCTACACCCGCACGGTGTGGGCCGCCCGCAACTCGGTCATCGTCGGCATCGTCACCACCTCGCTGGTGGTCATCGTCGGCGGTGCGCTCGGCCTGCTGGCCGGCTGGACCGGCGGCATCCTCGACAGCTTCCTGTCCCGCTTCACCGAGATCTTCTTCGCGATCCCGCTGCTGCTCGGCGGCATGCTGATCATGTCCGCGCTGCCGGGCAACGCCTGGTCGGTCTCGCTGGTGCTCGCGATCCTCGGCTGGCCGCAGATCTTCCGCATCATGCGGTCCTCGGTGCTGCAGAACAAGAACAACGACTACGTGGTCGCCGCCCGCGCCCTCGGCGCCGGCACCCTGCGCATCACGCTGCGGCACATCCTGCCGAACGCCATCGCCCCGGTCATCGTGGTCGGTGCGATCAGCCTGGGCGTGTACATCTCCGCCGAGGCGGCCCTGTCCTACCTCGGCATCGGCGTCCAGCCCCCGGAGATTTCCTGGGGCCTCATGGTCAGCGACGCCTCCGTCCGCTGGCTCCAGGCTCCGCACGTGCTCCTGTTCCCGGCCGGCGCGCTGAGCATCACGGTGCTCGCGTTCATCATGGTCGGCGACGCGGTGCGCGACGCCCTCGACCCGAAGCTGCGCTGAGGAAGGGCGTACGTTGACCATCATCGACAAGACCTCGAACGTCCCCGCGCCCCGATCGGCGCCGGAGGGCACCCCGCTGCTCGAAGTGCGCGACCTGCACGTCGAGTTCCACACCCGCGACGGCGTGGCCAAGGCCGTCAACGGTGTCTCGTACTCGGTGGACGCCGGCGAGACCCTCGCCGTCCTCGGCGAGTCCGGCTCGGGCAAGTCCGTGACGGCGCAGGCCATCATGGGCATCCTCGACATGCCGCCCGGCAAGATCCCCTCCGGTGAGATCCTCTTCCAGGGCACGGACCTGCTGAAGCTCCCGGCGGACGAGTACCGCAAGATCCGCGGCTCGAAGATCGCCATGATCTTCCAGGACGCGCTCTCCTCGCTGAACCCGGTGCACACCGTCGGCGCCCAGCTCGGCGAGATGTTCCGCGTCCACCGCGGGATGTCCAAGAAGGACTCCCTGGCCAAGGCCGTCGAGCTGATGGACCGGGTGAAGATCCCCGCCGCCAAGGCGCGCGTGGGCGACTACCCGCACCAGTTCTCCGGCGGTATGCGCCAGCGCATCATGATCGCCATGGCGATGGCCCTGGAGCCGGAACTGATCATCGCCGACGAGCCCACCACGGCTCTCGACGTGACGGTCCAGGCCCAGGTCATGGACCTGCTCGCGGAACTCCAGCGCGAGATGAACATGGGTCTGATCCTGATCACCCACGACCTCGGCGTCGTCGCCGACGTCGCCGACAAGATCGCCGTCATGTACGGCGGCCGGATCGTCGAGACCGCCCCGGTCCACGAGATCTACAGCCGCCCCGCGCACCCGTACACCCGCGGCCTGCTCGACTCGATCCCGCGCCTGGACCAGAAGGGCCAGGAGCTCTACGCGATCAAGGGCCTGCCGCCCAACCTGCTGAACATCCCCTCGGGCTGCGCCTTCAACCCGCGCTGCCCCAAGGCGCAGGACATCTGCCGCACCGACGTGCCCGTCCTGCACCAGGTGACCGAGCAGGACGGCACCGAGCTGCCCGGCCGCGGCAGCGCGTGCCACTTCTGGAAGGAGCAGATCCATGGCTGACCTCACCAAGGGCGAGCGCGAGCCGATCCTCCAGGTGCGCAACCTGGTCAAGCACTTCCCGCTGACCCAGGGCATCCTGTTCAAGAAGCAGGTCGGCGCGGTCAAGGCCGTCGACGGCGTCTCCTTCGACCTGTACCGGGGCGAGACCCTCGGCATCGTCGGCGAGTCCGGCTGCGGCAAGTCCACCGTCGCCAAGCTCCTGATGAGCCTGGAGCGGGCCACCTCCGGCGAGGTGTTCTACAAGGGCCAGGACATCACCAAGCTGTCCGGCAAGGCCCTCAAGGCCGTCCGCCGCAACATCCAGATGGTGTTCCAGGACCCGTACACCTCGCTGAACCCGCGCATGACGGTCGGCGACATCATCGGCGAGCCCTTCGAGATCCACCCCGAGGCGGCCCCGAAGGGCGACCGGCGCCGCAAGGTCCAGGAGCTCCTGGACGTGGTCGGCCTGAACCCCGAGTACATCAACCGCTACCCGCACCAGTTCTCCGGCGGCCAGCGCCAGCGCATCGGCATCGCCCGCGGCCTCGCGCTCAACCCGGAGATCATCATCTGCGACGAGCCGGTCTCCGCGCTCGACGTGTCGGTGCAGGCGCAGGTCGTCAACCTGATGGAGAAGCTGCAGGACGAGTTCGACCTGTCCTACGTCTTCATCGCGCACGACCTGTCGATCGTCCGGCACATCTCCGACCGCGTGGGCGTGATGTACCTCGGCAAGATGGCCGAGATCGGCACCGACGCCGAAATCTACGACCACCCGACGCACCCCTACACCCAGGCGCTGCTGTCGGCCGTCCCGGTCCCGGACCCGGAGGCGCGCGAGGCCCGCGAGCGGATCATCCTCACCGGTGACGTCCCCTCGCCCGCCAACCCGCCGTCGGGCTGCCGCTTCCGCACCCGCTGCTGGAAGGCGCAGGACATCTGCGCCACCGAGCAGCCGGTGCTGGCGGTCCCGGAGCGCTACCAGGGCCAGAACACCCTCGCGGCGCACGAGTCGGCGTGCCACTTCGCGGAGGAGCGCGCCGTCCTGGCCGTCTGACCCTCCCGCGTACGTCCTCCAGGGCGCCCGGTGCCGGATCCCTCCGGCGGCGGGCGCCCCGGCGCGTTCCGGGACCCTTCCGGGCGCGGAGGCGGGGAGGCGGGGAGGAGGCGGGGAGGCGGGGAGGTCCGGGGAGGTGCCGGACACCCCCGATCCGATCGCGGGAAAAGCCGGTTGCGGCCGTACCCGGCGCCGTCGGACAGTGTCCGGATGACCGACGTGATGACCGTCCGCCCGGCCGGCCCGGGCGACGCGTCCGACATCTGCGCCCTCCTCAACGCCGTCGACCTGATCGAGATTGGCCGGCCCGAGACCGACCTCGCCGCCGTCGAGGCCGACCTGTCCCACCCCGGCGTCGACCTCGCCACCGACTCCTGGCTCGCCTTCCAGGACGGCCGGCTCGTGGCGTACGCCCTGGTGTGGGCGGACTCCGGGCCGGGCCGGGTCGACTGCGACCACTACGTGCTGCCCGGCCACGACGGGGCCGCCCTCGCCCTGCTGGAGCGGCTGGAGGCCCGGGCCCGCGAGATGGCCGACGGGGCGCCGGAGGGCCGGCTGCGGCTCCAGCTCAACATCGAGCCCACCCTCGACCTCTCCCTGCTGTCCGGGCGCGGCTACCGCACCGTGCGCCGCTACCAGGTGATGACCCGCCCCGTCTCCGCGGCCGCCGACCTGCCGCCCGCCCCTCCCGAGGGGATCGCCCTGCGCCACTGCGGGGCAGACGAGGCCGACCGGCGCCGCGCCCACGCCCTGGTGGAGGACACCTTCGCCGCCCACTTCGGGCACGTCGACCGCCCGTACGAGGCCTGGCTGGACCACATCGACGCCCGCGCGCTCGACTGGTCCCTGGTGTGGATCGCGAGCCTGCCCGGCCACGGCGACGTGGGAGTGCTGCTCACCCGCGACGACCGCACCAGCATGGGCTGGGTCAGCCACCTGGGCGTACGGTCCGACGTACGCGGCCGGGGCATCGGCGGGTTCCTGCTGCGCCACGGCTTCGCCGCCTACGCGGCCCGCGGCCGGGACCTCGTCGGCCTGGGTGTGGACATCAGGAACGAGACCGGCGCACTCGGGTTGTACGAGGCCCACGGGATGAAGCTCCACTACGCCGTTGACACCTGGGAGCTGCCCTTGCACTCACATGGGTGACAGGCGCCCGGCGCAGGGGTGCAATCGGTCCAACCGGCAGTGCACCGGGCCCCGCGAGGGGTGACATTGGCTCCCAAGTGAGTCCCGGTAGCCGTAAGGAGGCACTCGATGCGCGCAGCCACCCACGCCAAGTGGGCCGCAGGGGCGGTGGCCGTCGCCCTGGCGGCGTCGGCCTGCGGAGGCGGGGGAGACAGCGGCGGAGGCGGCGAGTCCGGGATCGTCAGCTCCTCCTGGGGCGACCCGCAGAACCCCCTGGAGCCGGCCAACACCAATGAGGTGCAGGGCGGCAAGGTCCTCGACATGATCTTCCGCGGGCTCAAGCGCTACGACCCCAAGACCGGCGCGGCCACCAACATGCTCGCCGAGAGCATCGAGACCACCGACAACCAGAACTTCACCATCACCGTGAAGGACGGCTGGACGTTCAGCAACGGCGAGCCGGTCACCGCCCAGTCCTTCGTGGACGCCTGGAACTACGCCGCGGACGTCACCAAGAAGCAGAACAACGCCCCGTTCTTCGGCGACATCGTCGGCTACGACGAGGTCCACCCGGCATCCGGCGAGCCCACGGCGAAGACGATGTCCGGGCTGGTCGTCAAGGATGCCCGGACCTTCACCGTCGCCCTCGACAAGAAGTTCTCCACCTGGCCCGAGACCCTCGGCTACCAGGCCTTCTCCCCGCTGCCCAAGGCCTTCTTCACCGACCACACCGCCTGGCTGGACAAGCCGATCGGCAACGGCCCGTACACCGTGGACTCGTACACCAAGGGCACCGGGATGAAGCTGCGCAGGTGGGACGGCTACCCGGGCGCGGACAAGGCGGTCAACGGCGGCGTGGACCTCAAGGTCTACACCGACAACAACACCGCCTACACGGACCTGATCTCCGGAAACCTCGACCTGGTCGACGACGTGCCCGCGTCGCAGCTGAAGAACGTCAAGAACGACCTCGGCGACCGGTACATCAACCAGCCGGCCCTCATCATCCAGACCCTCACCTTCCCCTTCTACGACCCCCGGTGGGGCAAGGAGGGCACGGAGAAGGTCCGCCGCGGCATCTCCATGGCGATCAACCGCGACGAGATCACCAAGCAGATCTTCCGCGACACCCGCACCCCCGCCAAGGACTGGACCTCCCCGGCCCTCGGCGAGAAGGGCGGCTTCAACCCGACGCTGTGCGGTGACGCCTGCACGTACGACCCGGCGGCCGCCAAGCAGCTCATCCAGGAAGGCGGCGGACTGCCCGGCGGCAGGATGACCCTCACCTCCAACGTGGACACCGGATCCCACCGCGCCTGGATGGACGCCGTCTGCAACAGCATCAACAACGCCCTCGGCCAGGGCCCCGTCTGCACGGTCAACCCGGTCGGCACCTTCGCCGACTTCCGCAACCAGCAGAGCTCCTACAAGCTGACCGGGCCCTTCCGCTCCGGCTGGCAGGCCGACTACCCGCTGATCCAGAACTTCCTGCAGCCGCTCTACTACACCGACGCCTCCTCCAACTACGGCAAGTTCAGCGACCCGCAGTTCGACAAGCTCGTCGACGAGGCCAACCAGGAGAGCGACCCCGCCCAGGCCATCGCGAAGTTCCAGGACGCCGAGCGGATCCTCGCCGCCCAGATGCCGGCCATCCCGCTCTGGTACCAGAACGGCAGCGCCGGATACGCCGAACGCCTCTCCGACGTGGCGCTCAACCAGTTCAGCGTGCCCGTCTACGACCAGATCAAGGTCAGCTGACCCGCAGCCGCAAGGCCCGCCGACACCCCGGAGCGCTCCAGTGGGACGTTATGTGATCCGGCGGCTGCTCCAGATGATCCCGGTGTTCATCGGCAGCACGTTCCTGATCTTCTTCATGGTGTACGCACTCGGGGACCCCGTCGCCGCCCTCTTCGGCGACAAGGCCCCCGACCCCGCCACCGCCGCGCGCATCCGCAAGGACCTCTACCTCGACCGCCCCCTGTGGGAGCAGTACCTGCACTACATGGGCCAGATTTTCCAGGGGGACTTCGGCACGGCCTTCAACGGCCAGCCCGTCACCGAGCTGATGGCCTCGGCCTTCCCCGTCACCCTGCGCCTGACCTGCGTGGCGATCGTCATCGAGATCATCGTCGGCATCACCCTCGGCGTGATCAGCGGCCTGCGCCGCGGCCGGGCCGTCGACTCCGGGGTGCTGGTCCTCACCCTGATCGTGATCTCCATTCCGACGTTCGTCACCGGCTACGTGCTCCAGTACCTCTTCGGCGTCCAGTGGGGCTGGGTCCGGCCCACCGTCTCCCCGAGCGCCCCCCTGAACGAGCTGATCCTGCCCGGCATCGTCCTCGCCCTGGTCTCCCTCGCGTACGTCACCCGCCTCTCGCGCACCTCCATCGCCGAGAACGCCCGGGCCGACTACGTCCGCACCGCCGTCGCCAAGGGCCTGCCGCGCCGCCGGGTCACCACCCGCCACCTGCTGCGCAACTCGCTGATCCCCGTCGTCACCTTCATCGGCACCGACATCGGCGCCCTCATGGGCGGCGCCATCGTCACCGAGCGGATCTTCAACATCCACGGCGTCGGCTACCAGCTCTACCAGGGCATCCTGCGCAACAACTCCCCGACCGTGGTCGGGTTCGTGACCATCCTCGTCATCGTCTTCCTGCTGGCGAACCTGCTCGTCGACCTGCTCTACGCGGTCCTGGACCCGAGGATCCGCTATGCCTGAGCCGGCGTACGACCCGCTGGAGCCCGGCGACAACGAGGCCATCGCACCCACAGGACAGGGCGGACAGATGGACCTGGCACTCGACGAGGCGGAAAGCCTGGAGAAGCCCCTGGATCCCGAGCCGGGCCGGAAGGGGCCGGCCGAGAAGGCCCGCTCCCTGTGGTCCGACGCCTGGCACCAGCTGGGCCGCAACCCCGTCTTCGTCATCTCCTCCCTCCTGATCCTCTTCCTCGTCCTCATCGCCATCTGGCCGCAGCTCATCGCGAGCGGCGACCCGCTCCAGTGCGACCTGTCCAAATCGCAAGCCGGCTCCGAGCCCGGCCACCCCTTCGGCTACGACACCCAGGGCTGCGACGTGTACACCCGCACCGTGTACGGGGCGCGCGCCTCGATCACCGTCGGCGTGTGCGCCACCCTCGGGGCGGCGCTGCTCGGCTCGCTGCTCGGCGGGCTCGCCGGGTTCTTCGGCGGCTGGAGCGACGCGCTCCTCTCCCGCGTCGCCGACATCTTCTTCGGCATCCCGGTCGTCCTGGGCGGCCTCGTCTTCCTGTCCGTCGTCACCGGCGACACCGTCTGGCCGGTGGTCGGCTTCATCGTGCTGCTGGGCTGGCCGCAGGTGGCCCGCATCGCCCGCGGATCCGTCATCACCGCCAAGCAGAACGACTACGTCCAGGCCGCCCGGGCGCTGGGCGCCGGCCACTCCCGGCTGCTGCTGCGGCACGTGGGGCCCAATGCCGTCGCCCCCGTCATCGTCGTCGCCACGATCGCGCTCGGCACGTACATCGCCCTGGAGGCCACCCTGTCCTTCCTCGGCGTGGGCCTGCGCCCGCCCACGGTCTCCTGGGGCATCGACATCTCCAACGCGGCCCCCCAGATCCGCAACGCCCCGCACATGCTGCTCTGGCCGGCCGGTGCGCTGAGCCTGACCGTGCTCGCGTTCATCATGCTCGGCGACGCGGTGCGCGACGCCCTCGACCCCAAGCTGCGCTGAGGAGCCGGCCCATGCTGCTCGAAGTCCGGGACCTCCAGGTGGAGTTCCGCACCCGCGACGGGGTCGCCAAGGCCGTCAACGGCGTGAACTACTCGGTGGACGCCGGCGAGACGCTCGCCGTGCTCGGCGAGTCCGGCTCCGGCAAGTCGGTGACCGCCCAGGCCGTGATGGGCATCCTCGACGTGCCGCCGGGCCGGATCGCGGGCGGCGAGATCCTCTTCAAGGGCAAGGACCTGCTGAGGATGAAGGAGGACGAGCGGCGCAGGATCCGCGGCGCCGAGATGGCGATGATCTTCCAGGATGCGCTGTCCGCGCTGAACCCGGTGCTCAGCGTGGGCGCGCAGCTCGGCGAGATGTACGAGATCCACCGCGGGATGTCGCGCAAGGACGCGCGGGCCAGGGCCGTCGAGCTGATGGACCGGGTGAAGATCCCCGCGGCGAGGCAGCGGGTGGGGGACTACCCGCACCAGTTCTCCGGCGGCATGCGCCAGCGCATCATGATCGCGATGGCGCTGGCCCTGGAGCCCTCCCTGATCATCGCCGACGAGCCGACGACGGCCCTCGACGTCACCGTCCAGGCCCAGGTGATGGACCTGCTCGCCGAGCTCCGGCGGGAGCTGGACATGGGGCTCATCCTGATCACCCACGACCTGGGCGTGGTCGCCGACGTCGCGGACAGGATCGCCGTGATGTACGCGGGCCGGATCGTCGAGACGGCTCCCGTCCACGACATCTACAAGCGCCCCGCCCACCCGTACACGCGCGGCCTGCTCGACTCGATCCCGCGCCTGGACCAGAAGGGCCAGGAGCTGTACGCGATCAAGGGCCTGCCGCCCAGCCTGCTCGCCATCCCGCGCGGCTGCGCCTTCCACCCCCGCTGCCCGATGGCACAGCCGGTGTGCCGCAGCGACGAGCCCCCGCTGTACCCGGTCACCGGCTCGCCCGCGCCGCGCGCGAGCGCCTGCCACTTCTGGAAGGAGTGCCTCGGTGGCTGAGCCCGTCCTCCGGGTCCGCGGCCTGGTCAAGCACTACCCGCTGACCCAGGGGATCCTGTTCAGGAAGCAGGTCGGCGCGGTCAAGGCGGTCGACGGCGTCTCCTTCGAACTCGGCCGCGGCGAGACCCTGGGCATCGTCGGGGAGTCGGGGTGCGGCAAGTCCACCGTGGCCAGGATGCTGGTCAACCTGGAACGCCCCACCGCGGGCGCCATCACGTACAAGGGCGAGGACATCACGAAACTGTCCGGCCGGGCCCTGAAGGCCGTGCGCCGCAACATCCAGATGGTGTTCCAGGACCCGTACACCTCGCTGAACCCGCGCATGACGGTCGGCGACATCATCGGCGAGCCGTACGAGATCCACCCGGAGGCCGCCCCGAAGGGCGACCGGCGCCGGCGGGTCCGGGAGCTCCTGGACGTCGTCGGCCTGAACCCCGAGTACATCAACCGCTACCCGCACCAGTTCTCCGGCGGCCAGCGCCAGCGCATCGGCATCGCCCGCGGGCTCGCCCTGCGGCCGGAGGTCATCGTGGCGGACGAGCCGGTCTCGGCGCTCGACGTGTCGGTGCAGGCGCAGGTGATCAACCTGATGGAGCGGCTGCAGAGCGAGTTCGACCTGAGTTACGTGTTCATCGCGCACGACCTGTCGATCGTCCGGCACATCTCCGACCGGGTCGGGGTGATGTACCTGGGCCGGGTGGTGGAGATCGGCACCGACACCCAGATCTACGACCACCCCACCCACCCGTACACCCAGGCGCTGCTGTCGGCCGTCCCGGTCCCGGACCCCGAGGCGCGGGCCCACCGGGAGCGGATCATCCTCACCGGGGACGTCCCCTCGCCCGCCAACCCGCCGTCGGGCTGCCCGTTCCGCACCCGCTGCTGGAAGGCCCAGCGCCGCTGCACCGACGAGGTCCCGCTGCTGGCGGTCCCGGCGGTCTTCCCCTCGGGGCCCGCAGCCCACCCCTCGGCCTGCCACTTCGCGGCCGAGAAGCAGGTGGTGCCGCAGCCCGGCGACCTGCCGCCGCCGCCCGCCCCGCCGGGCGCCCCGACCCGGCCGGAGGCGGAGTAGCGGCTCGGCGGCTCAGCCGGCGCCGACCGGGAGCGCGCCGACCCGGGACTCCAGCCAGCCGGGCAGGTCCAGCAGCCGTACGCCCTCCTGCTCGTCCGGGTCGGTGCGGGCCACCACGCAGACCATGTCCTCGTGGCCGGTGTTCACCGGCAGGTGCGGGGTGTCCGGCGGGATGTGGATGTAGTCGCCGGCCCGGAGCAGGACGTGCTCGGCCAGGTCCTCGCCGTGCCAGACCTCGACCTGGCCCGACTGGACGAAGATGGCGGACTCGTGGCCGGCGTGCAGGTGCGGCCGGCCGCGGCTGCCCGCGGGCATCACCAGCCGGTGCAGGCACAGCCCCTTGGCCCCGGCCGACTGGGCGCTGATGCCCGCCCCGAAGCGGCCGCCCTGGACTCCCTCGTAGCTGCCGGTCCGGACGACCGTGCAGCGCAGTTGTTCGGTCATGCACGGCAGTAGAACAGGGCCAAGATCGAATGGCGGAGCGCATCGACCGGCGCAGGGGCGCAGTTCGGGGCGCACGAGCGAGCGAATCGCGCCGCCGTCCGGAGGGCCGGAATCCGATCCGTCGAACCCGTCCCGTTCTGACGCATTCGGCGCGACACGACCGGCGGAGTCCCGCGCCACCGGTTATTTCCGGCCAGCGCGGTGATTCCATCGCGTGGCGGCCGCCCGTGCTCCGAGGGTGCCGCCCGCGGCCCGCTGTCGGACCAACCGGGTTTACATGCAGGCAACTTGACCGTTTCTGTCCGGAGATATGGACCCGGCAGCCTGGGTTGTGTGCGGCCGTGCGGGTGCCGACAACCGGCCGGGGAGGCATCCGTGTCCCCCCGGCCGGCCACCCCCGTGACCCTGTGCATGCGCGGCGTGCGCCCCTCGTGCTGCCGGAATTCGATCGATGCGCTGGTACGGATAGTTATGATCCGTAGCGCACGGTGGGTATGACTCCGCCGAGCACTGAGTACGAGTACGCGTACCGATGTCCGCTCGTCGTGGAGGTGAAACGCCGTGGCACTCTCGATCTCGGCCGTGGTGCTGCTGGCGATCGTCGTCTTCCTGCTGGTCCGCCGGTCGGGCCTGAAGGCGGGACACGCCGCTGTCTGTGTGCTCCTCGGTTTCTATCTCGCGAGCTCGACCATCGCGCCGACGCTCACCCAGCTGACCACGAATGTGGCGAGCATGATCAGTGGCCTCAAGTTGTAGGCCGTTGCTCGTTAGTCTTGCCCCATGAACGGTCTTCCCGCCCGTCGTCTGCTCTTCGTGCACGCACACCCGGACGACGAGTCGATCAACAACGGCGTCACCATGGCCAGGTACGCGGCCGAGGGCGCCCACGTCGCGCTGGTGACCTGCACCCTCGGCGAGGAGGGTGAGGTCATCCCGCCCGGGCTCGCCCACCTGGCGGCCGACCGCGACGACACCCTCGGCACCCACCGCATCGGCGAGCTGGCCGCGGCCATGGCGGAACTCGGGGTCACCGACCACCGGTTCCTCGGCGGCCCCGGCCGCTTCCGCGACTCCGGGATGATGGGCGTCGAGCAGAACCGCCGCCCCGGCTCCTTCTGGTCGGCCGACGTCGACGAGGCCGCCGCGTACCTCGTCGAGGTCATCCGCGAGCTGCGCCCGCAGGTCCTCGTGACCTACGACCCGAACGGCGGCTACGGGCACCCCGACCACATCCAGGCCCACCGGGTCGCCATGCGCGCCGCGGAGCTGGCCGCCGAGCCCGCGTACCGGCGCGACCTCGGCGACCCGCACCAGATCGGGAAGGTCTACTGGAACCGGGTGCCGCGCTCGGTGGTCGAGGAGGGCTTCGCCCGGCTGCGCGCGGCCGGCGTCAAGACCCCCTTCCCGGGGCTGGCTTCGCCGGACGACGTGCCCGGCGTCGTCGACGACGGGCTCATCACCGCGGAGATCGCCGCCGACGAGTCGGTCGTGGCGGCCAAGGCGGCCGCCATGCGGGCGCACGCCACCCAGATCGCCGTGGACGGGCCCTTCTTCGCCCTCTCCAACGACCTGGCGCAGCCCCTGTTCGCCCGCGAGTACTACGAGCTGGTCCGGGGCCGCCCCGGCGCCCCCGCCGGGGAGCGCGAGCGGGACCTGTTCGCGGGGGTCGGGGCATGACCCGGGAATGGACCGCGGGGCGGATCGCCGTCCTCCTCGGCCTGCTGGCGGTCGGCTTGCTGACCGGCCTGGCCGGCTGGGCGGTCGTCGACCTCTGGTTCCCCGCCGGGGTGGCGCTGGCGCTGCTCGCGCTCTTCGGGCTGTTCCTCGGCGGCCGGATCGCGACCGGGACGGGCATCGGGGTGGGTGCGGCCGCGGCCGGCTGGTTCCTGGCGTACGTCGCCCTCGGTACTCCGCGTCCCGAGGGCGACTTCCTGCTGAGTTCGTCCGGAATCGGCATGTACGTCTACCTTTTGGGTGGAACCGTCGCGGCTGTGATGTGCGCCACCCTGAGAAACCCGTTCGACCGGCCCGTTTCGGCCGCCCCGCCCGCCAAGTGACAGGCCGTTGAACTCGGGCGGGGTGCCCGCCGCCGGGGGTTGGGGCCCGCTGCACCCGGTGCGCGCCGGGGGCTTGGAGGAGGCGAAGGGGAACCTTGGATTCCCCTAGGTCAGTTGCGTCCGGGCCGCGGCCAGTATGGTGGTCGGGCCGCCGAGCTGCCCGCGCACGGTATGACGGGCGGCGGAGCCAACCGGGAGAAACCTGCCTTGAGTCGTGAAACCGACAGTCCGCCCTCCGGACCCCAGGGGCGCGGAGGAGCCGCATACCCCTCGGGTACCCAGCCGTACGGAACCGGCCAGCACCCGTCCGCGGACACAGCGGCGACTGCGACTGCCTCGGAGGAGAACTCTGTGACCTCGAACCCGTCCACGCCCGACACCGACGGGCCGAAGACCGAGACCACCCTGACCACCCGGATCCGGATCAACATCCCGGGTTCGCGGCCGATCCCGCCGGTGGTCGTACGCAAGCCGGTCGCCGCCGAGGCGGACAAGGACCGGGACGCACAGGCCGAGCCGGAGGCCGCGCCCGCGCGCGCGTCGGCGCCCGCGTCGCCCCGCGCGCTGCCCGCCGCCCCGGCCGCGTCCGCCGCGCCGGACGGGCCCGCGGCATCCGCCGAGCCGGAGGACGCGGCGAGCAACTGGTTCGCCCCCCGCAAGTCGAAGGCGGCCGCTCCCGCCCCGGCCGCGCCGCTGCCGACCCGCACCCCGGCCGCGCCCGGGCCCGCCCCGGCCCCGCTCCCGATCCGCACGCCCGCCCCGCCGGCCCGGCCCGGCGCCGACGTGCGCGTCGGCGCCCCGGCGGCCGGCTTCGCCCCGGGCGCGCCCGCCGTCCCCGGCCCGCGCACCAGCGCCCCGCCGCAGGACTTCGCGGCCCGGCCGGCACCCGCCCCGGCCGGCCCCGCGGGCCCCGGCTTCGACCGCCCGGGCTTCGACCGTCCGGGCTTCGACGGCCCCGGCGCGCCCGGCGGTCCCGTGGCCGACGCCACCCAGGGCTTCCCGGCCTTCCCCGGAGACGGCGGACCCGCCACCGAGCCGTTCCCCGCCTTCGACGCCCCCGCGGGCCGCGGCGGCCCCGCAGGCCCGGCCGGCCCCACCGGCGGCCCCGCCCTGGGCAGCACTCCGCTGAGCGGCCCGCGCGCCGACGAGGCCCCGCGCTGGCCCGGCCCGGGCATGGACGACCCGATGGCCGCGCCGGTGCCCCCGCCGGGCCCGGGCGCGCCCGGCGCCTCCGCCCCGCGCAGCCCCCGGCCCGCCCCGGCGCGCCCGGCCGCGCCGAAGCCCGCCCCCAAGCCGACCAAGGTGACCAAGGCCCGCTCCAAGCTGGTCCTGCTCGGCGGCGGCTTCGTCGCGCTGCTCGGCGTCGCCTACGGCGCCGGGCTGCTCCTGAACCACTCCGACGTCCCCAAGGGCACCACCGTCCTCGGCGTCGACATCAGCGGCAGCCGCGACGAGGCCGTCGCCAAGCTCCAGACGGCCTTCGGCAACCGCGCCGCCGCCCCGCTCCAGCTCACCGTCGGCGGCAAGCAGGTCGAGCTCAAGCCGGAGAAGGCCGGCCTGTCCCTCGACACCCAGACCACCGTCCGCAACGCCGCCGGCAGCGACTACAACCCCGTCACGGTCATCGGCTCGCTCCTCGGCAACCAGCGCGTCGCCGACCCCGTGCTGCCCGTCGACGAGGAGAAGCTCCAGGTCGCGCTCCAGGAGCTGGCCGGAACCGCCGGCACCGTCACCGAGGGCACCATCAAGTTCGACACGGGCAAGGCCGTCGCCGTCCCCGGCAAGGCCGGCACCACCCTCGACGCGGGCGCCTCCGCCGACCTCGTCACCAAGGCCTTCCGCGAGATGGTCGCCACCGGCAAGACGGCCCCCGTCGAACTCCCCACCACCAACAAGGAGCCGGCCGTCGGCCAGGCCGAACTGGACCGGGCCATGAAGGAGTTCGCCGAACCGGCCATGTCCGGCATCGCCACCGTCAAGGCGGGCCCCAAGTCCCTCGCCTTCGGCCCCAAGTCCCTGCCCAAGATCCTCAGCATGCAGGTGGTGGAGGGGCGCCTGGTCGAGAAGTACGACCTCGAAGCGCTCAAGACCACGTACGGCAACACCTTCGACGGCGTCCTGATCACCCGCGGCACCGGCGACAAGACCCCGGTCACCCCGCAGGACGTGGCCGGCGCCCTCGGCAAGGCCCTGCGCGGCAAGACCGCCGCCGAGCGCACCGCGACGATCGACACCAACCCCAGCTGACGGCCGGCCGGCCGGGCTCCCCGGCCGGCCCGCGGCCCGCCCCCGTTCCGACCCGGGACGGGGGCCGCGCGCGTGGCCGGCCTCCGCGCCGGCCCGGACCGCGCGGGCCGTCAGTTGAGCAGGGCGCGGGCCGAGAGGGCCTCAGACCGGATCCGCGCCGCGGCCTCGGCGTCCACCGCCGCGACCACCTCGGCGTACGCCTCCAGCTCCGCCGCGCCCGTCCGGAACTCCCCGCGCTCCACGAGCAGCCGGGCCCGCTCGTAGCGCAGCGACGCCGGGTGCGAGGGCAGCAGCAGCGACAGGTCCAGCGACCACAGCGCGACCGCCGACTGCTCGGGCCGCGCCGAGGCCCAGGCCCGGATGTTGTTCAGGATCCGCAGGACGATCTCCAGCGTCCCGGCCGGGGTGCGCGGGCCGTCCGCGAGCTCCGCCGGACCCGTGCCCGGCGACGCGCCGCCGGCGAAGGGGTCCACCACGACGCCCTCCTCCGGATCCCCGAAGCCCACCACGAAGTGCCCGGGCAGCCCGAGCCCGTACACATGGGCGCCCGCCCGCCGCGCGACCTCCATCCAGACCACGGACAGCAGGATCGGCAGGCCCCGGCGGCGCCGCAGCACCTCGTGCAGCAGCGAGGAGGACAGCTTCCCGTAGTCCGCGGGCGTGCCGTGGAAGCCCAGCCGCCCGCCCAGGAGCTCGGTCACCGCCGAGGCCCAGGCCCGGGCGCCGTGCAGCCCGTACGGCAGCATGCCCGCCAGCCGGTCCAGCTCGATCTGCGCCCAGTCCATGGCCCGTTCGTCGAGCTCCGGGTCCGCCTCGGCCGCCACCAGCAGGCACAGCACCGCCAGGTCGGGCCGCTCCGAGCGGGCCTCCTCGGCGAACAGCTCCCGGTTCCGTGCGCTCATCGCGCGGCCCGGTAGTGGTGGTAGGTGTGGTGCGGCGCGAAGCCCATCCCGTCGTACAGAGCCCGGGCCGCCGCGTTGTCCGTCTCCACCTGGAGCCAGGCCGCCGAGGCGCCCTCCTCGAGGGCCCGCGCCGCCAGCGCCGCCATCACCGCCGTCGCCAGGCCCGTGCGCCGGTGCGCCGGGTCGACCTCGACGGCCGCGAAAGCGGCCCACCGGCCGTCGGCCACGAGCCGGCCGATCGCCCGCCCGGGCAGCGTCGCGAACCAGACCGACGGCCCGGCGGTCAGCACCCGGCGGGCCACCTCCGGGTCGGCCACCCGCCCGTACCGTCCGAGCCACTCCTCGTCGGGGGTGCGGGACAGCAGGACCTGCGCGGTGTCCGCGGCCGTGTCCGCGAGCGGCGCCAGGGCCGCGACGCGGACCTCGGCCGACACCTCGCGGACCCAGCCCCGCCGCTCGAGGTCGGCGCACAGCATCTCCTGCGTGCCGGCGGCCCCCGTCGCGGCCTGCACATACGCCGGAAGTCCTCGTTCCGCGTACCAGGCCGTCACCCGCGCGAGTGCTTCGTCCAGCGGTATCCCCGGGTCGCCGAGCGGCAGCACCGAATTGGCCCGCCGGGTGAATCCGGCGGCCGCGCGCAGCGTCCAGCCGCCCAGCGGCTCGCTCTCCAGCGGCTGCCAGGACCGCGCCCCGACCCGCGCCAGCTCCTCGAACGAGGCCGCGGGGCCCCGCCTGCGGGCCGGCGTGGCGGGCACCACCTTGCCCGCCACCAGCGACGATTCCGCGATGCGGACGGTCTCGCCGCTCTTTCGTGTGATCGTCAGCACACCCTGTTCCCACGATGTGAGAACCCCTACCGTATCGGTGAACGCGGGCGAGGCGCTCGAGTCGCCTTCCACCCGTCGTACAGAGACTCGTTTACCCACGTCAGCCGGGGTAATACGAATCTCCAGCAGCCCGCCTGCCGCGATTTCCACAGCTCTGTCCGCCCCTCCTGTTCGGATCGTGCCCGGGAACGGAGATACTAGGCGTGGGCATCGACGACGCCGCGCTCCCGCGCGATATGGACAGCCCTACCGAGGAGGAACGAGAGCGTGACCTACGTCATCGCGGAGCCTTGTGTCGACGTCAAGGACAAGGCATGCATCGAAGAGTGCCCCGTCGACTGCATCTACGAGGGCCAGCGGTCCTTGTACATCCACCCGGACGAGTGCGTCGACTGTGGTGCCTGTGAGCCGGTCTGCCCCGTGGAGGCCATCTTCTACGAGGACGACACTCCGGAGGAGTGGAAGGAGTACTACAAGGCGAACGTCGAGTTCTTCGACGAGCTCGGTTCGCCCGGTGGTGCCTCCAAGCTGGGCCTGATCGAGCGGGATCACCCCTTCATCGCCGCGCTGCCGCCCATGGGCGAAGGCCACTGACGGCCGCCGCTCACGGCGGAACGCGACTCTCGGTCCCGTACGGCCCCCGTGCCGGGCGGGACCGAGCCGTTTGTCCCAGTCCCGGCACGCAGTCCGGCACGCACGAGAGAGCAGAGAGCACCGTGGCCGCAGTATCCGCACGTCTTCCCGTCTTTCCCTGGGACAAGCTGGAGCCGTACAAGGCGACGGCCGCGGCGCACCCGGACGGCATCGTCGACCTGTCGGTCGGCACCCCCGTGGACCCGGTGCCGCAGCTGATCCAGAGCGCCCTGGTCGCGGCCGCCGACTCGCCGGGCTACCCCACCGTGTGGGGCACGCCCGCGCTGCGCGACGCGATCACCGGCTGGCTGCGCGGCCGGCTCGGCGCCGGCGCCGCCGGACACCGCAACGTCCTGCCGGTCGTCGGCTCCAAGGAGCTGGTGGCCTGGCTGCCGACGCAGCTGGGCCTGGGCGCCGGGGACAAGGTCGCCTACCCGCGGCTCGCCTACCCGACGTACGAGGTCGGGGCGCGGCTGTGCGGGGCCGAGGCCGTCGTCTACGACGACCCGACCGAGCTCGACCCGGCCGGGATCAAGCTGCTGTGGCTGAACTCCCCGTCCAACCCCACCGGGAAGGTCATCCCGAAGGGCGAGCTGATCCGGATCGTGGCCTGGGCGCGCGAGCACGGGATCCTGGTCTTCAGCGACGAGTGCTACCTGGAGCTGGGCTGGGAGGCCGAGCCCGTCTCGGTCCTCCACGACGACGTGTGCGGCGGTTCGTACGAGGGCCTCGTCGCCGTCCACTCCCTGTCCAAGCGCTCCAACCTGGCCGGCTACCGGGCCGCGTTCATCGCCGGCGACGCGGACGTCCTCGGCGAGCTGCTGGAGATCCGCAAGCACGGCGGCATGATGACCCCCGCCCCGGTGCAGGCGGCCACGGTGGCGGCGCTCGGCGACGACGCGCACGTCGAGGAGCAGCGCGCGCGCTACGCCGCGCGGCGCGCGGCGCTGCGCACGGCGCTCGAGGCGCACGGCTTCCGGGTCGACCACAGCGAGGCCAGCCTCTACCTGTGGGTGACCCGCGGCGAGCCCTGCTGGGACACCGTCGCCCACCTCGCCGAGCTCGGCATCCTCGTCGCGCCCGGCGACTTCTACGGCGAGGCGGGCGGGCAGCACGTCCGGGTCGCGTTCACGGCCACGGACGAGCGCGTCGAGGCGGCCGTCAAGCGGCTCGCCTGACGGCCTTCGGGCGGCTCGCCCGACGCGGCCGCGGCGTCGCGCGGGCGGCGCGGGACCGCAGACAGCCCGAGGGGGCCGGGAGTGCGAACTCCCGGCCCCCTCGGGCCTTTCAGGGCGGTGGTCAGGCGCCCAGCGGCAGCCCCTGCAGCGGCAGGGCGCCCACCGCGTCGGTCGGCACTGCGCCGGTGAGCTGGCCGGCCGGTACCGCCTCGGTGAGCTGGCCGGCCGGTACCGCGTCGGTGAGCTGGCCTGCCGGTACCGCGTCGGTCGGCAGGCCCTTGGCCGGGAGCCCGCCGAGCAGGGCGCCCGCGGTGCCCGCCACCTCGGTGGGAGCGCCGGGCAGGGCCTGGGTGGCGCTGTCCGCGGCCGAGGCCGCGGCGGCTCCGCCGGTGCCGACCACGTCGTTCGCGGTGGCGGTCGCGTCAAGGGTCTCCGGGGCGGTGAGCGCGCCCAGCTGCGGCACGGCCGAGTCCAGGCCCGCGGCGCTGGCCGCGCCGGCCGCACCGACCACGGGAGCGGCCCCGGCCGCGAGCAGCAGCGCGGAACGGGCGATCCGGCGGGTCAGGGGGAGGGACATGTTGCTCCTAAGCGGTAGCGGCTGAGTACGCCCCTACAACCGCTCCCGGGGCGGGGCGGGTTGCGGACCCGGTTGGTAAAGGATCGGTAACGCATCGTTTAATCGGCTTCCGGGACAAGCTCATTGGATGTGCGCCGACCAGGGATTCCGTGCCTGCCGGGGCCCTCGGCGGGGCCTCTCGGTTCACCCCCGCGCGAGTGACGCCCCGTACGCACGGACGAGGCGCCGGCCCGGCGTGTCAGCGGTCTCGGGGACCGCTCAGCCCTTCACGAAGATGCGGATCTCGCCGTCCGACGCGTTGTGCGGATCGCCGTCGCCCGACTTCCCGACGCCGCCCTTCTCCTGCCACCGGCCCTTCTTCTGCCCGGCGATCCAGCCCCGGTGGCCGTAGGAGACGCGCACGATGCCCATCCCGCGGGCGTTGGCCACCGCCCAGCCCGCTATCGCCCGGCTGCCGCGCACCGCCGGCTCGCCGCCGTCCTGCTTCTCGACGACGGTGACCTCGGGCTCCGTGATCCCGCCCCGCCCCTCCCCGGTCCGGGAGGGCTCCGCCGGGCTGCGGTGCAGTCCGGCCTTGGCGAAGATCCGGTTCAGCTCGGCCTGGACCTTCTGCGGGTCGCCCGGATCCGTCGGTGCCGGCCCGCCGCAGGTCAGCTCCCCGGCGCCGGCGAAGGCGGCCGTCAGGACGGTCGCGTCCGGCTCGTGCTTCGCGTACGCCTGCGGGTACCCGCTCAGCTGCACCTTCTGCGCCGCCTCCGTCAGCGGCAGCCGCGAGTACCCCTTCACCTGGACCAGCCGGTCGTAGAAGATCCCCGCCGAGTAGACCGGGTCCGTGATCTGCTGGGGCGTGCCCCAGCCCTGCGAGGGCCGCTGCTGGAACAGCCCCAGGGAGTCCCGGTCGCCGTGGTCGAGGTTGCGCAGGGCCGACTCCTGCATGGCGGTCGCCAGGGCGATGGTGACCGCCCGGTCCGGCAGCCCCTTGGAGACGCCGACGGCGGCTATCGTCGCCGCGTTCGCCGCCTGTTCCGGGGTCATGTCGTACGTACGGCGGGAGTCCCCGCCGGGAGCGTCCCCGGCCACGTCCGAGGCCGTGCAGTGCGGCGCTCCGCCGCCCCCCATCGACTCGAACCGCACGACGAGGTAGCCGACGAGCGCAAGCAGGACGCACAGGCCGGCGGCCGTACGGAGCCGACGGCGGCGGCGGGGGCGGGGAAGATCGCTCTGGGACACGCGGCCCACCGTACTTGAGCCACGTGCTGCGTCCAGTGAGCGGACGTGAGACGTTCGCCGCAGCCGCCCGGGTTAGGGTCGGGACATGTCCGAATCCGAGCTGGACCTCACCCTGGACGCAGCCGAGCTGACCGCCCGACTGGTCGACATCCCGTCCGTGAGCGGCGACGAGAAGGTCCTCGCCGACCTGGTGGAGCACGCCCTGCGCGGCCTCCCGCACCTCACGGTCGACCGGTACGGCAACAACGTCGTGGCCCGCACGCACCTCGGCCGGGCCGAGCGCGTCGTACTCGCCGGCCACCTCGACACCGTGCCGATCGCCGGCAACGTCCCGTCCCGCCTCGACGAGAACGGCGTCCTGTGGGGCTGCGGCACGACCGACATGAAGTCCGGCATCGCCGTGCAGCTGCGCATCGCGGCCACCGTGCCCGAGCCCAACCGCGACCTCACCTTCGTCTTCTACGACCAGGAGGAGGTCGCCGCCGACCTCAACGGCCTGGGCAAGGTCGCCGCCGCCCACCCCGAATGGCTCGCCGGCGACTTCGCCGTCCTGCTGGAGCCGTCGAACGCCGAGGTCGAGGGCGGCTGCCAGGGCACCCTGCGGGTGCTGCTGCGCACCGTCGGAGAGCGCGCCCACTCCGCCCGCAGCTGGATGGGCTCCAACGCCGTCCACGCGGCGGCCCCCGTCCTGGCCCGGCTCGCCGCGTACGAGCCCCGCAGGCCCGTCATCGACGGCCTCCAGTACCACGAGGGCCTCAACGCGGTCCGCATCGAGGGCGGCGTCGCCAACAACGTCATCCCCGACGCGTGCACGGTGACCGTCAACTTCCGCTACGCCCCCGACCGCAGCGAGGCCGAGGCCCTCGCCCACGTCAAGGAGGTCTTCGCGGACTGCGGCATCGCCGAGTTCGTCGTCGACGACTCCTCCGGCGGCGCCCTGCCCGGCCTCTCCCACCCTGCGGCGGTCGCCTTCATGGCGGCGGTCGGCGGTCGCGCGATGCCCAAGTTCGGCTGGACGGACGTCTCCCGCTTCAGCGCGCTCGGCGTCCCGGCGGTCAACTACGGCCCGGGCGACGCCCTGCTGGCGCACAAGGTCGACGAGCGGGTGGAGACCAAGGCGATCCTGCACTGCGAGGAACGACTCCGCGCCTGGCTGACCTCCTGAATTCCGCTTCCCTTCACCTTCGTACGCCTAGGCTGGGCCAACGATCAGCAGGAGGGAGCACACCATGGGCAACCACCGCAATTCCGACGGGTTCGCTCGCCCACGTCCCGAGGAGCAGCAGCTCGGGCCGGTACTGCGCCGGCGGGGGCAGGTGCAGGCCGGCAGCACGACGGACCAGCGGCTGCTGGACTCGGCCGGTCCCACCGAGTGGGTGCACACCGATCCCTGGCGGGTCCTGCGCATCCAGTCGGAGTTCATCGAGGGCTTCGGCACACTGGCGGAGCTGCCGCCCGCGATCAGCGTGTTCGGCTCGGCGCGCACTCCGGCCGGCTCGCCGGAGTACGAGGCCGCAGTCCGGATCGGCAGCGCGCTCGTCGAGGCCGGCTTCGCGGTGATCACGGGCGGCGGCCCGGGCGCGATGGAGGCGGCGAACAAGGGCGCGCGGGAGGCCAATGGCATCTCCGTCGGCCTGGGCATCGAGCTGCCCTTCGAGCAGGGGCTCAACGCGCACGTCGATCTCGGGCTGAACTTCCGGTACTTCTTCGTCCGCAAGACGATGTTTGTGAAGTACAGCCAGGGGTTCGTGGTCCTGCCGGGCGGACTCGGCACGCTGGACGAGCTGTTCGAAGCCCTGACCCTGGTCCAGACCCAGAAGATCACCCGGTTCCCGATCGTGCTGTTCGGCACGGAGTACTGGAGCGGCCTGGTCGACTGGCTGCGCAAGACGGTGGTCGCGCAGGGCAAGGCCTCCGAGCGGGACCTCCACCTCTTCCACGTCACGGACGACGTGGAAGAGGCGATCAGCCTCGTGACGAAGGAAGTCGGCAAGTAGCGGAGCCCGCCGCCGCCCCGGCGGGGACCCGCGCGGCCGGCCGCCCGACCGGGGGCCGGCTCAGGCCAGTCCCCGGCGGGCCACCGCCGGCTCCCGCAGGCCCTGGATCGAGCGGACCATCTCCAGGACCTGCCGGGTCTCGGCGACCTCGTGGACGCGGTAGACCTGCGCGCCCAGCCAGGCCGAGACCGCCGTCGTGGCCAGCGTGCCGAGCAGGCGCTCCTTGACCGGCCGGTCGAGGGTCTCGCCGACGAAGTCCTTGTTCGACAGGGAGACCAGCACCGGCCAGCCCGTCTCCGTCATCTCCGCCAGGCGCCGGGTGGCCTCCAGCGAGTGCCGGGTGTTCTTCCCGAAGTCGTGGCCCGGGTCGATCATGATCGCGTCCCGCCGGACGCCGAGCGCCGCGGCCCGCTCGGCCAGGCCCACCGTGATCCGCAGGATGTCCGCCATGACGTCCCCGTACCCGGTCCGGTGCGGCCGGGTCCGCGGCTCGACACCGCCGGCATGGGTGCAGACCAGGCCGGCGCCGTACCGGGCGGCGACCTCCGCGAGCTTCGGATCCACCCCGCCCCAGGCGTCGTTGAGCAGGTCCGCGCCCGCCTCGCAGACGGCCTCGCCGACCTCGTGCCGCCAGGTGTCGACGCTGATCACCACGTCCGGGTGGCGGCGCCGGACCTCGGCCACGAAGCCGACCGTGCGCCGGGCCTCCTCGGCCGCGTCCACGTGCTCGCCCGGACCGGCCTTGACCCCGCCGACGTCGATGATCGCCGCGCCCTCGGCCACCGCCTGCTCCACCCGGTCCAGGGCGGGCTCGTCACGGAACGTCGCGCCCTGGTCGTAGAAGGAGTCCGGCGTGCGGTTCACGATCGCCATGATCACCGGCTCGTGGGTGTCGAACTCGCGCCTGCCCAGTCGCAGCATCCCGTTCTTTCCTCCTCTGGCGGCCCGTGCGCCGCGCCTGTGACCTTAACCTGGTGATCGGAGTGGTCCCCAGCTGCCGCTGGGAGGTGCCCCCAGAGTCTCTCAGGGAGTCGATCGTGTTCTGGTTCTTGCTGATCGCGCTGGTCGTGGTCGTCGCCGCGGTCACCCTGGCGGTGGTGGGCGGCGGCTCGGAGCCCGTACTGCCCGAGGCGGAGCCGGACCGCGTGGCCGACGCGCTGCCCGAGAGCCGCCCGGTGGTGCCCGCCGACATCGACGCGCTGCGGCTGCCCGTGGCGCCCCGCGGCTACCGGATGGCCGAGGTGGACGACGTGCTGGAGCGGCTCTCGGCCGAGCTCGCCGAGCGCGACGCGCGGATCGGCGAACTGACGGCCGCGGCTGCGCACGGCGCCGCCCCGGCCGCGGCCGCCACCGCCTCGAACGCCACTGCTGCCACTGCCGTCGCTGCTGCCACAGCCAATGCCGCCGCCGCGACCGACGACCGGCCGACGGAGCCGAAGGCCGTCGACCTGTCCAAGGACGCCCGGTGACCGCCCTCGCCGGGCCCGACGGGGGCCTGCGCTGCCCGTGGGCGCTGTCCACCGAGGACTACATCGCGTACCACGACACCGAGTGGGGCCGCCCGGTGCACGGGGACGACGCCCTGTACGAGCGGCTGTGCCTGGAGGCCTTCCAGTCGGGGCTGTCCTGGCTGACCATCCTGCGGCGGCGGGAGGGCTTCCGGAAGGCCTTCGCCGACTTCGAGATCGCGGCCGTCGCCCGGTTCGACGCGCAGGACGCCGCCCGCCTGCTCGCCGACGAGCGGATCATCCGCAACCGGGCCAAGATCGAGGCGGCCCTCGCCAACGCCAAGGTCCTCGCGGCGTGGGAGCCCGGCGAGCTCGACGCCCTGATCTGGTCCCACGCCCCGGAGCCGGGCCGCGCGGCCCCGGAGGACATCTCCGAGGTCCCGGCCGTGACGACCGAGTCCACCGCCCTGGCCAAGGCCCTGAAGAAGGCCGGCATCCGCTTCGTCGGACCCACCACCGCCTACGCCCTGATGCAGGCCTGCGGCCTGGTCAACGACCACCTGGCCGCCTGCACGGCCCGTACCCCCGCCGTCTGACGGGGGCGGGCGGCGGCGGGCCGGCCGGCGCGGCCACCGCCCCGTACGGGCTAAGCGGCCTCGGGGAGGCCCGCTTAGCGCCCGGTGTACTTCGGCTTCTCCTTGGCCAGGAAGGCGGCGACCGCGATCGCGTGGTCCTCGGAGGCACCCGCCCGCGTCTGGAGCTCGTCCTCCTTCTCCAGCGCCTCGGCGAGCGACCGCCCCGCCCCGTACGCCAGCGCCTCCTTCAGACCGGCGTAGGCGACGGTCGGCCCGTCCGCCAGCCGCCGCGCGACCTCGGCGGCGGTGTCCGCGAGCTCGGCCGCCGTCACGAGCCGGTTCACCAGGCCGAGGTCCGCCGCCTCCTGCGCGGAGATCGACCGCGGGAACAGCAGCAGGTCCGCGGCCCGGCTGGGGCCGACCAGCCGCGGCAGGGTCCAGGACAGCCCGGAGTCGGCGGACAGCCCGACCCCGGCGAAGGCGGTGGTGAAGCTCGCGGTGTCGGCGACCACCCGGTAGTCCGCGGCCAGCGCGAAGCCGAAGCCCGCCCCGGCGGCGACGCCGTTGACCCCGGCGACCACCGGCTTCGGCATCTCCGTGATCGCCCGCACGATCGGGTTGTAGTGCTCGCTCACGGTGCTCAGCGCGTTGCCCGAGCCGGACTGCCGGGCAGCCTCCAGGTTCCCGACGTGCTCCTTCAGGTCCTGGCCCACGCAGAAGGCCCGCCCGGTGGCGGTCAGCAGGACCGCCCGCACGCCCGGGTCGGCGCCCGCCGCCTGCAGGGTGTCCCGCAGGGCGACCTTCAGCTCCGTGTTCAGCGAGTTCATCGCATCCGGGCGGTTGAGCGTGATCGTGGCGAGCCCGTCGGTCACGTCGTACAGCACGGTGTCGGCCATGGCAGGTGGTGTCCCCTCCGTCGCGGACCCGGCCAGCGGATCGGTACTGGCCGGTACAAGGTCAGCATGGCGGACCGGACCGCTCCAGGGCATGTGATGTGTGTCAAAGAAAGCGGACGGCGGGCCGCCGCAGAGCGGGCGCAGTATCGCAGGCAGGTCCCCGAAATGAGTGGTTTTGGCCGAGCGCGTTGCGCAAGCGTTCCCGGCCGATGTTGGTCATCGGGTCCTGACATGCGGGATAATGGCCGGGAAGCAATGTGTTCGATGCCGGCTTCCAGGCGCCTGAATGGGGGCCGTCGGCTGACGATGAGCTGGTTTCAGGAAGGGGAACGAGCATGGCGGCCATGAAGCCGCGAACGGGCGACGGCCCGCTCGAGGTCACCAAGGAGGGGCGGGGCATCGTCATGCGCGTACCGCTCGAGGGCGGCGGTCGGCTGGTCGTCGAGCTGACCCCGGACGAGGCGGACGCCCTGGGTGACGCCCTGAAGAAGGTCGTCGGCTGACCCGTCGGCACCACCTGCACACTCTGCATACTCTGCGCTGCCCCGGCCGCCGCGATCCGCGGCCGGGGCAGCGTTGTGCCGGTCGCCCCGCGTGAGCGGTTCCGTCGACCTGCCGTTCCCGCCCGTCCTGCCCTCCTGAGCCTCCGGCGGTTCCTGGGCCTTCTGGGCGGGCTTCCCGGGCTTCCTGCGCCTGCTGATCTTCCTTCCCTTCTTTCCTCTTCCGTCCGCGCTCCCGCCGTCCGCAGCGCGGCGCGGGGGCTGCCGCCAGCCGAGAGCCGTGCCGTGACCTTCACCGCCCCCGCCCCGCCCGCCTTCGCCGACTGCACCCCCCGCCAGAAGGCGGCCCGGGTCCTCACCGACGTCCTGGCCCCGGCCAACCTCGTCGTCGCCCTGCTGCTGGCCGTCGGCTGGCACAGCACCGGCTCGTGGTCCGGGCTCGGCTGGGGGCTGCTCGCCGCCCTGTTCTGCGGGGTGGTGCCGATCGGGATCATCCGGCTCGGCGTGAAGCGCGGCGCCCTGACCGACCAGCACATCCGGGTGCGCCGCCAGCGGGTCGTGCCGATGGTGCTGAGCCTGGTCTCGGTGGCCGCGGCGATGGCCCTCGGCCATGTCCTCGGGGCACCGCGCGAGGTGTTCGCGCTGGTCGTCGCCCTGCTCGTCGGGCTGGTCTCGTCCCTGCTGGTCACCCTCGGCTGGCAGATATCGGTCCACATGTCGGTGGCCGGCGGGACCGTCATGGTCCTGGTGCTGGCCTTCGGGACCCCGCTCCTCCTCGCGGCGCCCGCCGCCGCGGCCGTGGGCTGGTCCCGACTGGTCCTCAAGGCCCACACGCCCGCCCAGGTCCTGGCCGGCACCGTGCTCGGCGCCACGACCGCGCTCACCTTCGCGCTGCTGCGCTGACGCCGGCACCGTCCAGGCTGTCCGGGCCGACCGGGCCGACCGCCGCCCCCGCCGGGGCGCGGGATCAGCGCCGGACCGCGCAGAGCAGGCCGTCGCCCACCGGGAGCAGGGCCCCTTCCAGCGCGGGGCTCTCCCGGACGCTGCGCAGCAGTTCCCGGACCCGGAGCACCTCGGTCTCCTGGGCGGAGGAGTCGACGGTGCGCCCGTCGCAGAAGACCCCCTCGAAGCACACCAGCCCGCCGGGGCGCAGCAGGCGCAACGATTCGGCGAGGTAGTCGAGGGACTCGGCGGGATCCCCGTCGCAGAACACGAGGTCGTACCCGCCGTCGGCGAGCCGGGGCAGTACGTCCAGGGCGCGGCCCGGGATGAAGCGGGCGCGGTTGCCGGCGAAGCCGGCGGCGCGGAAGGCCTGGCGGGCGAAGGCCTGCCGGTCCGCCTCGGGGTCGACGGTGGTCAGCACCCCGTCCGGGCGCATGCCGTGCAGGAGGTGGATGCCGGAGACGCCGGTCCCGGTGCCGATCTCGGCGACCGCCTTGGCGTCCGCGCTGGCGGCGAGCAGGCGCAGCGCGGCCCCGGTGCCGGGGGAGACGGAGCGCAGGCCCGCTTCCCTGGCCCGGTCGCGGGCCCACCGCAGAGCGTCGTCCTCGGCGACAAACGCGTCGGCGAACGCCCAGCTCGTCTGCCGGTTGCCGGTAATGACCCTCTCCTGTCCCCATAGTTGGCGCAACGGTGACTGTATCCGCTGGCGTCGGGAACCCGCAGATGGGACCGGGCGTTGGACCAGTTGGCGATGAGCGCCCGACGAGCGAGGCAAAAGGGGCGTACGGGCGGGACGGGGATGGGACGGATGGGGACGGCACCGGGCAGACCGGCGCCCCGGCCCCTCCGGACCACGGGCAAAGATAAGGCAAAAAGGCTTATCCGGAGCTGACGGGAGGGGTGGCTATGGTAGGGGCTCCACTGGACACCACCAGAGCCGATAGGGGAGGTGCGGCTGCGCCTGTGGATCGTCGAGGCGTACTGAGGCGTCTCTTCTGGTCGGCGGGTGAGCCGAAATCCGTGACCGACATTGCTGACCGCATCCACACCGCCGATGCCGCAACCACCGCGATCTTCGCCGCCGATGCGGGCTCGCAGGCGTGGACCCCTCCCACATGGGAGGAGATCGTCAGCACGCACAGCGCGCGCGTCTACCGCCTCGCCTACCGGCTGACGGGCAACCAGCACGACGCCGAGGACCTGACGCAGGAGGTCTTCGTCCGCGTCTTCCGCTCGCTGTCCACGTACACGCCGGGCACGTTCGAGGGCTGGCTGCACCGGATCACCACCAACCTCTTCCTCGACATGGTCCGCCGCAAGCAGCGGATCCGCTTCGACGCGCTCGCCGAGGACGCCGCGGAGCGGCTGCCGAGCCGCGAGCCCTCCCCGCAGCAGGTGCTCCACGACACCCACTTCGACGCCGACGTGCAGCAGGCGCTCGACACCCTCGCCCCCGAGTTCCGCGCGGCCGTGGTGCTGTGCGACATCGAGGGCCTGTCGTACGAGGAGATCGCCGCCACGCTCGGCGTGAAGCTCGGCACCGTGCGCAGCCGTATCCACCGGGGCCGCTCACACCTGCGCAAGGCGCTCCGGCACCGCTCTCCCGAGGCGCGCGCGGAGCAGCGCGCGCTGGCGGGGGCCGCGGTGGGTGTGCCGGGAGCCGGGGGAGAGGGCGGCGCCGAGTGAGCGGAGTCAGTCCGTCCCCCGCCGAACAGCACCTGGGCGACCGTCTCGCCGCCCTGGTCGACGGGGAGCTGAACCACGACGCGCGCGAGCGCGTACTGGCCCACCTGGCCACGTGTGCCAAGTGCAAGGCCGAGGCCGATGCCCAGCGCCGTCTGAAGACCCTGTTCGTGGAGAGCGCACCGCCGCCGCTGTCGGCCGGGCTGCTGGCACGGCTGCAGGGGCTGCCCGGCGAGGGCCCCGACGGGCCGTCCGCACCGCCCGGCGCCGGCCCCTTCGGGTACACGGCCCCCGCGCCGCCGCCACAGGGCTTCCGGATCCACGAAGTGGGGCGGCCGCGCCGCCGCCTCGCGTTCGTCGCGGCCGGGGCGGTGTCCCTGGCGGCCATCGCCCTGGGCGGGACGCTGCCGCTGGACATGGTCGAGCCGAACGCGCGGGGCGAGGCGCCGGCGTCCAGGCCCGGCCCCGCCGTCCCGGCGGCCCCCGTGTCCGGGACCGGCCCGGGACCGGGCCTCGGACCGGACCCCGCCGTGTCCGTGGCCGACGCGGTGCTCCGCGACCGGGAGCCCCGGTCCGGGATCGCCGCCAGTCCGCGCCCCACGGCTCCGCTGCCGCCGGTCCACCCCTCGGCATCCGCCTCCCCCCGCCCGGTGTCGCTGCTCCGCTGACCCCCGGCGGGGCGGGGCGGGCGGTGGCCGCCCCGGGCCGTGCACCCGCCCGGTCGGAGGTGCGGCAGGCGCACCGCCCGGCGGTGCCACAGGATTCCGGGGAGGTCGCCCCGCCCCGGGTCGCCGAGCGGGGGCGGGGGCCGACGGCCGCGTGGTGCGGCCCCGCCACGTGCCTCCCCCCGCCCCGGCCCGGCGAACGGATCATGACGATCAGGGGAAAGCACGACTGATCCAGCACCGATGTAGGGGCCGACCGGCCGGGCCGGGTACCGTTGTCGTGGCCCGACACGGAGAGAGCCGAGGAGCGGCAAGGTGTTCAACGACATAGGCGCACTCGAGCTGGTCACCATCGTGGTCCTCGGCATCCTCGTCTTCGGCCCGGACAAGCTGCCGAAGGTGGTCCAGGACGTCACGGGCTTCGTCCGGAAGATCCGCGCCTTCTCCGACAGCGCCAAGCAGGACATCCGCTCCGAACTGGGCCCGGAGTTCAAGGACTTCGAGTTCGAGGACCTGAACCCGAAGACGTTCATCCGCAAGCAGCTCGCCGAGAACGAGGACCTGCGCGACATCCGCAGCAGCTTCGACCTGCGCAAGGAGCTGAACGAGGTAACCGACGCCGTCAACAGCCGCGAGCCCGAGGCCGCCCCGGACCTGGTCAAGAAGCCCGCCGCCCCGGCCGTGGAGCAGCGGACCTGGTCCGACGCCGACGCCACCTGAGTCCCGTCCTGCCCGGCGATCCGGGGTCCGGTGGCTATCCTCCATGAGTCCGGACCAGGGCGCCCGAGGTGGGGGGTCCCCCCAACGACCTGTGGGGGAGGGCCGTTCCGGACCCAACGGAACGAGAGGCCGCATCGATGGAGACGACGAGCAGCAGCCGGGTCAGCACACAGCCCGCAGAAGCACCCGAACTTCCCGAGCTACCCGACCTACCCGCCGCCGCAGCACCAGCCGAACCTGCCGCGGCGGCGCCCGCGGCGCCCGCGGCAGCCACAGCACCGGCAGTACCCGCCGCGGCCCCCGCGACGGCCCCCGCTCCGCCCCAGGAGGCCGCCCGGCCCGTGCCCGCGGCCCGGCGCACGGCCGAGGGCTTCCTGCGGGCCGGCTTCCCCTGGTACGGGCTGGACGAGGCCTTCACCGGCCCGCGCTGGCTGATGCAGGTCGGCACCGGCGCCGACGGCACCGTCGAGCACGGCTCCACCGGCCACGGCGACGAGCCCTCCGCCCGCGGGGAGATCGCCACCGGCGAGAGGGAGCGCTTCGCGGTGGTCGTCACCGTCGCGAGCAACCCGCTGCGCCGCAGCGGCGACGGCACCGGAGTCCTGGAGGCCACCTCGGTCTCCTCCGCGGCCTGGCTGGCCGGCTCCGGGCTGCTGGCGTACAGCTGGCCCGGCCAGATGGACCACAGCCTGCGCGACGACTGGCTGGAGCAGCAGACCGAGGCCGCCTGGGAGCTCGCCGACGACCTGGACGGGCCCGACTGGTCGGTGCTCTCGCTGCCCGTGGACGGCGAGCCGACGCCCTTCCACTACCGCGAGTCCGAGTTCGGCTGGGTGCTGGCCGGGTCCACCGCGGCCGGCGTCCACCTGGGCGCGTACGGGCGCGGCATGAGCGCCTACGGGCTCGGCTTCTCCGTCATCGGCGACCTCGCCGCGTACCAGCAGTAGCGCGCAGCCGGCAGCCCGCAGCTCGTAACGCGAAAGGGCACCGCCGCCGGCGGTGCCCTCCACTGGCGCGGCCCGGAGCCCGGGCCGCGCGCATCAGAACTTGTTGCGCGGGGTGATGCCCAGCGACATGCCGGCGAGGCCCCGGGCGCGGCCGCCCAGCTTGCCCGCGATGGTGCGCAGCGCCGCGCCGGCCGGGGAGTCCGGGTCGGCCAGGACGACCGGCCGGCCCTCGTCGCCGCCCTCGCGCAGCCGGACGTCGATCGGGATGGAGCCGAGCACCGGGACGGTCGCGCCGACCGTCTTGGTGAGGCCGTCGGCGACCTTCTGGCCGCCGCCCGTGCCGAACACGTCGACCATCTCGTCGCAGTGCGGGCAGGGCAGGCCGGACATGTTCTCGACCACGCCGACGATCTTCTGGTGGGTCTGGACGGCGATCGCGCCGGCCCGCTCGGCGACCTCGGCCGCGGCCTGCTGCGGGGTGGTGACGACGAGGATCTCCGCGTTCGGCACCAGCTGGGCCACCGAGATCGCGATGTCGCCGGTGCCCGGCGGCAGGTCGAGCAGCAGCACGTCCAGGTCGCCCCAGAACACGTCGGCGAGGAACTGCTGGAGGGCGCGGTGCAGCATCGGCCCGCGCCACACCACGGGCGCGTTCCCCGGGGTGAACATGCCGATGGAGATGACCTTCACGCCGTTGGCCGACGGCGGCATGATCATGTTCTCGACCTGGGTGGGCTTGCCGTCCACACCCAGCATGCGCGGCACGCTGTGGCCGTAGATGTCCGCGTCCACGACACCGACCTTCAGGCCGTCCGCCGCCATCGCCGCGGCCAGGTTCACCGTCACCGAGGACTTGCCGACGCCGCCCTTGCCGGAGGCGACCGCGTAGACGCGGGTCAGCGAGCCGGGCTTGGCGAACGGGACCTCGCGCTCGGCGGTGCCGCCGCGCAGGGTGGCCGCCAGCTCCTTGCGCTGCTCGTCGCTCATCACCTCCAGCGACACGGCGACCGAGGTGACCCCGGAGACCTTCGCCACGGCCTCGGAGACGTTCTGCGTGATGGTCTCGCGCATGGGGCAGCCCGACACCGTCAGGTAGACCGTGACGGCGACCGCGCCGCCGTCGCCGATCTCCACCGATTTGACCATGCCGAGCTCGGTGATCGGCCGGTGGATCTCGGGGTCGTTCACCGTCGCCAGTGCGTCCAGGATCGCGTCCTGCCCGGGCACGGCGGCGGAGCTTGTGTCGGTAGCCATGCCCCCGATGGTACGGCTCGGTAGCCTGCCACCGGTAAGGCTGCTAGCGGTCGCCTTCGTCACTCTCCGCCGGGAATAGACGACGCTCGTCCATTTCCTTGATCAGGTCCTGGAACTCCGACCGGATCCAGTCGCGCGTCGCCACCTCGCCCAGGCCCATCCGCAGCGCCGCGATCTCCCGGGTCAGGTATTCGGTGTCGGCGATGGACCGCTCGTTCTGCTTGCGGTCCTGCTCCAGGTTGACGCGGTCGCGGTCGTCCTGCCGGTTCTGCGCGAGCAGGATCAGCGGGGCCGCGTACGAGGCCTGGAGCGACAGCATCAGCGTCAGGAAGATGAACGGGTACTGGTCGAAGCGCAGGTGGTCGGGGGCGAACACGTTCCACAGCACCCACATGACGATGACCAGCGTCATCCACACGATGAACCGGCCGGTGCCGAGGAACCGGGCCACCCGCTCCGACAGCCGCCCGAAGGCCTCCGGGTCGTACTCCGGCAGCAGTGAGCGGCGCGGTGCCCGCGGCTGGTCCAGGCGCACCCGCGAGCGCGTCAGCGCGCTCGACCCGGTCGACTGCCCGGCCCGGGCGCGCTCGGCCCGCTCGGCGGCCCGCTGCTCCGTCCGCTCGGACCCGTCCAGCAGCCCGTTCTCGCGCGCATGGGCGCGCGCCTGCTCGCGCCGCTCGCGGATCTGCTCCCGGCGCCGCTCGCGGGCCTGCTCGCGGTCCCGCCCACGGTCAGTGGCCACGCACCGCCTCCTCCGGATGGAAGTCCGTCTCCCGCCAGTCGTCCGGCAGCAGGTGGTCCAGCACGTCGTCCACGGTCACCGCGCCCAGCAGCGCGCCGCTCTCGTCGACGACCGGCACCGCGACCATGTTGTACGCGGCCAGGTAGCTGGTCACCGCCGGCAGCGAGGCGTCCGGCCGCAGCGGCGGCAGGTCCGTGTCCACGATCGAGCTGACCAGGGTGAACGGCGGGTCACGCAGCAGCCGCTGGAAGTGGACCGTGCCCAGGTACTTGCCGGTCGGCGTCTCGTCGGGCGGCCGGCACACGTACACCTGCGCGGCCAGCGCCGGCGACAGGTCCGCCTGCCGCACCCGGGCCAGCGCGTCGGCGACCGTCGCGTCCGGCCGGAGCACGATCGGCTCGGTGGTCATCAGACCGCCCGCGGTGTTCTCCTCGTACGACAGCAGGCGGCGCATGTCGGCCGCGTCGTCCGGCTGCATCAGCGTCAGCAGCCGCTCCTTGTCGTCCTCGGGCAGCTCCGACAGCAGGTCGGCCGCGTCGTCCGGGTCCATCGCCTCCAGGACGTCGGCGGCCCGCTCCTCCTTCAGCTTGCCGAGGATCTCCACCTGCTCGTCCTCGGGCAGCTCCTCCAGGACGTCCGCGAGCCGGTCGTCGTCGAGGGCGCTCGCGACCTCGGCGCGCCGCTTCGGGGTCAGGTGGTGCAGGACGTTCGCCACGTCGGCCGGGCGCATCTGCTCGAACGTGGCGACCAGGTTCTCGGCGCCCTGGCCCTCCTCCTCCAGGGAGAAGCCGGTCACCGCCGACCACTCCACGGTCAGGGTCTCGCCCCGGCGGCGCAGCGCCCCGCCCTTGCCCTTGCGGACGAAAATCTTGTCGATCTCCCAGTCGCGGCGGGCCGGCAACTGCTGGATGGCCACGTCGAGGACGGTGGCCTCCTCGCCGGTCGCGGTCAGCCGCACCCGGCGGTCGAGCAGTTCGCCGAGGACCAGCCGCTCGGTGGGCCGCTGCTCGAAGCGCCGCATGTTCACCACCCCGGTGGTGATCACCTGCCCGGACTCCACGCCCGTCACCCGGGTCATCGGCAGGAAGATCCGGCGCCGGCTGACCACTTCGACCACCAGGCCCAGCAGCCGCGGCGGACGCCCGCCGACGCGCAGCATCGCGACGAGGTCGCGGACGCGGCCGACCTGGTCGCCGTTGGGATCGAAGACCGGCACACCCGACAGATGCGACACGAAGACCCGCGGGGTGCCTCCAGCCATCCCAGCGCCTCCCGTCGCCTCGTCTCCACCGGCAGTCCTGCCGCCCCTCAGGCTAGCCCGTGGGGCGCGCAGACGTCCTGGTGGGGCCGCCCGCCCGGGGAGGCCCCGCGGGCGACCCGCCCGTCGTACGGGCGGGTACGCTGCCTGCTGCCCCAAGACGTACGACGAGAGGCACCTGCCCGTGACCGCCTACTTCCCCGCCGCGCGCCTGCGCCGGGCCGCGTTCGCCGGTCTCCTGTGCGCGGGCCTGGCCGTCACCGGCACGGGCTGCGGGGCGGACCCCGACGAGGGCACGAACGGTGTCGGCAAGCTCTCCGCCGGCCAGATCGAGGGCAAGGCGAAGGCCGCGGCCGGCGCCGCCGCCTCGGTGCACCTGTCGGGCACCCTGGTCAGCGGCGGAAAAACCTTCACCCTCGACGTGCGCCTGGGCAAGGACGGCGGCTCCGGCGAGGTGAAGTCCAAGGAGGACACCTTCCAGCTGCTGCGCGTCGGCGAGCAGCTCTACCTGAAGGCGAGCGCGGCCTTCTGGGGGACGTCCGAGGCGGCCGGGAAGCTCGGCGACAAGTACGTGAAGGTGCCCGAGAGCGACCCCACGTACAAGCAGTTCCGCGGTTTCACCGACATGCACGTGCTGCTCGACGGCCTGCTCGGACTCGACGGCAAGCTCGCCAAGGTAGAGGACTACACCAAGGTCGGCAGCACCCGCGCGGTCCAGGTGACCGCGAACCAGGGCAAGGGCGGCAAGCTGTCGGTCTCCCTGGAGGGCACCCCGTACCCGCTGCGCATGGAACGGGCCGGCGGCGCCGGGGCGGTCGACCTCAGCGACTGGGGCAAGCCCGTCCCGCTTCAGGCGCCCCCGGCGGACCAGACCCTCGACTACGGCTCCCAGCTGCCCACGACGAAGGAGAAGGAGCCGGGCGGGAAGCCCTCCCCGGCCCCCAGCGGCAGCAAGGGCACGGGCCAGGGCTCGAACCCGGGCCAGTAGCCCGGGGACCGCCCGCCTGGGCGGCCTCGGGGAAGCCGATCAGCGGGCGGACTTGCGGCGCTTCAGCAGCAGCTTCGGCAGCCCGGCCGGAACCGGTCGGCGCGTGACCGCCGGCGAGCCCTGCGGGACCGCGGCCAGCGACCCGTCCGGCAGCCCGGTGGTCGCCGCGACCGGCTCCAGGCGCAGCAGCCGGCATTCGCGGGCCCACCGCTCGGTCATCTGCTCCGAGTCGGGGGCGTTCAGCCGCTTGCCCTTGAGCTCGGCGACGGCCGCCTCCCACGGCTCGCTGCCGGGCGCGAGCTCCCGTACGGCCGCCGTCCATGCCACCAGCCGGCCGCCCTTGTCCTTGCTGCGCACGGTCACCTCGGCGGCCGCCCCGTCCGCGAGGCCCGGCAGCGGCTGCTCCCCGGGCCCGTCGCCCAGCACGTGGGCCGCGCCGTCCACCCAGGCGTGCCACAGGGCGCGGTCGGCCCCGGAGCCGCGGACCCAGATCAGGCCGGACTTCTTGGTGGCCTCCTCGACGAGGGCCAGGTCGAGCGTGCTGAGAGTCATGCGCACAGAGTAGGGGGTCGGGACGGGCGGGCCGGGGGCCGCCCCGAGGGCCGCGCTAGAGCCAGCCGTTGCGGCGCAGTGCGCGGTGGATGGTGAAGCAGGTGCCGACGATGGCCGTCATGACCACGGGGTAGCCGTACTCCCACCGGAGCTCGGGCATGTGGTCGAAGTTCATCCCGTAGACGCCGCAGATCATCGTCGGCACGGCGATGATCGCCGCCCAGGAGGTGATCTTGCGCATGTCCTCGTTCTGGGCGACCGTCGCCTGTGCCAGGTTCGCCTGGAGGATCGAGTTCAGCAGCTCGTCGAAGCCGACGACCTGCTCGTGCACCCGCGCCAGGTGGTCGGCGACGTCGCGGAAGTACTTCTGGATGTCCGGGTCGACCAGCCGCATCGGCCGCTCACTGAGCAGCTCCATCGGCCGCAGCAGCGGGGTGACGGCCCGCTTGAACTCCAGGACCTCGCGCTTGAGCTGGTAGATGCGGCCCGCGTCGCCGCCGCGCGCACTGCCCTTGGCGGGCGCGGCGAACACCGCGCTCTCCACCTCGTCGATGTCGTCCTGCACGGCCGCCGCGACCGCGATGTACCCGTCGACGACGTGGTCGGCGATGGAGTGCAGCACGGCCGAGGGGCCCTTGGCGAGCAGCTCGGGGTCGTCCTGCAGGCGGTGGCGCAGCCCCCGCAGGGAGCCCTGGCCGCCGTGCCGCACCGTGATCACGAAGTCGGCTCCGGTGAAGCACATCACCTCGCCGGTCTCCACGACCTCGCTGGTCGCGGTGAGTTCGGCGTGCTCGACGTAGTGGATGGTCTTGAAGACGGTGAAGAGCGTGTCGTCGTAGCGCTCCAGCTTCGGCCGCTGGTGTGCGTGGACGGCGTCCTCCACGGCGAGCGGGTGCAGGCCGAAGACGGCGGCGATCCCGGCGAACTCCTCCTCGGTCGGCTCGTGCAGTCCGATCCAGGCGAACCCGCCGTCCTCGCGGACCCGCCGGATCGCCTCACGCGGCGTCAGGCAGGCGGGTCCGGCTGCCCGCCGGCCGTCGCGGTACACGGCGCAGTCGACCACGGCGCTGCTCGCCGAGGGGTCGCGGGTGGTGTCGTAGCCGGGCTGGACGGGGGTGGACCGGCGCAGGGCCGGACGGACGGCGGCACGCAGGTAGGGCAGCATCGACATGGCAGGCTCCTTCGCACGCACGGCGGCGACCGCACGGGTGTGGAGGCCCCTTCCCGGGGGCACGGCACCGTCGGCGGGCATGCCGAGGCGGCCGGAAGGGACGAACAGGACGGGAGGACAACGTTCTGCCGTCGCTCTTCTGCTGATCAGATGATCAAAACGGGCGAAAGGTGCCCGTACGGGACGCGGAAGAGCGGTTGGTACTGCACGATCGACTTCGCTTCATCGCAGTCCCCACCTCCTCCGGCCGGTCCTCCGTGGAGGACTTCCTGTCGCCTGATGCCCGGAGACATGCTTCTGCATGCGGCATCGGCCAGCGGACAACACTATCAGCCGACGGATGGTCAAGACCCTCCCTTTACCCGCCTGATACGAGTTCTATGCTCGCCCCATGGAAGAAATTCTGGCTCTCGTCGAAGCCCGGCTGCGCAGCGCCCTCGGCGAACCCGATGCCCGCGCCGCCGTCACCTTCCTCGGCACCGACCGCATCGAGGTGCTCCGCTTCACCGGCGGCGGCCTCGTCCGGTACGCGACCCTCGGCATGTCCGCGAACCCGATGACCGACCCGACCGCGATGGTCGCCGACCCGCTGCGCGGCCCCCGCGCCGAGCTGGTGCTGACCGTACGGGCGGGCCGCGCGGCCACCGACAGGCTGCTGCGGCCCCTCGCGGTGCTGGCCGCCTCCCCGCAGGTCGAGGCGCTGGTGGTGGCGCCCGGCGCCTCCCTCGACGTGGGGGAGCCGCTGTGGGAGGGGGCGCCGTTCACCTCCGTGCTCGTCGGGGAGCCGGGCGGGCTGGTGGAGGACCTCGAACTGGACGGGCCGATGGACCCAGTGCGGTTCCTGCCGCTGCTGCCGATGACGCCCAACGAGGCGGCGTGGAAGCGGGTGCACGGCGCGGCCGCCCTCCAGGAGCGGTGGCTCGCACAGGGTACGGACCTGCGCGACCCCCTGCGCTCCGCCGTGCCGCTGGACTGAGACATCCGGACGGGTGATCGTGTCTTGACGGGGCGCCGGGCGGGGAGGAGCGTGGCTTCTTATGAGGGGCGAACCGAGTTGCCCGAAGTGCGGTGGCCGGGTCAGGGCGCCCGGACTCTTCTCCGACTCCTGGCAGTGCGCGGTGCACGGCGCGGTGCACCCGCTCCAGCCCGTCATCCCGCCCAGCGTCGAGGGCCTCGGTGTGGTGCTGCACCGGGCGCGGGTACCGGTGTGGTTGCCGTGGCCGCTGCCGGTGGGGTGGCTGTTCACCGGAGTGGCCTCGGCCGGTGACGACCGCAGCGGCGGCAGGGCGACGGCCGTGGCCTGTTCGGGCCCCGGACCGCTGGGCGGGATGGGGGAGTTGCTGCTGATCGCCGAGGAGCTGGGCGTCGGACTGGGCGCGCGGTTCGCCGGGATCGACGGCCCCGATCCGGGCGCGTACCTCGACGTGTCCGCCCCGCCGCACACCAAGGTCGTCGCGGCGGGCCGCCCCACCCCGCTGTGGAACGTGAAGGGCGCCCCGGACGACCGGGCCGTCTTCGCGGGCGAGGCGCGCGGGCTGTGGCTGTGGGCGATCGCCTGGCCGGAGCGGTCGGGCATGCTCCTGTACGACGAGCTGGTGCTGACGGACCTGCGGGACGCGGGCGCCGAGCTCGAACTCCTGCCGTGCGGCGCCGTGAGCCCGCGGATCCTCGACCCGTAGCGGCGGCGGGCGCACGTGGCGGGGCCGCCGGAGGGGGCGGGGGACCCGCCGGAGCAGCCGGACGCTATCCTGGGGTGTCCCCCGTACCCGCGACCCCTGGAGCCATGGCCGTGCGCATCGACCTGCACGCCCACTCCACGGCCTCCGACGGGACCGACACCCCCGCCGAGCTGGTCCTGGGTGCGGCCGCCGCCGGGCTCGACGTGGTCGCGCTGACCGACCACGACACCGTCGGGGGATACGCCGAGGCCCTTGCCGCGGCTCCGCGCGGGCTCACCGTCGTCACCGGGATGGAGCTCTCCTGCCGCCTCGACGGCATCGGGATGCACCTGCTCGCGTACCTCTTCGACCCCGAGGAGCCCGAGCTCGCCCGCGAGCGGGAGCTCGTCCGCGACGACCGCACCCCGCGCGCCCAGGCCATGATCGGCAAGCTGCAGGCGCTCGGCGTGGACGTCACCTGGGAGCAGGTCTCGCGGATCGCCGGCGGCGGCTCCGTCGGCCGGCCGCACATCGCGACCGCCCTCGTCGAGCTGGGCGTCGTCCCGACCGTGTCGGACGCGTTCACCCCGGACTGGCTCGCCGACGGGGGCCGCGCCTACGCGGAGAAGCACGAGCTCGACCCCTTCGACGCCGTCCGCCTGGTCAAGGCCGCCGGCGGAGTCACCGTCTTCGCGCACCCGGCCGCCGTCAAGCGCGGCCGCTGCGTGCCCGAGACCGCGATAGCCGAGCTCGCGGCCGCCGGCCTGGACGGGATCGAGGTCGACCACATGGACCACGACGCCGACACCCGCAGCCGGCTCCGCGCGCTGGCCGGCGAGCTGGACCTCCTCGTGACCGGCTCCAGCGACTACCACGGCAGCCGCAAGACCTGCCGCCTCGGCGAGTACACCACCGACCCCGAGGTCTACGGCGAGATCACGCGCCGCGCGACCGGGGCCTTCCCCGTGCCGGGCACCGGCGGAGCCGCAGGCGCGTAAGCCCCTTCCCGGCCTGCCGCCGGAAGGCGCCGCGCGCTGCCCGCCCCCTTCTTCCTCCTTCGAAACACCCCACTCTCTGCAAGGCATCACTGTGTTCGACTTCGCCGTCTTCGGATCCCTATTTCTCACGCTTTTTGTGATTATGGACCCGCCGGGCATCACGCCGATCTTCCTGGCGCTCACCTCCGGCCGGCCCGTCAAGGTGCAGCGCCGGATGGCCTGGCAGGCCGTCTGCGTCGCCTTCGGCGTCATCGCCGTGTTCGGCATCTGCGGCCAGCAGATCCTGGACTACCTGCACGTCTCCGTCCCGGCGCTGATGATCGCCGGTGGTCTGCTGCTCCTGCTCATCGCGCTCGACCTGCTCACGGGCAAGACCGACGAGCCGAAGCAGACCAAGGACGTGAACGTCGCCCTCGTGCCGCTGGGCATGCCGCTGCTCGCCGGGCCCGGTGCGATCGTGTCCGTCATCCTGGCCGTCCAGAAGGCCGACGAGGTCAGCGCCCAGGTCTCGGTCTGGTGCGCGATCGTCGCGATGCACGTGGTCCTCTGGCTCACCATGCGCTACTCGCTGGTGATCATCCGGGTCATCAAGGACGGCGGCGTCGTCCTCGTGACGCGCCTCGCGGGCATGATGCTCTCCGCCATCGCCGTCCAGCAGATCATCAACGGCGTGCTCCAGGTCGTCCGGGGCGCCTGACCGGGCCCGCCCCGCCCCGGCGCCGCGCATGCGAACGCCCCCGCACCGGGGATCGGTGCGGGGGCGTTCGCATGCCGGGCGCTGCGCCCCGAAGCGTCAGGACGCGCCCCGAAGTGTCAGGAGGACGCGTTCTCGGCCGGTCGGATCAGGATGCGCTGGCCGATGGCGGCCGCCTGCTGCACGATCCGGTTGACGGAGGCCGCGTCCACGACGGTGCTGTCCACGGCGGTTCCGTCGACGTCGTCCAGGCGCAGAATCTCGAAGCGCACGGCTTCTCCCTTCGTCAGTGTTCTCCTTGCATCGGTTGCCAACGAAGTGTAGGACTCAAACATTCCCTACGCTAAGGAAATTTTTTCCTTGGCTAACTACCGGGGGTCGGCGGCACCCCAGAACGAGGCCAGCGCATCCGCCGTGACCTGCGGGTTCTCCGCATTCGGCGAGTGTTCCGCACCCGGCACCACCACGCGCCGAGCTCCCAGACGCTGTGTCATGTCGTCCATCAGCGGGACCGGCCAGGCGTAGTCCACCTCGCCCGACAGCACCAGCTTCGGCAGGCCGACCCCGCTCAGCTCCGCCACCCGGTCCGGCTCGGAGACCAGCACCCGCCCCGTGGCGATCAGCTGCTCCGGTACGGTCGCCAGCCACCGGTCCCGCAGGAACTCCGCCAGCTCCGGGGCGTCGGGCACGGCGTCCTCCGGGTCGTACGCGCGCATGGCCGTCCACACCCCCGCCATGTCCTCCCGCATCGCCTCCAGCGCGGCGACCAGCAGCTGCGTCCGCTGCCGCTGCCCCTCGGCGATCGCGGCCGGCCCGCTGCTCATCAGGGTGAGCGAGGCGAACGGCGCCGCGTCGCGCAGCACGGCGGCGCGCGCGATCAGCCCGCCGAGCGAGTGCCCGACCAGGTGGACCGGGCCCCCGTCGAGGGCGGCCGCCTGCGCCAGCACGTCCTGCGCCAGCTCGTCCAGGGCGTACGCCGACTCCTCACGCGGCCCGGGGGTCTCGTGCTGGCCGCGCCCGTCGACCGCCACGACCCGGTACCCGTGCGCGGCCAGCGGCTCCAAGAGGCCGATGAAGTCCTCCTTGCTCCCGGTGAAACCGGGGACCAGCAGGGCCGTCCCGCGGACCGGCTCACCCGCCTCGTGCACGGCGAACTCGCCGCGGGCGGTCGGGAGGCGGTACGCACGGGCGTCGGACGGCAGGGTAAGGCGCGGCGGCTTGCTCATGGCCCGAGGTTACCGGCCCGTAGCAACCTGTCCCAGCCCGGGAGTCCGCCCCCGTACGCCGCGGGCCCCGGCCCCCTGGGAGGGGGACCGGGGCCCGTGTTACGGCACGGCGGCGGCTCAGGCCTCCGCGGTCGGCGCCACGGCCTTGCGGGTGCGGGTGCGCTTCGGCTTGACCGGGGCCTCCTCGGCCGCGGCGGCCTCGGCCACCGGAGCCTCCGCGGCGGCGGTCTTGCGGGTGCGGGTGCGCTTCGGCTTCGCCGGAGCCTCCTCGGCCGCAGGGGCCTCGACCGCCGGGACCTCGGCCGCGGGGGCCACGGCCTTGCGGGTGCGGGTGCGCTTCGGCTTGGCCGGAGCCTCCTCGGCCACGGGCGCCTCGGCCAGGGGCGCCTCGGCGACCGGGGTCACCGCGGCGGCCGGGGCGGCCTGGCGCGGGGCCCGCGTACGGCGGGTCCGGACCGGCTCGACCGGCGGGGCGATCTGGAAGTCCGGCTCGGGGCCGGTCTGCACCGGCAGCGGCGCCTGGACGGGCGCGGCCGCGGCCGCGGCCAGGATCGAGGTCTGGGTGGGCTTGCGGGTACGGGCCTGCCGCGGCGCGGCCGGGGCCTTCGCCGGTGCGGCCGGGGCGGCCGGGGCGGCGGGCGCCTCGGCGACCGGAGCCTGGACGACCTGTGTCTCGACGACGGGCGCCTCGGCCTTCGGCACCTCGGCCTTCGGCGCCTCGGCCTTCGGCACCTCGGCCTTCGGCACCTCGGCCTTCGGCACCTCGGCCTCCGGCGCCTCGGTGACCGGAGCCGCCGGGGCAGCGGCAGCATCGGCTGCGGCCGAGGCCGACACCCGGGTACGGCGGCGGCGCGGCCTGCGCGGCTGGTCCGCGGCCGCGGCCTCGTCGACCGCCGGAGCCGCCGGAGCCTCCGCCACCGTCGCCGCGTCCGCCGATTCGGCGAGGGCGACCTCGGCACCGCCGCGGGTACGGCGGCGCTGGCGCGGGGTCCGCGTACGGGCCGGGCGCTCCGCGTCGGGCGCGGAAGCCGCAGCGCGGCCGCCCCGGCCGCCCCGGCCGCCGGTCTCGCCCAGGTCCTCGATCTCCTCGGCCTTCAGGCCGGCCCGCACGCGCTCGGAGCGCGGCAGGATGCCCTTGGTGCCGGCCGGGATGCCCAGGTCCTCGAACAGGTGCGGGGAGGTGGAGTAGGTCTCCACGGGGTCGTGGAAGTTCAGCTCCAGCGCCTTGTTGATCAGCTGCCAGCGCGGGATGTCGTCCCAGTCGACCAGGGTGATGGCGGTGCCCTTGGCGCCGGCCCGGCCGGTGCGGCCCACCCGGTGCAGGAACGTCTTCTCGTCCTCGGGCGTCTGGTAGTTGATGACGTGGGTCACACCCTCGACGTCGATGCCGCGGGCGGCGACGTCGGTGCACACCAGCACGTCGACCTTGCCGTTGCGGAACGCGCGCAGCGCCTGCTCGCGCGCGCCCTGGCCCAGGTCGCCGTGGACGGCGCCGGACGCGAAGCCGCGCCGCTCCAGCTGCTCGGCGATGTCGGCCGCGGTGCGCTTGGTGCGGCAGAAGATCATGGCCAGTCCGCGGCTCTCGGCCTGCAGGACGCGGGCCACGAGCTCCGGCTTGTCCATGCTGTGCGCGCGGTAGACGTGCTGGGTGATGTTGGCGACGGTCGCGCCCTCGTCGTCGGGCGAGGTGGCGCGGATGTGCGTCGGCTGCGTCATGTAGCGGCGGGCCAGACCGATGACCGCGCCCGGCATGGTCGCCGAGAACAGCATGGTCTGCCGCTTGGCCGGCAGGTGGTTGATGATCTTCTCGACGTCGGGCAGGAAGCCCAGGTCGAGCATCTCGTCGGCCTCGTCGAGGACCAGGGCCTTGACGTGCGAGAGGTCGAGCTTGCGCTGGCCGGCCAGGTCGAGCAGGCGGCCCGGGGTGCCGACGATCACGTCGACGCCCTTCTGGAGCGCCTCGACCTGGGGCTCGTACGCGCGGCCGCCGTATATGGCCAGGACGCGGACGTTGCGGACCTTGCCCGCGGTCAGCAGGTCGTTGGTGACCTGCGTGCACAGCTCGCGCGTCGGGACGACGACGAGGGCCTGGGGGGAGTCGGTCAGCTGGTCGGGGGTGGCCCGGCCGGCCTCGACGTCCGCGGGGACGACGACCCGCTCCAGCAGCGGAAGGCCGAAACCGAGCGTCTTGCCGGTTCCGGTCTTGGCCTGGCCGATGACGTCCGTGCCGGAGAGGGCGACGGGGAGGGTCATCTCCTGGATGGGGAAGGGGGTCACGATGCCGACGGCTTCGAGGGCCTCGGCGGTTTCGGGAAGGATCCCGAGGTCACGGAACGTAGTCAGGGTGCTGCCTCTTCTGTGAGACGCGGCGCGAGGCGGCGAGGGGGGTCGTACCGTGCCGGGCTTGCAGTACTGCATGTAGTACGTACGAAGCTGCGCGGGACCACTGCCTTCGCTCAAGCCGCCAGTGCCGCTGAGGGGGCCCCTCGTGGACGCGGTACGCATGGACGTACGCATCTCCCGAGGGCGGTCGGGTTGGAGCCGATCGGGCCACCGACCGGGCATCCTCATGCGATGGCCCGCCGAGTATTCGGCAGGCGCATTACCACTGTACCCCGGAATCGCGCAGGCGTGTCGGGTGAATTCACCTGGCCGTCGCGTTCGGATGGACGGATGGCAGTGTGACGTGGTGGCATCGGAGGTGCTCGGGCGGGCTATTGTGCGGAGCATGTCGACCGTAGAAAACGCATCGCCCGCCGACGACGGCGCCCCCGCCGAGGCGACCGGTATCGCCGCCCAGGACTGGGCGACCGCCTCCGCCTCGCCGCAGTACCGGGCCGCCGTCGTGGACCTGCTGGGCGCACTCGCGTACGGCGAGCTCGCGGCCTTCGAACGACTCGCGGAGGACGCGAAGCTCGCGCCCACCCTCGACGACAAGGCCGAGCTCGCGAAGATGGCCGCCGCGGAGTTCCACCACTTCGAGCGGCTGCGCGACCGGCTCGCGGCGATCGACGTCGAGCCCACCGCCGCCATGGAGCCCTTCGCCAAGGGCGTCGACGACTTCCACCGCCAGACCGCGCCGTCGGACTGGCTGGAGGGCCTGGTCAAGGCGTACGTCGGCGACTCGATCGCCAGTGACTTCTACCGCGAGGTCGCCAGCCACCTGGACGCCGACACCCGCGCCCTCGTGCTCGCCGTCCTCGACGACACCGGCCACGGCGGCTTCGCCGTCGAGAAGGTGCGCGCCGCCATCGAGGCCGACCCGCGCTGCGGCGGCCGGCTCGCCCTGTGGGCGCGCCGCCTGATGGGCGAGGCGCTCTCGCAGGCGCAGCGGGTGGTCGCCGAGCGCGACGCCCTGTCCACCATGCTGGTCGGCGGCGTGGACGGGATGGCGGCCGGCTTCGACCTGGCGGCCGTCGGCGAGATGTTCGCCCGGATCACCAAGGCCCACACCAAGCGGATGGCGGCCCTGGGCCTCGCCGCCTAGGACGCGGCTGCGGCGGTCCGGATCCGCCGCACCCCCGCAGACGCCGGCCCAGGGGGGGGGGGGGGGGGGGGGGGGGGGGGGGGGGGGGGGGGGGGGGGGGGGGGGGGGGGGGGGGGGAGAAGGGAGGGAGGGGGGGGGGGGGGGGT
>NZ_JBWKDK010000004.1:0-43061 GCF_056436005.1 Streptomyces sp. NPDC043854
GAAGCCCGGTAACGGGTGGAGCTGACTGGTACTAATAGGCCGAGGGCTTGTCCTCAGTTGCTCGCGTCCACTGTGTTAGTTCTGAAGCAACGAACAGTTGCTGGTTTCTAGAGCTGGAACACAACTACAGAGTGTGCTTGTTCGCTCGAAACCGATAGGGTTTCGGTGGTCATAGCGTTAGGGAAACGCCCGGTTACATTCCGAACCCGGAAGCTAAGCCTTTCAGCGCCGATGGTACTGCAGGGGGGACCCTGTGGGAGAGTAGGACGCCGCCGAACAATCTTTCAGGACCCTTGGTCCAGCGTTCAACGCTGGACCAAGGGTCCTTTTTGTTTTTCCCTCTTTACGCCGAAGCGCGGCCACGGTTCGGTTGCGCGAGAATGACTAGCGGTACCGAAGACAGGAGTCACACCCATGTCCAACTCTCCCGACGAGCGTCCGGAGCGCGAGCCTCGTCGCAACGACGGCGGTGACCGGGGTGGCTACCGCGGGGGCCGCGACGACCGCGGCGGCGACCGCCGGGACGACCGCGGTGGCCGCCCGTACGGTGGCGGCTTCCGTCGTGACGACCGTGGCGGCGACCGCCCGTTCCGCCGTGACGACCGCGGCGACCGTCCCTCCTACGGGCGCCGCGACGACGACCGATACGGCGGCCGACCCGCCGGCGGTGACCGGGGCGGCTACCGCGGCGGCCGCGACGACCGCGGTGGCGACCGCCCGTTCCGCCGTGACGACCGCGGCGACCGTCCCTCCTACGGGCGCCGCGACGACGAGCGCCCGTCCTTCCGCCGTGACGACCGCGGCGAGCGTCCTTCCTACCCGCGTCGTGACGACCGGGGTGAGCGTCCTTCGTTCCGCCGGGATGACCGGGGCGAGCGTCCCTCGTACCCGCGTCGTGACGACCGGGGTGAGCGTCCCTCGTACCCGCGTCGCGATGACGAGCGTGGTGGGTTCCGCCGTGACGACCGCGGTGAGCGTCCGTCCTTCCGCCGCGACGACCGTGGTGACCGTCCTTCCTACCCGCGTCGTGACGACCGGGGTGAGCGTCCTTCGTTCCGCCGGGATGACCGCGGCGAGCGTCCCTCGTACCCGCGTCGCGATGACGAGCGTGGTGGGTTCCGTCGTGACGACCGCGGTGAGCGCCCTTCCTTCCGCCGTGACGACCGCGGCGAGCGTCCGTCCTACCCGCGTCGCGATGACGAGCGTGGCGGGTTCCGTCGCGACGACCGCGGCGAGCGTCCCTCGTACCCGCGTCGCGACGACCGGGGTGAGCGTCCCTCGTACCCGCGTCGCGATGACGAGCGTGGTGGGTTCCGTCGCGATGACCGCGGCGAGCGTCCGTCGTACGGGCGTCGTGAGGACCGTCCTTCCTACCCGCGTCGTGACGACCGGGGTGAGCGTCCTTCGTTCCGCCGGGATGACCGGGGCGAGCGTCCCTCGTACCCGCGTCGTGACGACCGCGGCGAGCGTCCCTCGTACCCGCGTCGCGATGACGAGCGTGGCGGGTTCCGCCGTGACGACCGCGGTGAGCGTGGCGGCTACCGCCGTGACGAGCGCGGTGAGCGTCCCTCCTACGGGCGCCGTGACGACCGTGACCGCGGTGGCTTCCGTGGGCGCGACGACCGGGGCGGCTACCGCGGCGAGCGCGACGGCGGCCGGGCGGACCGCGACCGCGACCGTGACCGCGAGCCGGTCAAGCGGCTGCCGATCGACGAGGACGTCACCGGCATGGAGATCGACGCCGACGTCCGCCAGGAGCTTCTGAGCCTGCCCAAGGGGCTGGCCGAAGAGGTCTCCCGGAACCTGGTCATGGTCGCCCGCCTGATCGACGAGGAGCCGGAGCGGGCGTACGCGTACTCGCGCATCGCCCTGCGGCTCGCCTCCCGCGTCGCCGCCGTCCGCGAGGCCGCCGGCTTCGCCGCGTACGCCGTGCAGAAGTACAGCGAGGCGCTCGCGGAGTTCCGTGCCGCCAAGCGCATGACCGGCTCCGTCGAGCTGTGGCCGATCATGGCCGACTGCGAGCGCGGCCTCGGCCGTCCGGAGCGGGCCCTGGCCATGGCCGGCGAGCCCGAGGTGCAGAAGCTCGACAAGGCCGGCCAGGTCGAGATGCGCCTGGTCGCCGCCGGCGCGCGGCGTGACATGGGGCAGCTCGAGGCCGCCATCGTCACCCTGCAGAGCCCGGAGCTGGCCTCGAGCGCCGTGCAGCCGTGGACCGCGCGCCTGCGGTACGCCTACGCCGATGCCCTGGTCGCGGCCGGCCGCGCCGACGAGGCCCGCGAGTGGTTCGCCAAGGCCCTCGAGGCGGACCGGGACGGCGCGACGGACGCCTCCGACCGGCTCGCCGAGCTGGACGGCGTCGAGTTCGTCGACGCGCTGGACACCGACGAGGACGGGGGCGCCGACGAGGACGAGTTCGACGGCCAGGACCCCGCCGAGGTGGCCCGCGCCGAGCGCGCCGCCGACCAGACCGAGTACTACGACGAGGACGACGACGAGTACGAGCCGATCGCGCAGTCCGAGGCGGACGCCGACGCCGACGCCGACGTTGCCGACGAGGCTGTGGTCGTCGAGGACGAGGTCCGGGACCGCGACGAGGCCTGAGCGCTGAAGTGAGTGGAAGAGGGCGGCACCCCCGACGGGGTGCCGCCCTCCGCCGTGTCCGGCGTCAGCGCGTGTCCGGCGTCAGCTCAGGCTGCGCAGGACCAGTCCTGTCGCCGGCTTCGGGCCGAACGAGGTCGACTTGCGGGGCATCGTCACGCCCTGGCGGGCCAGCTCCCGTACGACCTCCTCGCGCACGGGGTGCAGCAGGACCGCGGTGCCGCCGTGCCGCTCGGCCATGGCGACGGTGGCCGCCGCGTCGTGGATGTACGTGATCTGGTCGGGTGTGTCCGGGATCCGCCACAGGGTGTCGAGGAGCGTCGCGTGCAGCACGGTCGCGTCCAGCCGGCGCCAGGCCTCGGGCCGGTCCCGGCGCACGGTCCGGTCCAGGAGCTCCGGGTCCGGGTCGGTGACCAGGTGGAAGGTACCGTCACCGGTGAGGAGGAAGGCGTTGCTCCGCTCGGCGGCGTCCCCGAGGGCCTCCAGAGCCTGCGGCAGCGGGCCGTCGATGCGGCGGACCCGGAAGCCTCCCTCGACGGCGGCCAGCGCCTCGGCGACCGGGAGGCGGTGCAGCATCCGGTGGATGGCACGCACCTGGAGCGGGTAGCGGGCCGTGTCCACGAGGAGGACGAGGCCGAAATCCCACGGCGTCGGGGACTCGTGCTCCTGCTGCAGGCGCAGGTACGTCGCCCAGCGGTGGTGGCCGTCGGCGATCAGCGCCTGGCGGTGGCGGAGATCGGCCGTGATGGCGGTCTGGTCGGCGGGGTCGGTGACGGCCCACAGCCGGTGCTCGACGCCGTCCTCCGTGGTCGTGGCCAGCAGGGGGGCGCGCCGGGCGGCCCGTTCGACGACCTCCGCCGCGCCGGACACGGCGTCGCCGCCCCGGTAGGTGAGGAGGAGCGGCTCCAGGTTCGCGGACGTGGCCCGCATCAGCCCCGCCCGGTCGGTGACCACGTGCGGCATGACGTCCTCGTGCGGGAGGACGATGCCGGCGTCCGCCGGGGACAGCGCCAGCGCCCCTATGATGCCGCGCTGGAGCAGGCGGCCCTTGCGCTGCTCGTACACGTACAGGGCGGGCTCCGAGTCCGCGCTCAGGACGCCCTTGGCCAGCCAGTCCTGCAGGGTCTGCGCGGCCTGCTCGTTGCGGGCGTCCGGCGTCTCGGCCTGCGGGAGGATCAGGCGGACGATGTTGTGCGGGTCGGCGGACTCCAGGTAGTCGACGCCGTCGGGGCGCACCACCACGTCGTACGGCGGTGAGGTGACGGCGGCCAGGCTGCCGACGCGTTCCGGGACGTAGCGCAGGCCGTGGAAGGGGATCAGGCGCAGCCCGTCGTGCGTGGTGCCAGAAGTGGTCATTGGTGCATGGTAAGGCGCGTTCCGCGATGCGGGATGATCGAGTGAGGAAGACCTCGGCGGGCGTGTGGCCGGGGTCGATCGAAGATCGAGCGGATCGAGCCGACAGGGAGTGGACAGGATGACCCGGCAGAGCAGGACCGGTCCGGCGGGCAGCGAAATCGCCCTGCACCAGGCGTACGACACGGCTCTGTTGGATCTCGACGGTGTCGTGTACGCGGGCGGCGAGGCCATCGGGCACGCGGTGGAGTCGCTGGCCGCGGCCCGGGCCGGGGGCATGCACCTGGCGTACGTCACGAACAACGCGCTGCGGACGCCCGACGCCGTTGCCGCACACCTGGGCGAGCTGGGCATCCCCACCGAGGCCGGCGAGGTCATCACCTCGGCGCAGGCCGTGGCCCGGCTGATCTCGGAGCAGGTGGCGCCCGGTGCGAAGGTGCTGGTGATCGGTGGGGAGGGGTTGCGGGTCGCGTTGCGCGAGCGCGGGCTGGTGCCGGTCGAGTCCGCCGACGAGGAGGGTCTCGCCGCGGTCGTCCAGGGGTACGGGGGTCCCGAACTGCCGTGGGGGCGGCTCGCGGAGGCCTCGTACGCGGTCAACCGCGGGGTGCCCTGGTACGCGTCCAACACCGACCTGACCATCCCGACGGGGCGGGGCATCGGCCCGGGCAACGGGGCGGCGGTGGAGGTCGTACGGATCGCCACGGGCGCCGAACCGCAGGTGGCGGGCAAGCCGCTGCCCCCGATGCACCGCGAGACGGTGCTGCGGACCGGGGCCAGGCGGCCGCTGGTGGTCGGGGACCGGCTGGACACCGACATCGAGGGGGCGTTCAACGGCGAGGTGGACTCGCTGCTGGTGCTGACCGGCATCGCGGACGGGGCACAGCTGCTGCGGGCCGAGCCCCGGCACCGGCCGACGTACGTGGACCGGGACCTGCGCGGGCTGCTGACCGGGCAGCCGGCGGTCACGGCGGCCGCGGAGGGCTTCCGCTGCGGGGGCTGGACCGCGGCCGCCGGGGACGGCGCACTCGAACTGCACGGCGAGGGCGACCCGGTCGACGGGCTGCGGGCGCTGTGCGCGGCCGCGTGGACCTGGGCGGGGGACGGCTCCTGCACCCTGGACGCGGGGAAGGCGCTGGCCAGGACCGGGTTGTAGGCGCCAGAATCGGGGAGAGCAGAGATCAAGAAAACGTGCAGGGTAGGCTAACCTAACCTGCGTGTTGGTCGAGAGTCCCCCTGAACAGAGCGCTGCGCCGGTCGCCGCCCCGCGCGCGCGGCACGCGGCCCGCGCCGCCGGCCTGATCGGCGCCTTCGTGGTGCTGGCCCTCGTCGCGGTGGCGAGCATCGCCGTCGGCGCCAAGCAGATGCCCCTCGACGAGGTCTGGCACGGCCTGTTCCACTACGCGGGGACCCCCTCCGACGTGGTGGTGCGCGATCTGCGGATCCCGCGCACCCTCCTCGGGCTGATGGTCGGCATGGGGCTCGGGCTGTCCGGCGCGGTGATGCAGGCGCTGGCCCGCAACCCGCTGGCCGAGCCCGGCATCCTCGGCGTCAACGCGGGAGCCGCGGCCGCCGTCGTGTCGGCCATCAGCTTCCTCGGCGCCTCCAGCCTGACCGCGTTCGTGTGGTGGGCCCTGCTGGGCGCCGCCGTCGTCTCGGTCGTCGTGTACGTGCTCGGCGGCAGCCGCAGTGCCACGCCGGTGCGCCTCGCGCTCGCGGGGACGGCGGCCAGCGCGGCCCTCACCGGCTACATCAACGCCGTGCAGCTGATGGACAGCAAGGCGCTCGACAAGCTCCGCTTCTGGACGGTGGGCTCGCTGGCCTCGGCCAACATGGACACCGTCCGGCACGTGGCCCCGTTCCTCCTCGTCGGCGCGGTCCTCGCGCTGGCGCTCGGCCGGCCGCTCAACGCGATGGCCATGGGCGACGACACGGCGCGGGCCCTCGGCGCGCACCTGACGCGGACCCGGATCGCGGCCATGGCCGCCATCACCCTGCTGTGCGGGGCGGCGACCGCCGCCTGCGGGCCGATCGTCTTCATCGGACTGATGATCCCGCACCTGGTCCGGATCATCACCGGGCCCGACATGCGGTGGGTGCTCGCCTACTCGGCGGTCCTGTCGCCGGTCCTGCTGCTGGGCGCGGACGTCATCGGCCGGGTCGTCACCCGGCCCGCCGAGCTCCAGGTCGGCATCGTCACCGCCCTCATCGGCGGACCCGTCTTCATCTACCTCGTCCGGCGCAAGAGGATGGCCCAGCTGTGACCGTCGAACTCCGAGCGGGCCGAACCCGGTTCGGCTCCCCGACCCGGACCCTGCGCGGCCCCGGCGGGCTGTCGCTGCGCGTGGAGCCGCGGGCGCTGGCCGCCGGGCTGCTGCTCACCGCCGCCGTGGCGGCCCTGGCCGTCCTGCTGATCGGCACCGGCGACTTCGAGATCGCGCCGGGGGACGTCGTACGGACCCTGCTGGGCAACGGCACGCCCGCGCACGACTTCATCGTCAACGACCTGCGGCTGCCGAGGGTCCTGGTCGCCCTGCTCGTCGGCGCCGCGCTCGGCATGGCCGGGTCGATCTTCCAGTCCCTGTCCCGGAACCCGCTCGGCTCCCCGGACCTGCTCGGCTTCCACTACGGCTCGGCCGTCGGCGCCCTCGTCGTCATCATCGTGTTCAAGGGCGACGCGAACACGGTCGCGGCGGGGGCGCTGGCCGGCGGCGTGCTCACCGGCGTCTTCATCTACCTCGTGTCGTACAAGCGCGGCATCAACGGCTACCGGCTGGTGCTCGTCGGCATCGGCACCTCCGCCATCCTCGTCGCCGCCATCCAGTACCTGCTGACCAAGGCCCAGCTCGTCGACGCCACCCGGGCGATGGTCTGGCTGACCGGCTCGCTCGCCGGCCGGGACTGGAGCCAGGTGTGGCCGCTGCTGGCGACCTGCGCCGTGCTGTTCCCGCTGGTCCTCGGGCAGGGCCGGGCCCTGCGGATGACCGAGATGGGCGACGACGCCGCGTACGCCCTCGGGGTGCGGGTCGAGCGCATGCGGATGCTGCTCATGCTGGCGGCGGTCCTCCTCACCACCGCGGCCGCCGCCGCGGCCGGGCCGATCAGCTTCGTCGCGCTCGCCGCGCCCCAGCTGGCCCGCCGCCTGACCCGCTCGCCCGGGTCGAACCTGCTCACCGGCGCGCTGATGGGTTCCGTCCTGCTGATGCTGTCCGACTGGGCCTCACAGCGGGCGTTCGGCGCCGACCAGCTGCCGGTGGGCGTGCTGACCGGGCTCGTCGGCGGTGTCTATCTGCTCTGGCTGCTCGTCACCGAGCGCAGGGCGGGACGTATATGACCAACTCAAGGAGTACGCAGGTGCAGCAGCGGCTGACCGCGCAGAACGTGACCCTCGGCTACGAGCAGCGGGTCATCGCCGAGAACCTGTCCGTGGAGATCCCCGACAACTCCTTCACGGTGATCGTCGGACCCAACGCGTGCGGCAAGTCCACGCTCCTGCGCGCCCTCTCGCGGATGCTGAAGCCGGCCGCCGGGCAGGTGCTGCTCGACGGGCAGGCCATCGGCTCCATGCCGGCGAAGAAGGTCGCGAAGACCCTGGGCCTGCTGCCGCAGTCCTCCGTCGCCCCGGACGGGATCACCGTCGCCGACCTCGTCGCGCGCGGCCGGTACCCGCACCAGGGGCTGCTGCGGCAGTGGTCGAAGGAGGACGAGCGGATCGTCCGGGAGTCGATGGCCTCGACCGGGGTCGCCGAGCTCGCCGACCGCAGCGTGGACGAGCTGTCGGGCGGGCAGCGCCAGCGCGTGTGGATCGCCATGGCGCTCGCGCAGCAGACACCGCTGCTGCTCCTGGACGAGCCGACCACCTACCTGGACATCCAGCACCAGATCGACGTGCTCGACCTGTGCGCCGAGCTCCACGAGAACCAGGGGCGGACCCTCGTCGCCGTCCTCCACGACCTCAACCACGCCGCCCGCTACGCCACCCACCTGATCGCCATGCGGGGCGGGAAGGTCGTCGCGGAGGGGCCGCCGGCCGAGGTGGTCACCGCCGAGCTGGTCGAGAAGGTCTTCGGGCTGCGCTGCCGGATCATCGACGACCCGGAGACGGGCACGCCGCTGGTGATCCCGGCGGCCCGGACCTCCGCACGCACCGCCCGGACCGAGGCCGCCACCGTCTGAGGGCGCGGGGCGGGCCCGCCGCCCGTGGGGGCGCGTCCGCCTGCGCCCGCGCCGGCCGCCCGCGCCGTCGTGGTCGCTGTCGCTGTCGCTAGAGGAGGTTCCTGAGCCGGAACAGGTCGCGTACGCCCGCCTCCAGCCGGACCCGGCCGGAGGCCCAGGCCTTGGCGAACGCCAGCTCGCCCGCGACCATCGCGACCAGGTCGTCGCCGGTCATCGCGAGCCGGATCTGCGCCTTCGCGGCGGGCGGGCCGGGGGCGACCGCCTCGACCCTGATCCGGCCGCCGCCGAGGCGGCCCGAGAAGGTCCGGTCGAGGTCGGTGACGTGGCAGCTCAGGGAGCGGTCGAGAGCGGCCGCGCCGCGCACGTCGCCGTCGGCCCGCGCCAGATTGTCGGAGAGTCGGTCGAGTGCCGCTCGGCACTGCTCGATCGTAGCCATCGTGATCTCGACCGTACCGCAGAACCGCGGGTGGCCGCTCGCACGCTTCGGGGTAGCGTCGGGGCATGAGCCACCAAGCGCCCGACGCGTCCGAAACCCCCGTGGCGCCGGAGCCCTCCGCGGGCACGGGGGCCCCCGACGGACCTGACGTACTCGAAGGGGCCGGCGGCGACGGACCCGACGTACTCGAGGGGGCCGCCGGCCAGGGACCCGAGGAGGCGGATCGGGCCGCGCAGGCCGCCGCCGGGCCCGCCGGTCCCGCGCCGCTGGGCCTCGTCCGCACACCCACCGGGAACGCCGCGGTGGACACGCACCTCGAGCGGCTGGCCGACGCCGACCACCTCACGGCGGACGGACACGCCGCGGTGTACGAGGATGTGCACAGGGGCCTGCGTGACGCGCTGACCGCGCTGGACGCACCGCCCGTCCCCGGACCGTACGAAAACAGGAGCTGAACCGAACGTGGCAGGAGTGGCACGCCGCCGCCTGGACGCCGAACTGGTACGCCGCAGCATGGCCCGCTCGCGGGAGCACGCCGCGCAGCTGATCGCCGCGGGCCGGGTCACCGTCGGCGGGACCACCGCGACCAAGCCGGCCACCCAGGTCGAGACCAGCGCGGCCCTCGTCGTCCTCGAGGACGACAACGACCCCGACTACGTCTCCAGGGGCGGCCACAAGCTGGCGGGCGCACTCGCCGCCTTCCAGCCGCAGGGCCTCGTCGTCGAGGGCCGCCGCGCCCTGGACGCCGGCGCCTCCACCGGCGGCTTCACGGACGTGCTGCTGCGCGCGGGCGCCGCCCACGTGATGGCCGTCGACGTCGGCTACGGGCAGCTCGCCTGGTCGCTTCAGAGCGACGACCGGGTCACCGTCAAGGACCGCACCAACGTCCGCGAGCTCACCCTGGAGCAGATCGACGGGATCCCCGTCGACCTCGTCGTCGGCGACCTGTCCTTCATTTCGATCGGCCTGGTGCTGCCGGCGCTCGTCGCCTGCTGCGCACCGGACGCCGACCTGGTTCTGATGGTCAAGCCGCAGTTCGAGGTCGGCAAGGAGCGGCTCGGCAGCGGCGGCGTGGTGCGCAGCCCCGAGCTGCGCGCGGAGGCCGTGCGCGGGGTCGCCGCGCAGGCGGCGGCGCTGGGGCTGGGCGTGCTCGGGGTGACCGCGAGTCCGCTGCCGGGCCCGTCGGGCAACGTCGAGTACTTTCTGTGGCTGCGGGCGGGGGCACCGGCACTCGACCCGGAGGATGTCGACCGTGCAGTGGCGGAGGGGCCGCAGTGACAGATTCAGCGGGATCGAACGGTTCAACAGCTTCAACAGCTTCAACAGCTTCAACGGGTTCTGCGGGTTCTGCGGATCCTGCGGATTTGACGGGCTCCGGGGGTGCGGCGGCTGCGGCCGCCGCGGAGGGGCGAGCGCACCCGGCGGCCGGGCGGACCGTGTTCCTGGTCGCGCACACCGGTCGGCCGGCGGCCATCCGCAGCGCCGAGCTGGTCGTGCAGGGTCTGCTCAGGTGTGGCCTGGGCGTGCGGGTCCTGGAGCACGAGGCGCGGGACCTGCCGCTGCCGCCCGAGGTGGAACTCGTGGCCGAGGGCACCCCGGAGGCGCTCGAGGGCTGCGAGCTGCTGATCGTGCTGGGGGGCGACGGGACCCTGCTGCGCGGCGCGGAGTTCGCGCGCGGCTCGGGGGTGCCGATGCTGGGCGTCAACCTGGGCCACGTGGGCTTCCTCGCCGAGGCCGAGCGGGACGACCTGGACAAGGTCGTCGACCGGGTGGTGACGCGGGCGTACGAGGTCGAGGACCGGATGACCCTCGACGTGCTCGTGCGGACCAACGGCGACGTGGTCCACCGCGACTGGGCGCTCAACGAGGCCGCGGTCCAGAAGGTGGCCCCCGAGCGGATGCTCGAGGTGGTCCTGGAGATCGACGGGCGCCCGGTGTCCGGCTTCGGCTGCGACGGGATCGTCTGCGCGACCCCCACGGGGTCGACGGCGTACGCCTTCTCGGCGGGCGGCCCGGTGGTCTGGCCGGAGGTGGAGGCGCTGCTGATGGTGCCGATCAGCGCCCACGCGCTGTTCGCCAAGCCGCTGGTGACCTCCCCGGACTCGGTGCTGGCCGTGGAGGTGCAGGCCGGCGTCCCGCACGGGGTGCTGTGGTGCGACGGCCGGCGCACGCTCGAGCTGCCCGCCGGGGCCCGGGTGGAGGTCCGGCGCGGCGCGGTGCCGGTGCGTCTCGCCCGGCTGCACCACGCGTCCTTCACGGACCGGCTCGTCGCCAAGTTCGCGCTGCCCGTGTCGGGTTGGCGGGGCGTGCCCCACTAAGCGGCCCCGGGGGAGTGGGGCACGCCCCCGCGCCGCACTTCCCCGAGGCCGCTTAGCGCCGGAGCGGTGCCGGCGCGTGCGCCCGCCGGGTGTCGTTAATAGCACATCCGTTCGGAGAATTCTGGGCGGGTGACGTCACATGCCACCGGTCAAACCTCGGTATGGTCGTCCCGTGCTTGAGGAGATGCGGATACGGTCGCTCGGGGTCATCGACGACGCGGTGGTCGAGCTGTCGCCCGGTTTCACCGCGGTGACCGGCGAGACCGGCGCGGGCAAGACGATGGTCGTCACCAGCCTCGGGCTGCTGCTCGGCGGGCGCGCGGACCCGGCCCTGGTACGGATCGGCGCCAAGGCGGCGGTCGTGGAGGGCCGGATCGTCATGCGCCCCGGCGCGCCCGCGGCCGTACGGGCCGAGGAGGCCGGAGCCGAGCTCGACGACGGCACCCTGCTGATCAGCCGGACCGTCTCCGCCGAGGGGCGCTCCCGCGCCCACGTCGGCGGCCGGGCCGTGCCCGTCGGTCTGCTCGGCGAACTCGCGGACGACCTGATCGCCGTCCACGGGCAGACCGACCAGCAGGGCCTGCTGCGGCCCGCCCGGCAGCGGCAGGCCCTCGACCGGTACGCCGGCGACGCCGTCGCGGTCCCGCTGGAGAAGTACACGGCCGCGTACCGGCGGCTGCGCGCCGTCGCCACCGAGCTCGACGAGATCACCACCCGGGCCCGGGAGCGGGCCCAGGAAGCCGACCTGCTCCGCTTCGGGCTGGACGAGATCGCGGCCGTCGAGCCGCTGGCCGGCGAGGACGCGGAGCTGGCGGCGGAGGCCGAGCGGCTCGGCCACGCCGAGGCGCTGGCCTCGGCGGCGCAGATCGCGCACGCGGCGCTCGCCGGCAACGTCGAGGACCCGGAGGGCGTCGACGCGAACACGCTCGTCGCGGGCGCACACCGGGCCCTGGAGGCCGTACGGTCGCACGACCCGGTGCTCGGCTCGCTCGCCGAGCGGATCGGGGAGCTCCAGATCCTGCTGTCCGATGTGGCCGGCGAGCTGGCCGGATACGCCGACGACCTCGACGCCGATCCGCTGCGGCTCGCCGCGGTGGAGGAGCGGCGGGCAGCCCTGATCCAGCTGACGCGCAAGTACGGCGACTCCGTCGACGCCGTGCTCGAGTGGGCCGAGAAGGGCTCCGCGCGGCTGCTGGAACTCGACGGCGACGACGAGCGGATCACGGAGCTCACCGCCGAGCGGGACGGGCTGCACGCCGAACTGTCGCAGCTGGCACAGGACCTGACGGACGCCCGCACGGAGGCGGCGACACGGTTCGCCTCCGCGGTGACGCAGGAGCTGGCCTCGCTGGCGATGCCGCACGCGCGGGTGACCATCGACGTCCGGCAGGCGGACGACGAGGACGGCGTCGAGGTCGGCGGCCGGCGCGTCGCGTACGGGCCCTCGGGCGCCGACGAGGTCGAGCTGCTGCTCGCGCCGCACCCGGGCGCGCAGCCGCGGCCGATCGCCAAGGGCGCCTCCGGCGGTGAGCTGTCGCGCGTCATGCTGGCCGTCGAGGTCGTCTTCGCCGGCTCCGACCCCGTACCGACGTACCTCTTCGACGAGGTCGACGCGGGCGTCGGCGGCAAGGCGGCGGTCGAGATCGGCCGGCGCCTGGCGAAGCTCGCCAAGTCGGCGCAGGTCGTCGTCGTCACCCACCTGCCGCAGGTGGCGGCCTTCGCGGACCGGCAGCTGCTGGTCGAGAAGACAAACGACGGCTCGGTGACCCGCAGCGGCGTCACCGTCCTCGAGGGCGAGGACCGCGTCCGCGAGCTGTCCCGCATGCTCGCGGGCCACGAGGACTCGGTGTCCGCGCGGGCGCACGCCGAGGAACTGCTGGCGGCGGCACGCGCCGACGCGTAGACGGTCGACACGCGAGGGCCCGGGGCGCACGGCGCTCCGGGCCCTCGGCGTGTGCGCCCGTACGAGGCGCCGGCACCGGCCGTGCGCCGGCAGCACGCGCTGGTGCGCGCCCGCGTGAAGGCGCGTCGGCGCAGGGCGGCGGCGTACGGAGGCGAGGGGTGGCGAGTGGGGAGGCGTGGGGTGGCGCGAAGGTGGCGCCGGGATGACGAGGCGCTACGCCGTGTGGGTGAGCCTCGGGGGCGTGTGACGGTATCTCGTGCGGGATCCGCACCCGTATGGTCCCGGAACGCGCGTGCGGGCTGGCATCCTGGGCGGCGTCTCTGCCCCCTCATCCAGGAGCTTCCGCCCGTGAGCAGCTCCCCGGTCCCGTTTCCGGCCCCCGCACAGCCGTACGGCCGGCCGCCCCTGCGCACCGTCCAGGTGCTCGGCGGTGCCGGCGCGGACAGCAGCGCGCACGTGCGGTCCCTCGCGACCGGGCTCGCCGCGCGCGGGGTACGGGTCACGGTGTGTGCCCCCGTGGAGGCGGAAGGGGAGTACGACTTCACCGGCGCCGGGGCACAGTTCGCGCCCGACGCGGTGAGCGCGCTGCGGGCCGCCTGCGCCGGGGCGGACGTGGTGCACGCACACGGCGTACGGGCGGCCGTACGGGCCCTGCTGGCGCTGCGCGGGCGCCGCGTGCCGCTGGTGGTGACCTGGCAGGGCGGCGAACCGGCCGCCGGAGGGCCGCTGGGACGGCTCTGCCGGGTCGTGGAACGGCAGGTGGCACGCGCCGCGGCCGTCGTGCTGGGGGCCTCCTCCGACCAGGTGGACCAGGCGCGGGCCCGTGGCGCCCGGGACGCCCGGCTCGCCCGGCCCGCCGCCCCGACGGCACCCGGCGGCGGCACCGCCCAGGGCACCGACCCGGGCAAGGCACGGGCCGAGCTCGGCGCGATCGGACGGCCGCTGGTGATCGCCATCGGGAGCCTCGTCCCGCACCGCGGCTACGCCGTCCTGCTGGACGCGGCACGCGCCTGGCGGGCGGCGGAGCCGGTACCGCTGGTGGTGATCGCGGGGGAGGGGCCGCAGCGGGCCGAGCTGTCCCGGCGCATCGAGGCCGAGGGGCTCCCGGTGCGGCTGCTGGGGCGGCGCCGGGACGCGGTGCAGCTGCTGGCCGCGGCCGATGTGGCGGTGCTGCCCAGCCGGTGGGAGGCGCGCTCGCCGCTCGCGCAGGAGGCGTTGAGGCTCGGCGTGCCGTTGGTCGCGACCGCGGTCGGGGGCGTGCCGGAGCTGGTCGGGGACGCGGGGGTGCTGGTCCCCTACGGGGACGCCCCCGTCCTGGCGGCGGCGGTCTCCGCCCTCCTCTCGGACCCGGCCCGCCGCTCCGCCCTCGCGGAAGCGGGGCGCGCCCAGGCGGCGACCTGGCCGTCGGAGGACGACACGGTGGCCCAGGTCCTGTCCGTCTACGACGAACTGATGGACCGCCGCCGCTGACCCCGACCGACCGCCCCGCCCGCCGCCGATCGCAGGCTGCCGCTGGGGCACGCCGAGCGCCTCGAACGCAGGCGAGGCTGGATTTTGAAGGGCCGCCCGCAGGGCCGGAGCCGCACCCGCCGCCACCCGCGAGCCGAGCGGGGCGAGCGGCGCGTCAAGAAGGGACGTGGCGGCGGGCGCGCAGGGCCAGGCTGAGGGAGAGGACCGTCTCCGGGTCGTCGAGATCCGTCCCGAGGAGCTCGGAGATACGCGCCAGCCTGTTGTACAGCGTCTGCCGGTTCAGGTGCAGCTCCCGCGCCGTCTCCGCCTTCCGCCCCGCATGCGCCAGGTACGTCTCCAGCGTGGGCAGCAGCGGCGGCCGGGACGTGGCGTCGTGTGCCCGCAGGGCCCCGATCGCCCGGTCCACGAAGGCCGCCAGGTCGGGGTGCTCCCGCAGCCGCCACAGCAGCAGGTCGATGTCGAGGCGCCGGGCGTCGTACCAGGGCCGGGCGGGTAGCCCGTGGGCGGCGGTGGCGGTCTCGGCCGCATGCCGGAGCCCGGCGGAGACGGCGGCCCAGCCGCCCGCGACGCCGACCACGACCGCGGGCGGGGCCGCGGCCCGGTCCAGGCCGGCCCGTTCCACGCCGGCCCGCAGCGCGGCCGCGACCCGGTCCGCGACGGCGGTCCGCTCGGACTCCGCCCGCAGGGACACCAGCAGCGGCACCCGGCCCTCGACCGGCCGCACCCCGAGCAGCACCGGCACGCCGACCGCGGACAGCTCCTCCAGGACGGCACGCGCGAGCAGGGCCCAGTTCCCCGCCGGGCCGAGGTCCGCCGACAGCCGCATCACGACGGGCAGCAGCGGTCCGGCTCCGGGCCGGAAGCCCAGGACCCGGGCCTGCGCCGGGGCGTCCTCGGCGGAGATCCGCCCTTCGGCCAGGTCGGTGAGGAAGTCGCCGCGGCCGCGGGCGGCGAGTTCCTCCTCCTGCCGGGCCTGCATCAGGACGACGGCGAGCACTCCGGCGGTCCGTTCGGCCGCCATGCGGTGTACGGGCATCAGCGGTGCGGACACCCCGAGGAGCACGAGCCTGGCCCGGACCGAGCCGGTGCCGTGGCCGCCGCCGGGCACGTCGACGACGACGGTGTGGCCCGACGGCCCGGCCTCGCGCTGGCCGCGCAGTCCTTCCCAGACCTGGAGCGGATCGGCGGCCGCGTCCCCGGCCACCGGGCCGGCCCCGTAGAGCAGTTGGCCGTCGGGGGTCTCGAGGAACACGGGGTTGGCGGTGAAATCGGCCAGGATGTGCAGCACCTGGGGGATGCCGCCGCCGCTCAGCAGGGCCTCGGTGCACCGGCGGTGTACTTCCTCGGCGCGCTGGAGCAGCGCGTAGTGGCCGTTGACGATCTCGGTGTGGACCTCCTCCGTCACGGCCACGAAGGGGACCTCGCGGTGGAGTTGGACGAGCGGCAGCCCGGCCGCCCGTGCCGTGTCCACGATGGTCGCCGGGAGGCGGGTGAAGCGCGGTCCGAGTTCCACCACCAGCGCGGCGATGCCCCGGTCGGCCAGCCGCCGCACGAAGGCCCGCTGCTCGGCCGGGCGGGCGCCGAGTCCGAGGCCGGTGGTGAGCAGCAGCTCTCCGCCCTTGAGCAGGGATGCGATGTTCGGTACCTCGCCCGCGTGCACCCAGCGCACGGTCCGGCCCAGACGGTCGGCGCAGGCGACCACCTCCGGCAGCCCGCTGCGCAGCCCGGGCAGCTCCAGTGCCCGCTGAACGGTGATCCCGCCACCCTGGTTGTCCATGCGCCGGACGCTACCGCCCGGTGTGGGCCGGGAACACCTCCGGCCGCTGACGAGTCGCGGCCGTCCCGCGGCCCGCCCGGCAGCCCGCCCGGGACCGGCTACAGCGGTTTGATGTTGTGGTTGAAGCGGAAGACGTTGTCCGGGTCGTACTGCCGTTTCACCTCCGACAGCCGGCGCAGGTTCTCCGCGCCGAGGCCGGCCACGACCCGCTCCGGGCCCTCGTCGCCGGTGAAGTTCAGGCACACCGCGCCCGTGCTCCACGGCCGGGCGTCGGCCCGTACGTCCTGCACCCACTTGACGGCGCGCTCGTCGTCCGCCGGGTCCTCCCAGCTCCCGAACGGGTGCACCATCCACGGCGCGTCCCGGTACGGCACCGGCCACCGGGGCGGGCCGGCGGCGATCGCGCCGCCCTGCGGGAACAGCACCTGTCGGCAGCCGGACGGCACGGGCATGGCGTACGCGCGGGCGCAGAACACGTCGAGCATCTCGTCCGGGATGCCGGTCAGGTACTCGGCCGAGCAGTGGTTGCGCATGCCGGGCGGGCCGTCGAGCAGGCACTGGAAGTCCGCGTACGGCGCCGCCGTGACGATCTCCACCTCGTGCGGGACCGCCAGCAGCGGCGCCGCGAGCTTGCGGACCCCCTCCTCGGGGCCCGCGTACGTCACCACCGCGGCGGCCAGCAGCGTGCCGACCAGGTGCGGCGGCATGAAGTCGTCCGGCGAACCGGTCAGGTAGAGGATGCCCCCGCCCACGTCGTCGGGGCCGTTCTCGATGACCTCCCGGAAGGCACGGGTCAGGGCCGGCCCGTGCTCCGGCAGGGCCAGCAGCAGGGCGAAGGAGAACGCCGGCAGCTCGTGCAGCCGCAGGGTCAGCGAGGTGGCGATGCCGAAGTTCCCGCCGCCGCCGTGCAGTGCCCAGAACAGCTCCGGGTTCTCCTCGGCCGTGGCCTCGACCACCATGCCGTCCGCGGTCACCAGCTCCACGCCCAGCAGGTTGTCGACGGCCAGCCCGAACGTGCGGTCCAGCCAGCCGCTGCCGCCGCCCAGCACGTAGCCGCCGAGGCCCGTGGTGGAGGCGCGGCAGCCCGTCGTGGCCAGGCCGTGCGGCTGGCAGGCCCGGTCCAGGTGGCTCATGGTGGCCCCGCCCTCCGCGCGGACCGCCTGGGCCGCCGGGTGGACGGTCACCGCGTGCATCCGGCGCAGGTCCACGACCACCCCGCCGTCGTTGAGGGCCATCCCGGCGACGCTGTGGCCGCCGCCGCGCACCCCGACGTGCAGGTCCAGGTCCCGGGCGAAGCGGACGGCCGTGACCACGTCCGCGACGCTCTCGCACCGGGCGATGACCGCCGGCCTGCGGTCGATCATCGCGTTGAAGACGCGCCGCGCGTCGTCGTAGCCCGCGTCGCCGGGCGCGAACACGTCGCCGGCCAGATCCTCGCGGAGCGCGGCAAGCGCCGTGCCCGCCTTCGACAGGGGAGCCATGGCCGCCCCTTTCCGCCGGGAGGGCAAAGGACCTTTCCAGCGTAGGCGGGCTGACGGGACCCCACCTCCCGCGAGGTGGGCCCGCGAGGTGGGCCCGCGAGGGGGCCGCCCGCGAGAGGGCCCAGTGAGGCGGGGTCCGCCGCTCCGGCGGGTCAGCCGCCGTACGCGCCGCTCGCCGTCAGGCGCAGGGCCGTGTCGATCAGGGGAACGTGGCTGAACGCCTGCGGGAAGTTGCCGACCTGCCGCCGGAGCCGCGGGTCCCACTCCTCCGCCAGCAGACCCAGGTCGTTGCGCAGGGCCAGCAGCTTCTCGAAGAGGTGGCGGGCCTCGTCGACCCGGCCGATCATCGCCAGGTCGTCGGCCATCCAGAACGAGCAGGCCAGGAAGGCCCCCTCGTCGCCCTCCAAGCCGTCCACACCGGCCTCCTCGCCGGCCGTGGGGTAGCGCAGGATGAACCCGTCGGGCGTGGACAGCTCGCGCTGGATCGCCTCGATGGTGCCGATGACCCGCTTGTCGTCCGGCGGGAGGAAGCCCATCTGCGGGATCAGCAGCAGGGAGGCGTCCAGCTCCCTCGACCCGTACGACTGCGTGAAGGTGTTGCGCTCCTTGTCGTAGCCCTTCTCGCACACGTCCTGGTGGATCTCGTCGCGCAGTTCGCGCCACCGGTCCAGCGGGCCGTCCGCGTCACCGCTCTCGACCAGCTTGATCGTCCGGTCCACTGCCACCCAGGCCATCACCTTCGAGTGCACGAAGTGCCTGCGCGGGCCGCGCACCTCCCAGATGCCCTCGTCGGGCTGGTCCCAGTGCGCCTCCAGGTAGCGGATCAGCTTCAGCTGGAGCACCGAGGCGTAGTCGTTGCGGGCCAGGCCCGTCATGTGGCCGAGGTGCAGGGCCTCGGTGACCTCGCCGTACACGTCCAGCTGGAGCTGGTTGGCGGCCCCGTTGCCGACCCGGACCGGGCGGGAGTCCTCGTAGCCCGGCAGCCAGTCCAGCTCGGTCTCGCCGAGCTCCCGCTCGCCCGCGATCCCGTACATGATCTGGAGGTTCTCCGGGTCCCCGGCCACGGCGCGCAGCAGCCACTCGCGCCAGGCCTGGGCCTCCTCGCGGTAGCCGGTGCGCAGCAGCGAGGAGAGGGTGATCGCCGCGTCCCGGAGCCAGGTGTAGCGGTAGTCCCAGTTCCGGACGCCGCCGATCTCCTCGGGCAGGGAGGTGGTGGGCGCGGCGACGATGCCGCCGGTGGGCCCGTACGTCAGCGCCTTGAGGGTGATCAGGGAGCGGATCACGGCTTCCCGGTAGGGGCCGTGGTAGGTGCAGTGGTCGACCCACTCCCGCCAGAACGCGGTGGTGGCCGTCAGCGCCGCCGCGGCGTCGGGGATCTCCGGCGCGCCGCGGTGCGAGGCCTGCCAGCTGATGCAGAAGGCCACCCGGTCGCCGGGGCCGACGGTGAAGTCGGAGTACGTCGTCAGGTCCTCGCCGTACGTCTGCGCGTCGGTGTCCAGCCAGACCGAGTCGGGGCCGGCGACGGCGACGGTCCGCGCGTCCACCTTGTGCACCCAGGGCACGACCCGCCCGTAGCTGAACCGCATCCGCAGCGCCGAGCGCATCTGCACCCGCCCGCTGACGCCCTCGACGATGCGGATCAGCTGCGGGGCGTGGTCCTCGCGCGGCGGCATGAAGTCGATCACGCGGACGGTGCCGCGCGGGGTGTCCCACTCCGATTCCAGGACCAGCGAGTCGCCCTGGTAGCGGCGGCGGTCGGCGTACGGAGCCCCGGAGCCTGCCGGACCGATCCGCCAGAACCCGTGGTCCTCCGTGCCGAGAAGGCTCGCGAAGACGGCGTGTGAGTCGAACCGTGGCAGGCACAGCCAGTCCACCGACCCGTCCCGGCAGACCAGTGCGGCGGTCTGCGTGTCTCCGATCAGTGCGTAATCCTCGATGCGCCCGGACACGTTGCTTCTCCAGTCGAAACGGCCACGTCCGCCCCGAAGGGCGCTTGCATTGCGCGGTTGCGCGGTCTTCCGTGTGTGGATCCCCGCACTGAGCTCATGATTCCGGATGCGGCCGGGTTACGCCGTCTGCCGGACTGCTCGGCGGCGATGTGCAGCGATATCCGAGCAGGATATGACGGCACCCTAGTGATCTCCTGAAGTCCGGGGACAGTGCCGCTCGTCCAAACGGGTGACCAGGGCGGATGTCGCCCGATCGGCGGTACGCCATGCGGTAGCGGGCGGTCGGGCGGCCCGTCGCGGCGCGTGGCCGGAGGCGGAGCGCCCCGGGCGCTGATAGGCTGGTACCCCGTGGATCGGTGATCTGCCTGTGTGCATCAGGCACCCCGAAACCGCAGCTTCGGCGCCCCCTGAGACCTTCCGGTTCAACGGTGGCCGGCGCCGGACGCACCTCACTTCGCGACCACGGGAGCCCCCTCTTGGCGATGCCGCCCGCTGCTTTTCGAAACAGCACAGCCACGACGACCAAGCACATCTTCGTCACCGGGGGTGTCGCCTCTTCCCTCGGCAAGGGCCTGACCGCCTCCAGCCTGGGCGCGCTCCTCAAGGCGCGGGGTCTGCGGGTCACCATGCAGAAGCTCGACCCGTACCTGAACGTCGACCCGGGCACCATGAACCCGTTCCAGCACGGCGAGGTGTTCGTCACCAACGACGGCGCCGAGACGGACCTGGACATCGGCCACTACGAGCGCTTCCTCGACGTCGACCTCGACGGCTCGGCCAACGTCACCACCGGCCAGGTCTACTCCACCGTCATCGCCAAGGAGCGGCGCGGCGAGTACCTCGGCGACACGGTGCAGGTCATCCCGCACATCACCAACGAGATCAAGCACCGCATCCGCCGCATGGCGACCGAGGACGTCGACGTCGTCATCACCGAGGTCGGCGGCACCGTCGGCGACATCGAGTCCCTGCCGTTCCTGGAGACCGTCCGCCAGGTCCGCCACGAGGTCGGCCGCGACAACGTCTTCGTCGTGCACATCTCGCTGCTGCCCTACATCGGCCCCTCCGGCGAGCTGAAGACCAAGCCGACCCAGCACTCGGTCGCCGCCCTGCGCAACATCGGCATCCAGCCCGACGCGATCGTGCTGCGCGCCGACCGCGACGTCCCCACCTCCATCAAGCGCAAGATTTCCCTGATGTGCGACGTGGACGAGGCGGCCGTCGTCGCGGCCATCGACGCCAAGTCGATCTACGACATCCCGAAGGTGCTGCACACCGAGGGCCTCGACGCGTACGTCGTGCGCAAGCTCGACCTGCCGTTCCGCGACGTCGACTGGACGGTCTGGGAGGACCTCCTCGACCGCGTCCACAACCCCGACCACGAGGTCAAGGTCGCGCTCGTCGGCAAGTACATCGACCTGCCCGACGCCTACCTGTCGGTGACCGAGGCGCTGCGCGCCGGCGGTTTCGCCAACCGCGCCCGCGTCCAGATCAAGTGGGTCACCTCCGACGACTGCAAGACGCCGACCGGCGCCGCCGCCCAGCTGGCCGACGTCGACGCGATCTGCGTCCCCGGCGGCTTCGGCGACCGCGGTGTCGACGGCAAGGTCGGCGCGATCACCTACGCCCGCGAGAACAAGATCCCGCTGCTCGGCCTGTGCCTGGGCCTGCAGTGCGTGGTCATCGAGGCCGCCCGCAACCTGGCCGGCATCCCCGAGGCCAACTCCACCGAGTTCGACTCCTCCACCCCGCACCCGGTCATCTCGACCATGGAGGAGCAGCTCGCCTTCGTCGAGGGCGCCGGCGACCTCGGCGGCACCATGCGCCTGGGCATGTACCCGGCCAAGCTGGCCGAGGGCTCGATCGTCCGCGAGGTCTACGGCGACCAGGCCTACGTGGACGAGCGCCACCGCCACCGCTACGAGGTCAACAACGCCTACCGCGGCGAGCTGGAGAAGAAGGCGGGCGTCGTCTTCTCCGGCACCTCCCCGGACAACAAGCTCGTCGAGTACGTCGAGTACCCGCGCGAGGTGCACCCCTACCTGGTGGCCACGCAGGCCCACCCGGAGCTGCGCTCGCGCCCGACGCGGCCGCACCCGCTCTTCGCCGGCCTGGTGAAGGCCGCGGTGGAGCGCCGCCAGTCGGCGAAGTGACGACCGCATAACGTAGGCGGCCGGGGTACGGGCATCCGCACCCCGGCCGTTTTCGCGTGTGGAGGGTTTCGGGGAATGAACATCAAGGACACGGCCGAGTCGTGGGAGACGCTGTCGAGCCGCCGGCCGTTCGAGGGCCGCAAGACGGCGGTGGTGACGGACGAGGTCCGGATGCCCGACGGCTCCGTGGCCACCCGCGACTACCAGGCGCACCCGGGCTCGGTGTGCGTCCTCGCCCTCGACGAGGAGGGGCGGGTCCTGGTCCTCAAGCAGTACCGGCACCCGGTGCGGTGGAAGCTGTGGGAGCTGCCCGCGGGCCTGCTCGACGTGCCCGGCGAGAACCCGCTGCACGCGGCGCAGCGCGAGCTGTACGAGGAGGCGCACGTCACGGCGGGGGAGTGGCGGGTCCTGGTGGACTTCTTCTCCTCGCCCGGCGGGTCGGACGAGGCGGTGCGGGTCTTCCTCGCCCGCGACCTCGCCGATGCCGAGGGCGAGCGCTTCGAGGTGTCGGAGGAGGAGGCGGACATGGAGCTGTCCCGCGTCCCGCTCGCCGACCTGGTCCGGGGCGTCCTGGCGGGCGAGCTGGGCAACCCGGGCCTGGTGAACGGCGTACTGGCGCTCCAGGCCGCCCTGGCCGCGGAGGGCGGCCTGGACTCCCTGCGCGACCCGCAGGCTCCCTGGCCGGCCCGCCCGTACGAGGCCTGAGCCGCGGCGGCACGTCGCTCCGGGCGGGCCGGGCGGGGCGGATGGGCCGGATGGCGGGATGGCCGGATGGGCCGGACGGAGGGTGGTGTGACCATCGGCTGATCCGGTCGGGCGATGTGCCCGCCGCGCTCCCCACGGGTCGTCGCTCAGCGTGAACTACGCTCGCACCCCGAAGGCAGGGAGAGGAGCGGATCCGTGGCGGATTTCGTCGGGCGGCAGCGTGAGCTGAAGGAGCTGCGCGAGGACATCGCGCGCACGGGGCTCGACACCCTCTCCGGCCGCAAGGCCAAGGCCCCCCGGGCGCGGCTGCTGCTGATCGCCGGGCGCCCCGGCTCCGGCCGCACCGCACTCGCCGAGGCCTTCGTCCGCGAGATCGCCGCCGACTACCCCGACGGCCTGCTCCGGGTCCGGCTGACCTCGCCCGGCGGGCGGCCCATCGCCACCGAACGCGCGCTGCGCACCCTCCTGGAGGGGCTCGGTGAGCCCACCCCGCCCGGCGCGGCCGAGGACGAGCTCAGCTCCGCCCTGCGCACCGCCCTGGCCGGGCGGCGGGCCGTCCTCCTCGTCGACGACGCCTCCGACCCCTACCAGGTCGACGCCCTGCTGCCGGACAATCCGGACTGCCTGGTCGTCCTGACCGCCGAAGGACCCCTCACCGGGATCCCGGACGTCCGCCCCTGCACCCTCGGCGGCCTGGACACCGCCTCCGCCGTCGCGATGCTCGCCCAGCGCATCGGGAACACCCGGATCGCCGTCGACCCGCGCGCCGCCGACAAGCTCGCCGAGGTGTGCAACAGACAGCCGGCCGTGCTCGCCCTCGTCGGCGGATGGCTCGCCGCGCACCCCAAGGCCTCCATCTCCGACACCGCCAAGCAGCTGCACGACATGCCGTCCGACGGGGAGGGCCCGCTCGGCCGCGGCTTCCGGCTCGTCTACGAGTCCCTGCCGCAGCCCGCCCAGCGGACCCTGCGGCTGCTGCCGCTCGCGCCCGCCGGCATCGTCGACTCGAACACCGCCTCCGCCCTCGCCGGCTGCTCCGTGGCCGCCGCCCAGGCCATCCTGGAGGACTTCGCCGGACTGGGCCTCGTACGGCACGGCTCCGACGGCCTGTTCCTGCTGCCCGGCTGCCTCGTCCCGCTGATCCGCCCGCTGCTGGAGACCCGGGAGCGGCCCGCCGAGGTCCAGCTCGCCCGGGCCCGGATGCTGGAGCGCACCGTGCGCCTGCTGCACTCCTGTGAGGTCATGGCCGCCGCGGAGGGGGAGGACGCAGGGGAGCTGCTGGAGGGGCTGCCGCGCGCGCTCCGCTTCCCCGACCGGCGGTCCGCCGCCACCTGGCTCGACAGCCGGCTGCCCGCCCTGTCCGCGGCCGCCCAGCTGGCCGTGGCCGACGGCGGGCTGGACACCCTGGCCCGCCGGCTCGTCGCCGCGCTCGTCCGGGCCCTCGCCGAGCACCGCGGCACCGCGGCGGCCGCGCCCGAGCTGTACGGGCTGCACCGGCTGGTCCTGGACGTGGCCGAGCGCCGCAGCCTGCACCGCGAGCAGGCCGCGGCCCTGCTGAACCTGGCCGACCTGGACGCCGAGACCGGGCGGACCCGGGAGGCCCTCGAGCGCTACCGGGCAGCGCTGGACGCCGGGCGGGCGGCGAACGACCCGTACGCGACCGGCCGGGCGATGGAATCCGTGGGAGGCGCCTACCAGGAGCTCACCGACTGGCACCGGGCGGCCGACTGGTTCGGCCGGGCCCTGTCCCAGGCCCTGGCGCGGGGCGAGCGCGCCGACGAGGCCCGGCTGTACGGGCGGCTCGGCAACGCCCACACCCACGCGGGCCGGTACGGGGACGCCCTGCGCAGCTGGCGCGCCGCAGCCGCGGGCTACCGGAGGCTGGCCGATGTGCCGGGGCAGGCAAAGGCGTTGGGCGAGATGGCGCGAATCCAGGAGTACGCCGGACGGCCCGGGGAATCGCTGCACACCTGCCGCGAGGCGGTCGATCTCGCACGCCGTGCCGGGGACCTGCGCCTTCAGGCGGCGCTCCAGGTGCGCCTCGCCGACACCCTCGACCGGCTGGGCGATCCGGCGGCCGCCCGCCTGCACCGTTCAGCGGCCGACAAGTTGCTGGCAGACGACCCCGCGGCCTGCGAAATCCGCAGTGGTAACGACTGAGATTATTGGTTTGCAAGGCTAGACAGCGCCTCATCCTTCATTAGACTGGCTCCACCACGTCCTCTCGTGGTGCATCCCGTTGCGCGCCTTGTGGACGGGTATGTATGGAAGTGCCCCGAAAATCCCCTGAGCCAAGGACCGTGATCGACGATGAAGGTCGGCATCCCCCGCGAGGTCAAGAACAACGAGTTCCGGGTCGCCATCACGCCCGCCGGCGTGCATGAGCTGGTCCGCAACGGCCACCAGGTCTTCATCGAGCAGAACGCCGGCGCCGGCTCCTCGATCTCCGACGCCGAGTACGTCGCCGCCGGTGCCGAGATCCTCGCCACCGCCGACGAGGTCTGGGCGACCGCGGACCTGCTGCTGAAGGTCAAGGAGCCCATCGCGGAGGAGTACCACCGCCTCCGCAAGGACCAGACCCTCTTCACCTACCTGCACCTGGCGGCCTCCCGCGAGTGCACGGACGCCCTGCTGGAGTCCGGCACCACCGCGATCGCCTACGAGACGGTCGAGCTCGCCAACCGCGCGCTCCCGCTGCTCGCCCCGATGTCCGAGGTCGCGGGCCGCCTGGCCCCGCAGGTCGGCGCCTACCACCTGATGCGCTCGGCCGGCGGCCGCGGCGTGCTCCCCGGCGGCGTCCCCGGCACCCACGCCGGCGAGTGCGTCGTCATCGGCGGCGGCGTCTCCGGCTGGAACGCGGTCCAGATCGCCATCGGCATGGGCTTCCACGTGACCCTGCTCGACAAGGACATCAACAAGCTCCGCGAGGCCGACAAGATTTTCGGCACCAAGGTCAAGACGATCGTCTCCAACGCCTTCGAGCTGGAGAAGGCCGTCGTCGAGGCCGACCTCGTCATCGGCGCTGTGCTGATCCCGGGTGCGAAGGCCCCGAAGCTGGTCACCAACGAGCTCGTCGCCAAGATGAAGCCCGGAAGTGTACTTGTCGACATTGCCATCGACCAGGGCGGCTGCTTCGAGGACTCCCGTCCGACCACCCACGCCGAGCCGACCTTCCAGGTCCACAACTCGGTCTTCTACTGCGTCGCCAACATGCCGGGCGCGGTCCCGAACACCTCCACCTACGCGCTGACCAACGCCACGCTGCCCTACATCGTGCAGCTCGCGAACCTCGGCTGGGTCGAGGCGCTGCGCCGTGACCCCGCGCTGGCGCTGGGCCTCAACACCCATGACGGCAAGGTCGTCTACGGCCCGGTCGCCGAGGCCCACGGCCTGGAGTCCGTCGAGCTCAGCGCCCTTCTCGGCTGACCCGACCACCCCGTCAACGACTGACGTCAATCTCACGTATCCGGCCGGACCTTGCCCGCAAGGTCCGGCCGGACGTGTTTGCGGAAGCCCTGAGTCCGCCGTTTAACTCGCCTCGAACGTAACCCTTTAACCCTTTCGCACACCTGCGAAACTTCACGGAGGCGGGCCGGACACCCTTGACAGAGTGGTGTTCGGATGCCGACACATCGTTGCCGGTCCAGTGGATTGTGTTGCCGCTGAGCGGTGACACGCCATAGAGTCGCCAACCGTCGGCATGGTGCCACGCTGACCTATCGATAAGTGTCCTGGTCACGTCCGAGGAGGTAAGACGACTTGTGAATAAGTCGACATTTACTCCTGGGGGTGGTCGAGCAGGAACGCCTGAGCGAGGCCAGGGCCCGACCGGGCTCGAAGCTGTCGGCTCCGTCGCAGTCCGCACCTTCGCAAACCACCAGCACATGACGACGCCCCAAAAGAGCATGGACGGCCTAGACGTGAACTCCACGGCCGGCGACCACAGCGGCGATTTGCCCATTGGTTTCGCCGACTACGACCAGGTGCCCGAGGGGCACTTCTACGACCCCGACGCGGAGTACGAGCCCGACCCCGAGTACGCGGCCACACTCGCCCCCGACGCTGCCCGCCAGCGCCGCGAGCGGATCGGCCCGACCGGGCGGCCGCTGCCGTATTTCCCGATCCCGGGTCCGCTGACCGACCACGGTCCCGCGAAGATCATCGCGATGTGCAACCAGAAGGGCGGCGTGGGCAAGACCACGTCCACCATCAACCTGGGTGCCGCGCTCGCCGAGTACGGGCGCCGCGTGCTGCTCGTCGACTTCGACCCGCAGGGCGCCCTGTCCGTGGGCCTCGGCGTGAACCCGATGGAACTCGACCTGACGGTCTACAACCTGCTCATGGAGCGGGGCATGTCGGCCGACGAGGTGCTGCTCAAGACGGCGGTCCCCAACATGGACCTGCTGCCGAGCAACATCGACCTGTCCGCTGCCGAGGTGCAGCTGGTCAGCGAGGTCGCGCGCGAGTCGACGCTCCAGCGGGCGCTGAAGCCGCTGATGAACGACTACGACTACATCGTCATCGACTGCCAGCCCTCGCTGGGCCTCCTGACGGTCAATGCCCTGACGGCGGCTCACAAGGTCATCGTCCCGCTGGAGTGCGAGTTCTTCGCGCTGCGCGGTGTGGCCCTGCTGACCGAGACCATCGAGAAGGTGCAGGAGCGGCTCAACCCCGAGCTGGAGCTCGACGGCATCCTCGCCACGATGTACGACTCCCGCACGGTGCACAGCCGCGAGGTACTGGCGCGCGTCGTCGAGGCCTTCGACGACCACGTCTACCACACGGTCATCGGCCGTACGGTGCGCTTCCCGGAGACCACGGTCGCCGGCGAGCCGATCACCACGTACGCCTCGAACTCCGTCGGCGCCGCCGCCTACCGCCAGTTGGCCAGGGAGGTGCTCGCCCGGTGTCACGCCGAGTGAGTCTGCCCGGAGCCGACGAACTCTTCCGTACGACCGGGGGGACGGCGCTGCAGTCGTCCTCGCCGAAGCGGGGCGGCGAGGAGGCGCCGGAGGCCCCGCCGGAACACTCGGCGGCCTCGGGGCAGGCCCCCGCCCCGTCGGGGGAGGGCCGCGGCCGGGAGGCGGCGGCCGGCACAGAGCGCACGGACCCCGTGGTGGGAGCCCCGCGGCGGCCGCAGGAAGGTTCTGCCACCCCGCCCGCCCGGCGCGGCAAGACCCCGGGCCGGACGGCGAGCCGCCGGCCCAGCGGGCGTGAACGGCACGACGAGAAGATCACGGTCTACGTCTCCGCCGAGGAGCTGATGGACCTGGAACACGCCCGCCTGGTGCTCCGCGGCGAACACGGCCTCGCGGTGGACCGCGGCCGCATCGTCCGCGAGGCGGTGGCGGTCGTCCTGGCGGACCTGGAATCCCGCGGCGACGCGAGCATCCTGGTCCGCCGCCTCCGCGGCCGCTGACCCCCGCCGGCCCGCCTCCGCCCCGACCCCTGAACCCCTCCCGGCCCGCCGCCCGGCCCCGTGCCGCCCCCGGGGGCGCTGTTGGCCCGGCGCACCGCCACCCCTTCCGGCCCGCACGCCACGCCACGTCCCGTCCCGGCCCGGCGACCACTCTGCCCGGCGGCGGCGCCGCCAGCGGCCCTGCGCGCGGGCCGGCTCCGGGGGCGCGGGGCGGGTCCGGCGGACGCGGAAGCCGCGGTTCGTGGGAGCCTTGGGTGGCCGATCGGCCCGACCTTCCGTACCACCCTGGACCGCGATGCCCTCTCCCGCCGAACCCGGCCGCCCGTCCCGCCGGACCCTGGGCCGCGGCCCGGGCGCGCCCGTCGCGCCCGTCGCACCCGTCGCGCCCGTGCGGCCGCAGGCGGCCGCCGAGCGGCCTGCGCCCGCCGAGGCGCCCTCGGACACCGGCGGCGCCCCCGAGCCCGCTCAGGTGGCCCCTGAGGCGCCTGCGGCGGTACCGGAGGGCACGCGTGGGGACCGCGGGACGCGGGAGGCGTCCGTGGCGGTCCTTCCGGAGCCCGTCGAGACGGCCGTGCCTGCCCGAGCTCCCGAGGGGACCGGGGCGGCGAAGCCGGCGGCACCTGGCGGAGCTCCCGTGGCGGCGGCGTCCGGCAGGGCGGGCGGGCCTGCGGGTGCCGACCCCAGGCCGGCCGAAGAGGTGCCGGGGAGTGCACCGGGAGGGCGGGGCGGAGCGCCGGCGCAGGTCGGCGACGGGCGGTTCACCCTGCGGCTCGACAACTTCGAGGGCCCCTTCGACCTGCTGCTCCAGCTGATCTCCCGGCACAAGCTCGACGTCACCGAGGTCGCCCTCTCCAAGGTCACCGACGAGTTCATGGCGCACATCCGCGCCATGGGCCCGGACTGGGACCTCGACCAGACCACCGAGTTCCTGGTCGTCGCCGCGACCCTGCTCGACCTCAAGGCCGCCCGGCTGCTGCCCGCCGCCGAGGTCGAGGACGAGGCCGACCTCGCCCTCCTCGAGGCCCGAGACCTGCTCTTCGCGCGACTGCTCCAGTACCGCGCGTACAAGCAGATCGCCGCGATCCTGCAGGAGCGGAACGAGGCCGAGGGCAAGCGCTACCCCCGCACCGTCGGCCTGGAGCCCCACCACGCCGAGCTCCTGCCCGAGGTCGTCATCGGCATCGGCACCGAGGGGTTCGCCCGCCTCGCGGTGCAGGCCATGCAGCCCAAGGCCAAGCCGCAGGTCTACGTGGACCACATCCACGCGCCGCTCGTCAGCGTGCGCGAGCAGGCGGCGGTGGTGGTCGCGCTCCTCAAGGCGCGCGGCACGGCCACCTTCCAGGACCTCACCGAGGACACCGATGACACCCTCACCGTCGTCGCCCGCTTCCTCGCCCTGCTGGAGCTGTACCGCGAGAAGGCGGTGGTCCTCGACCAGGAGGAGGCCCTGCGGACCCTCACCGTCCGCTGGACCGGCGGGGACGGCGACGGCATGCCCGTCGTGACGGACGAGTTCGACCGGCCCGTGGACGTCACGGAATGAGTACGCGGAATGAGCGCATGAGCCACGACAGCAGAGACGACAGCAGGGACGACGGCAGAGACGGCAGCGGCAGCGACGAGGGCTTCGACCCCGCCGCCGGTGTGGCCGGGATGCCGCTGAAGCCCGCCCTCGAGGCCGTCCTCATGGTCGTGGACGAGCCCGCGACCGAGGCGCACCTGGCGAAGGTCCTCGACCGCACCCCGCGCGAGGTGGCCGACGCCCTGCGCGAGCTCGCCGACGAGTACACCGTCCAGCAGCGCGGCTTCGAGCTGCGGCTCGTCGCCGGCGGCTGGCGGTTCTACACCCGCCCCCGGTACGCGGCCGCCGTCGAGCGGTTCGTCCTGGACGGGCAGCAGGCCCGCCTGACGCAGGCCGCCCTGGAGACCCTGGCCGTGGTCGCGTACCGGCAGCCGGTCAGCCGCTCGCGGGTCTCCGCGGTGCGCGGAGTGAACTGCGACGGGGTCATGCGGACGCTGCTCCAGCGGGGTCTGGTGGCCGAGGCGGGCACGGAACCCGAAACAGGTGCGATCCTGTACAGGACGACGAACTACTTTCTGGAGCGGATGGGCCTGCGCGGCCTGGACGAGCTCCCGGAGCTCGCGCCCTTCCTCCCCGAGGCGGGCGCGATCGAAGCCGAGACGCAGGAAGGTGTTCCGTCGTTCGATCCGGACGCACCGGACACCGAAGAAGACGACAAGACGACGGAACTTTGATGCGAAGCAGCGGCAACGGCAACGGCGGCAACCGGAACACGGGCGGCGGAGGCAACCGCAGGAGCGGCGACGGACGCGGGCGCGGCAACTACCGCGGCGCCGGCAACGCGCGCGACGACCAGGCGGGCGGCGCGCCGCAGCGTCCGCGCCGTCCGCGCCCGGAGGAGCGCCGCTACGACGTCGGCCCCGAGGGCGAGCGCACCCGCGGCGCCCGCGGCGCGGCCGCGCGCGGCGGTGCCAAGGGCAGCCCGAAGAAGCCCGCGGGCTCGGGCGGCCAGCGCGGCCAGGGCGGCTACGGCGGCCAGGGCGGCTACGGCGGCCAGGGCGGCGGCGCCCGGCGCGGTGAGGCCGGCTACGGCGGCCCGTCCCGGTCGCGCGAGTTCGAGGCCCGGATCGAGGAGCGGGTACGCGACCGGTACGCCGACAAGCCGGTGATCCGGACCCCGAAGACCTTCCCGGGCGCCGAGCAGGAGGGCGAGCGGCTGCAGAAGGTGCTCGCCCGGGCGGGCATGGGCTCGCGGCGCGCCTGCGAGGAGCTGATCGAGCAGGCCCGTGTCGAGGTCAACGGCGAGATCGTCACGGAGCAGGGCAAGCGCGTCCTGCCGAAGGACGAGATCAAGGTGGACGGCCTGACCGTCGCCACCCAGTCGTACCTGTTCTTCGTGCTGAACAAGCCGGTCGGCGTCGTCTCCACCATGGAGGACCCGGACGGCCGGCAGTGCCTGGGCGACTACGTCACCAACCGCGAGACCCGGCTCTTCCACGTGGGCCGGCTCGACACGGAGACCGAGGGCGTCATCCTCCTCACCAACCACGGTGAGCTGGCCCACCGCCTCACGCACCCGAAGTACGGCGTGAAGAAGACGTACGTCGCCGCCATCACCGGCCCGCTGCCGCGCGACATCGGCAAGCGGCTCAAGGACGGCATCGAGCTGGAGGACGGCTGGGCGCGCGCCGACCACTTCCGCGTCATCGACCAGGTCGGCAAGAACTACATGGTCGAGGTGACCCTCCACGAGGGCCGCAAGCACATCGTCCGCCGGATGCTGGCGGAGGCCGGCTTCCCGGTCGAGAAGCTCGTCCGGACCGCCTTCGGCCCGATCGAGCTGGGCGACCAGAAGTCGGGCTGGCTGCGCCGCCTGAGCAACACCGAGGTCGGCATGCTGATGCGCGAGGTCGGCCTGTAGGACATCGGCCTGTACGCCGGTCCGCAGGACCGGCCCCCCGGCCCGTCCGCAACGGAGCCCGTAGTGCCCTGTGGCACTGCGGGCTTTTTGCTTGCCCGGCACCCCCGAGGCTGTTTATAGTCAGACTGACCATTAAGAGAGTGAGGGGGGTGGTGCTCTCGTGAGGTGGACCGAGGTGCTCGGGGCGCTGTGCGTCGCCGGGCCGGTCGGCCGGCGGCGCACGCTGACGGGCGCGGGCGACCTGCGAACGGCGATCACGGCGGTCGATGAACTCCTCGCCGGGGGCCGGCACTTCACCGGCCCGCTCCAGGAAAGGCGCTGACGACGATGGCGGACTCGGAGCCGGACTACGACCCGCATGCCTTCGCCCCCTTCGCGGTGACGGTCGACCTGGCCGTCTTCACCGTCCGCGACGGCGCCCTCCACGTCCTGCTGATCCGGCGCGGGCAGGACCCGTACGCGGGCGCCTGGGCGCTCCCCGGCGGCTTCCTCCTGCCCCGCGAGTCCGCGGAGACGGCGGCCCGCCGCGAACTGGCCGAGGAGACCGGCCTGCCGGAGGCGCTGGTCGCCGCCCTCCACCTGGAGCAGCTGCGCACGTACAGCGAACCGGACCGCGACCCCCGGATGCGGGTCGTGTCGGTGGCCTTCACCGCCCTCGTCCCGGGCCTGCCGGAGCCGGCCGCGGAAGGCGGCGGCGACGCGGACCGCGCCCGGTGGGTGCCGGTCGGGGAGACCGGGCCGCTGGCCTTCGACCACGCGGCGATCCTCGCCGACGCCCGCTCCCGGGTCGGCGCCAAGCTGGAGTACACCTGCCTGGCCACCGCCTTCTGCCCGCCCGAATTCACCCTCGGCGAGCTCCAGTCCGTCTACGAGACGGTCTGGGACACCGCCCTCGACCGCCCCAACTTCCGCCGCAAGGTCCTGGCCACCCCCGGCTTCGTCGAGGCCGTGCCGGGAGCCGCCCGGCTCACCGGAGGCCGCGGCAAACCGGCCGCCCTCTACCGGGCCGGCCCGGCCACCGCCCTGCACCCCCCGCTGCTCCGCCCCACGCCCACGCCCACGGAAGGAACCCCGACGACATGACGAAGACGGCGACGAAGCGAGCAGCGACGGGCTCCCTCCTGGGTCTGGCCCTCGGGGACGCGCTGGGCTTCCCGACGGAGTTCAACGACGTCCCGTCGATCCTGGCGAAGACCGGCCCGTGGCGGCAGATGCGCCTGCCCCGCCCGGCGATCGTCACGGACGACACCCAGATGACCCTGGCCCTCGCCCGCGGCATCCGCACGGCCACGGACCGCGGCCCGCTGACCCCGCTCCGGCTCACCCGCCCGGTGCGGGAGGAATTCGTCGACTGGTACCAGTCCCCGGAGAACAACCGCGCCCCCGGCAACACCTGCCTGCGGGCGTGCAGCCTCCTGAAGGACCCGGCCCGGGACTGGCGGGACGCCAGCCAGATCGGCTCCAAGGGCTGCGGGGCGAACATGCGCGTGGCCCCGATCGGCCTCGTCCCCGGCTGGACGGAGGAGGAGCGCGCCGGCGCCGCCCAGCTCCAGTCGGCCCTGACCCACGGCCACCCCACGGCGCTGGCTGCCTCGGACCTGACGGCCCGCGCGGTCCGGCTGCTGGCCCAGGGAACGGAGGTCACGGGCCTGGTCGGCCTGCTCCGGTCGTACGCCCTGGACAACCGCACCCGCTACCACGAGCGCTGGCTCGGCGACCTCTGGATGCGCACGGCCTCGGACGCCACCCCGCAGTCCTTCATCGCCCGCGGCTGGGACGAATGCCTGTCCGCCCTGGACCGCCTGACAGCAGCCCTGCGCACCCCCTCCCCGGAAACGGACCCCTGCCTCACCACGGGCGAAGGCTGGATCGCGGAGGAAGCCCTGGCGACGGCCCTCCAGTGCTTCCTCCTCTTCCCGGACGAGCCCCTGACCGCCCTGCGCCGCGCCGCCTGCACCGCGGGCGACTCGGACTCGATCGCCTGCCTGGCCGGCGCCTTCGCCGGCGCCCACCTCGGCGCCGAAGCCTGGCCCGAGGACTGGACGTCGGTCATCGAATACCGCGGGGACCTCCTCACCCACGCCGCCCTCTGGGACACCGCAGCGGAAGCGTGAAAGCGTGAAACACACCTGCGCCGGTCTCGACTGCCGGCTCGGCCCGTGTGTTCAGACCGCGGCGCCGGCCCGGCGGGTGTGGGTGAGGAAGGACTCCACTCGGGCGCGGTCGGGGCATTCCCGCAGGGGGGTGGTGCTCAGGGCCGCGTCGCACGCTTCGGTGAGGCGGGTCATCCACGACTCCGCCTCGGGCCAGGTCAGTTCGCCGCGTTTCAGGGCGAGGAGGCGGTCGCGGTGCGGGGTGGCGTCGATCGTCAGGCGGCCCGAGCGGAGCAGGTCGCGGCAGGACAGCAGCAGCCGCACCACGTGCATGGCGTGCTTCCAGCGCGGGGCGCCGTGGGTGCGGACGTCCGCCCGGAGCTTCGCCTGCTGGGAGGCCGCGTACCGGGTGAAGGTGGCGTGGGCCCGGCGGGAGAGGAACGCCTCGCGGAGCGAGAGGAGCTCCTCCCCGACCGGGGTGAGGGTCTCCACCAGGGGGGAGTGCAGGGCCTCCAGGATGTTCGGGTTGGCACGCAGGGCGAGTTCGCAGAAGCGCTCCAGCTCCCAGCTGAACTCCTCCTCCCGCGGACCCTCCACATGGGTCGGCGGCTTCTCGAAGCGCCAGAACAGCGGCGTCGGGGCGAGGTAGACGCCGCGCCGGTCGGTGTCGCTCGCCTCCGTCGCCAGGCCGAACGCCCGGGAGCCCATCACGCACGCGTAGATCGTGTGGTCGCGTACCAGGGCGTGGTGGTCCGGGGCTGCGGCGGGGGGTGTCGGTGCGGCGGTCATTCCGGGAGCGTACGCACCCGTACGGCCGCCTCGCGAAGGGATTACGGGGCAGGGCGGACCAGCGGGTCAGGCCAGGGAGATGTCGCCCGACGGGGAGACCGTGATGTTCTGCCGGGTCAGCGGGCGGGTCGCCGGGCCGTGCACCACGGCGCCGTCCGTCATGTCGTACTTGCTGCCGTGGCAGGGGCAGTCGATCGTGCCGTTCGCCACCTTGTTCACGAGGCAGCCCTGATGCGTGCACACCGCCGTGAAACAGCGGAAGGTCCCGGCCGACGGCTGGGTGACCACCAGCTTCTTGGCCGTGATGACGGTGCCGCCGCCCACCGGCACCGCCGACGCCTTCACGAGCGTCTTCGACGCGTCGCCGCCCGTCGTGGGCGACGCCGCGGGCGTGCCCGCGGGGGAGGGGGAGAGGGCCGCGGGGGATTCGCCCTTCGGCGGGGTCTCGGCGGACTCCTTGGTGTCGCCGCCGCAGCCGGTGAGCGCGCCGCCGGACAGAGCGGCGGCGGCTCCGGCCGCCAGAACGGTGCGTCGGGCGGTGTGCTGGGGGTTGCTCATGCGCTGCTCCTCGTTCATGGCCGCGGCGGGGCCGCCCGGTCGCCGGGCCGCCCGGTCGCCGAGTCGCCCGGTCGCCGGGGCCGCCGGGTGCGGGGTTCGCGAGGAGCATCCTGGCGTGCGGCGGGCCCGGGTACAGCCCGCCGCGCCGCCGGTTCAGGAACCCGGCTCCCACGGGGCCAGCTCCGCCGGGGCGCCGGCCCGGCGGACCACCTCCCAGACGCGGATCACGGCCGCCCGGTCCAGCGGGCCGTGGACGTGGGGGTAGCGGGCGCCCGACTCACCCTCCCGGCTCACCTCCGAGGTCAGGGCCCGTTCGTCCAGCTCGACGGCCAGGAGCGGCCCCGGGACGTCCCGGTAGTGCGCGTCCGCGATCCCGAGCGCCGTCGGACGGTCCGCGGAGCAGTGCACGAACCCCTCGGAGTCGAGGGAGGGCGGGGCGTAGGGGAGCTCGGGTGCGGCGGTCCAGTCGGCGAGCGGGACGATGTGGAAGATCATGCCGATCGTTGTACCGCAGCCCGCGTGCGTCGTCGGTGATGCGGCTCCGCCCGGCGTGGGCGCCCGGTGCCCTTGCGGCCCGTGCCCCTGCGGCCAGGCGGCGCTGCGGCCAGGCCGCCTTGCCGCCCGGCGCCGTTCCGTTCCGCTTTCCGGTGGGGCGCGGCCGCTGGCTAGGCTGGTCCTGACGTGCCGTAACGCAACACCGCGAACCCTGGAGCGCCCCGTGAGAACCGCCGTCGTCATCGGAACCGGACTGATCGGCACCTCCGTGGCGCTCGCCCTGTCCGCCCGCGGGATCGCCGTCCACCTGGCCGACCACGACCCGGCCCAGGCCCGTACGGCCGCCTCCCTCGGCGCCGGCACCGACACGCCGCCCGACGGCCCGGTCGACCTCGCGGTCGTCGCCGTGCCGCCGGCCCACGTGGCCGCGACCCTGGCCGAGGCCATCGGACGGGGCCTGGCCCGGGCGTACGTGGACGTGGCCAGCGTCAAGGGCGGGCCGCGGCGAGAGCTGTCGGCCCTCGGCGTGGACACCACCGCCTACATCGGCACCCACCCCATGGCCGGCAAGGAGAAGTCCGGGCCGCTCGCCGCGACCGCGGACCTCTTCGAGGGCCGTCCGTGGGTGCTGACCCCGACCCGGGACACCGACCACGAGGTGCTGAACCTGGCGCTGGAGCTGGTCGCCCTGTGCAAGGCCGTACCCGTCGTCATGGACGCCGATGCGCACGACCGGGCGGTCGCGCTCGTCTCGCACACCCCGCAGCTGGTGTCGAGCATGGTCGCCGCCCGCCTGGAGGAGGCGGACGAGACCGCCGTACGGCTCTGCGGCCAGGGGATCCGGGACGTGACCCGGATCGCCGCGTCCGACCCGCGGATGTGGGTGGAGATCCTCTCCGCGAACCCGGGGCCGGTCGCCGACGTCCTCGCCGGCATCGCCGCCGACCTGGACGCGACGGTCGAGGCGCTGCGGGCCCTGGAATCGGCCGACGTGGAGCAGCGGCGCGGGGGAGCGTCCGGCATCGAGGACGTGCTGCGCCGCGGGAACACCGGCCGGGGCCGGGTGCCGGGCAAGCACGGCACGGCGCCGGTGGCGTACGAGACGGTGGCCGTCCTGATCAGCGACCAGCCCGGCGAGCTCGCCCGGATCTTCGCGGACGCGGGCCGGGTCGGGGTCAACATCGAGGACGTGCGGATAGAGCACGCGACGGGGCAGCAGGCGGGCCTGGTGCAGCTGATGGTCGACCCGAAGTCCGCGGCCGCCCTGACCGCCGAGCTCCGCGACCGCGGCTGGGCCCTGCGCCGGCAGTAGTCACCCGCGCCGGCCGGTCACCGGTCACCTCCGGGTCAGGGCCCGCCCCGGCCCGGCCTCGCGCCCGCCCCGCCCGCCTCCGGCCCTGGTCCGGGACCGGGCGGGCGGTGGTCGTGGCGCGGGCCGGTAACCTTGGTCAGGGGTGCTTTGCCGCGCCCTGACACGCCCGCGCAACCAGGAAGGTGCCCGCACCGTGGAAACCGCAGCTCCGTCCGCCGTGATCGTCGCCATCGACGGTCCCTCCGGCACGGGCAAGTCCAGCACCTCCAAAGCCGTGGCCGCCAAGCTCGGGCTGCGCTACCTGGACACCGGTGCCCAGTACCGGGCCATCACCTGGTGGATGATCAACAACGGCGTCGACACCGACGACCCGCAGGCCATCGCCGTGGCCGCCGGCAAGCCGGCCATCGTCTCCGGGACGGACCCGGCCGCGCCGACGATCACCGTCGACGGGCTGGACGCCGCCGGCCCGATCCGCACCCGGGAGGTCACCTCCAAGGTCAGCGCCGTCAGCGCCGTCCCCGAGGTCCGCACCCTGATCACCGAGCTGCAGCGCAGCATCGCCGCGGCCGCCGCGGCCGAGGGCGGGATCGTCGTCGAGGGCCGGGACATCGGCACCACCGTCCTGCCCGACGCCGACCTGAAGATCTTCCTCACCGCCTCCGCCGAGGCCCGCGCCGCCCGCCGCAACGGCGAGCTGCGCGGCAAGGAGGCCACCGACCTGGCGGCCACCAGGGAAGCCCTGATCAAGCGGGACGCGGCCGACTCCGGCCGCAAGACCTCGCCGCTGGCCAAGGCCGACGACGCCGTCGAGGTGGACACCACCGAGCTGACCCTGGAGCAGGTCATCGAGTGCGTCGTGACCCTGGTCGAGGAGAAGAGGGCGGGGGCGGGCCGCAAGTGAGCGACACGCCCTCCCCCAAGGGTGCGGCGGTCGGCCGGCGGATCGGCGTCGGGCTCATGTACGGGCTGTGGAAGCCCCGCGTACTGGGAGCCTGGCGCGTGCCCGCCTCGGGCCCGGTCATCCTCGCCGTCAACCACGCCCACAACATCGACGGGCCCATGGTCATGGGCACGGCGCCCCGGCCGCTGCACTTCCTGATCAAGAAGGAGGCGTACGTCGGCCCGCTCGGGACCTTCCTCGACGGCATCGGACAGGTCAAGGTCGACCGCTCGGGCACCGACCGCACCGCGATCTCGAAGGCGCTGGCGGTCCTCGAGAACGGCGGCGCCCTGGGGATCTTCCCCGAGGGCACCCGGGGCGACGGCGACTTCGCCTCGCTGCGCGCCGGCCTGGCCTACTTCGCGGTCCGCAGCGGCGCGCCCGTCGTGCCCGTCGCCGTCCTGGGCAGCGCCGACCGGCAGGGGCGCCTGATACGGGGGCTGCCGCCGTTCAAGAGCCGGGTCGACATCGTCTTCGGCTCCCCCTTCGACGCGGGCGACGGCACCGGCCGCCGTACCCGTACCGCCCTGGACGAGGCCACCGTCCGCATCCAGAGCAGGCTCACCGCACACCTGGCCGACGCCAAGCGCCTCACCGGGCGCTGAGCGAGACTTGACCCAGTAGTGGCAGCCTCCGCGGGCACCGCCCCGCGGAGGCCGCGGGGATCCCGCCCGGCTGCCACCGATCACCACGAACGACGAGGAACGGACTTCATGAACGACCAGCACGACCACGGAGCGCTCGGCGACGCCGAGTACGCGGAGTTCATGGAGCTCGCCGCGGAGGAAGGCTTCGACCTGGAGGAGGTCGAGGACGCGATCGAGGAGGCGGGCCACGGCCCGCTCCCCGTCCTCGCCGTCGTCGGCCGCCCCAACGTCGGCAAGTCGACCCTGGTGAACCGCATCATCGGCCGCCGCGAGGCAGTCGTCGAGGACAAGCCGGGCGTCACCCGCGACCGCGTCACCTACGAGGCCGAATGGGCCGGCCGCCGCTTCAAGGTCGTCGACACCGGCGGCTGGGAGCAGGACGTCCTCGGCATCGACGCCTCCGTCGCCGCCCAGGCCGAGTACGCCATCGAGACCGCCGACGCGGTCGTCTTCGTCGTCGACTCCAAGGTCGGCGCCACCGACAGCGACGAGGCCGTCGTCAAGCTGCTGCGCCGCGCCGGCAAGCCCGTCGTCCTGTGCGCGAACAAGGTCGACGGCCAGAGCGGCGAGGCCGACGCGGCCATGCTGTGGTCCCTCGGCCTCGGCATGCCCTACCCGGTCTCCTCCCTGCACGGCCGCGGCACGGGCGACCTGCTCGACGCCGTCCTGGAGGCGCTGCCGGAGGCGCCGGCGCAGTCCTTCGGCGGCGGCCAGATCGGCGGCCCGCGCCGCATCGCGCTCATCGGCCGCCCGAACGTGGGCAAGTCCTCCCTCCTGAACAAGGTCGCCAAGGAGGAGCGGGTCGTCGTCAACGAGCTCGCCGGCACCACCCGCGACCCCGTCGACGAGCTCATCGAACTCGGCGGCGTCACCTGGAAGTTCGTCGACACCGCCGGCATCCGCAAGCGCGTCCACCTCCAGCAGGGCGCCGACTACTACGCCTCGCTGCGCACCGCCGCCGCCGTCGAGAAGGCGGAGGTCGCGGTCATCCTGATCGACGCGAGCGAGAACATCAGCGTCCAGGACCAGCGCATCATCACCATGGCCGTCGAAGCCGGCCGTGCCGTCGTGATCGCGTACAACAAGTGGGACCAGCTCGACGAGGAGCGCCGCTACTACCTCGAGCGCGAGATCGAGACCGAGATGCAGCAGGTCTCCTGGGCGCCCCGGGTCAACGTCTCGGCGAAGACCGGCCGCCACATGGAGAAGCTGGTCCCGGCGATCGAGGCCGCCCTCGCGGGCTGGGAGACGCGCGTCCCGACCGGCCGGCTGAACGCCTTCCTCGGCGAGATCGTCGCGGCGCACCCGCACCCGATCCGCGGCGGCAAGCAGCCCCGCATCCTGTTCGGCACCCAGGCGGGCAGCAAGCCCCCGCGGTTCGTGCTCTTCGCCTCCGGCTTCCTGGAGCACGGCTACCGGCGTTTCATCGAGCGCCGTCTGCGCGAGGAGTTCGGCTTCGAGGGCACCCCGATCCACATCTCGGTGCGGGTGCGCGAGAAGCGCGGCGCCCAGCACAAGAAGAAGTAGCGGCGGCAGGCGGGCGGGTCCGGGGTCTCCCGGGTCAGTAGCCGCGGCGCGGAGCGGGCGGCAGGGCCGCCGGGATGTGGTGCATCCCGGTCTGGTGCTGCCGCCCGCTGCCGTACGTGCCGGTCGCGGTGCCGGTGGCGGCGTACGCGTACGAGGGCTGCGGCGCCGGCGGGTACGAGGGCTGCCAGGAGTCGGACTGCCAGCCGGAGCCGCTCCAGCCGCTGCCGTACGTGGCGGTGACGGAGCCGGTGTAGGAGCCGGCGTACGAGAACGACGTGAAGGCGAGGTCCTCCTCGCCGGTCCGGTCGCCCGGCAGGGCCCGGAAGGCGCGCAGGTACTCGGTGTACAGCGTGTCGTAGATGGGGGTGTGCGAGGGGGCGGCCGGTGCGCCGTCCAGGTCCCGTACGGGGCGCATCGGGGAGACGGCGCTCGGATGGGCAGAGGCGCGGGAGGGGTCGTATGAATGCACGTATCAGCAAACGACCCCGGGGCCCTCGCGGATGCGGCCGGAAGGCCAGGAAACGCAGATCGCCGAGGGTGCGCGGGACGGACCGCACACCCCCGGCGCACGCCGACCCGCCCCCTCGTGAGGGGCGGGTCGCCGCTTCGGGGCACCTCGGCGTCAGGCGCCCGGGGTGCCTGCCAGCGGCATCGAGGCGGCCACCAGGCGGCCGGCGGCGGCAGCCCGGTCGAGTGCGTCGCGCAGCAGGTCCTCGCGGGGCTGCTGGCCGATGGAGCCGACCGGGGCGGCGTAGACGAGGACGCGCTGGGTCTTGTTGACGGCGGTCCGCCAGCCGTCGGTGACCGACAGGGCCTGGTGCGCCTGCCACCAGGCGACCGGCTTGCCGCCCTTGGGGTCCGGCTGGAGCACGGCGTGCAGCTGGCCCGCGGCGAGCAGCACCGACCAGCCGGCGAGCGGGGAGGGCACCTCGCCGGTGTCGGTCACGAAGTGGAAGCCCTGCTCGATCAGGAGCGGCAGGAAGTCGTCGCCGGGGCCGTCGCTGCCCGGGCGGGCGATCGGCGCGGTCGGCTCGACGACGAGCGCGGGGTGCAGTTCGCCGCCGAGCAGGACCAGGCCGCTGGTGATGCCGAGGACCGCCTGACCGCCGGGCACGCTCTGCGGCACGGAGCCGGCGGGGGCGGGGGCGGCCGCCTGCGGGGCGGGGCTGTCACCGGTGATGCTGCGGACGGCGCCCTGCAGCTGCTCCTCGGAGACGTTCACGACCTGCGAGGGGATGCAGCCGGCGTGGGCGAAGGCGAGGACGGCGGTCTCCTCGCCGACGAACAGCACGGTGCTGGTGCGGTCGGTCTCCGGGTCCCCGGGGGTGCGGCAGGAGGTGCAGTCGTAACTGCGCGGTGCGTCGTCGCCGGTGAGCAGCCTCTCGGCTTCTTCGTCACCGATCTCGGCACGTACCTCATCACTGACGTCGAGCATGCGGGGCACGGGGTGGCTCCTCGGACTAGGCGAGCAGGGGCGGGCCGAGCGGTTCCCGGCCTGCCGGATCAACGGGGAAGCGGCGGTCGGGGTCACGCCGTCGGAGGGAACGGAATCGAACCCGACACCCGGAGGGGTGAACGGTCGCACCGCGGCGTTGCTTTCGAGCCAACCGCTGCCGCTTTGTGCGCAGTTGCTGGCCGGAGCTGCGCGTTTGGGCGGGGGCTCCACCGGCATGCCGCGGGTCCGCCGACCGGGTGGGCTTTCGGACGGACTGCGAACCGGGCCGCGTGGCGCGGCGGGTGCGGGGCCGCGGGCCGCGTAGCGTGACCCGATGCCCGACCCCCGGATCCGGCGGGCCGCTTCGGCGGCTGCGGCCGCTGCCGCGCCGGCTCTCGTCCTCGTACTCCCGTCGGGAGTCGGCGCGGCCCCTCCACTCACCGGCGTCCCGGGGTTCACCGACGCGGCCCGGTCCGGCCTGCCGGCCTCACTCGTCCGTGTGTCGAACGGCTCCTGCGGTGCCGGGAGCCGCAGGGCGCGCCGGGTCTGCTGCCTCCGGTGTCCTTCACCCCTTCCCCGGACCCGGGCGCCGACCGCCCACCGGTCGGCCGCAGCCCGTCGCGGGCCGGGGCCGTCGGCGCTGGCACACTGCTCGGCATGCTGGAGACCTCCGCACGACTGCTGCGCCTGCTGTCCCTGTTGCAGGCCCACCGCGAATGGACCGGCGCCGACCTCGCGGAGCGCCTCGGCGTGACCCCGCGGACGGTGCGGCGCGACGTGGACCGGCTGCGGGAACTCGGCTATCCCGTGAACGCCACTCCCGGGACGGGCGGCGGCTACCAGCTGGGCGCCGGGGCCGAGCTGCCGCCGCTGCTGCTCGACGACGACGAGGCGGTGGCCGTCGCGGTGGGACTGCGCACGGCCGCCGGGAACGGGGTCGAGGGGATCGGCGAGGCCTCCGTACGGGCGCTGGCCAAGCTGGAGCAGGTCCTGCCGGGGCGGCTGCGGCGGCGGGTGTCGGCGATCGACGGGTTCACCGTGCCGATGCTGCGCGCGCCGGAGCGGAGCGCCGTCGACCCGTCCGTGCTGGCCGAGCTGGCCGCCGCGTGCCGGGACGGCGAGCGGCTGCGCTTCGCCTACCGGGACCACGGGGGCAGCGCCTCGCGGCGGGTGGTGGAGCCGCACCGGCTGGTGTGCACCGAGCGGCGCTGGTACCTGGTCGCCTGGGACGTGGAGCGGGAGGACTGGCGGACCTTCCGCGCCGACCGGATCGAGCTCAGACCGCCCCACGGTCCGCGGTTCGTCCCGCGCCCGGCCCCCGCGGAGGACCTCGCCGCGTACGTCTCCCGGGGCGTGGCCCAGGCAGCCTACGCCGCGCGTGCGGTGCTGTGGCTGGGGATGCCGGCCGAGGACGCGGCGCAGGTGATCGGACCGAGCGACGGGGCCCTGGAACCGGTCGACGACAAGAGCTGCCTGCTGCGCACCGGGGCTGCCGACCTCGACGTGCTCGTCATCCACGTCATGCTGCTCGGCTGCGAGTTCGAGGTGGTCGAGCCGCCGGAGCTGACCGACCGGATCCGGGCGGCCCGGGACCTCCTGGGGCGGGCGCTGGACCGGGCGGGCGGGACCGCGGCCGTGGAGAAGGAGTAAGGAAACGGGGGAGCCACGGTGGCCGCCGGCCGGCCGCTCCCGGGCAATCGGCCCGCGGAATTCGGGCGTTCTCGAACGGAATGCGAATGCGATCGGGCGGCTGTCCGGGGCTGGTTCCGCCGTGGTTCCCGGGCCGTGCAACGGTGCTGTGGACCGGGCCCGGAAAAAGAATGCGGCGCGGCCGGTTGTACGCGGCTCGTGTGCCGGTTCCGCAGAACTCGGCGGGCCCGGAGAACTGTCGACATTCCGTGACAGAAGCGTGACCCGGTACGGACGAACCTCCGGGCGCGCGGCTGACGTTCGGGAGAATCGGACGGCGAAGGCGGGGGGGGGGGGGGGGGGGGGGGCCCTTTTCGCTGTGCTGTGGGGGTGGGGGGGGGGGGGGGGGGGTGGGGTGTGCCCCGGGGGGGTCCCTTCTCTTCCGCGGACTGCCC
>NZ_JBWKDK010000004.1:43071-124072 GCF_056436005.1 Streptomyces sp. NPDC043854
ACCCACCATGCAAGGGGCCAGAAGGAAGAAGAAGAGGAAGACAACCCCGCCCCCCCCCCCCCCCCCCCCCCCCCTCCCCCGGTGCGTGCGGTGGGGGAGGGGACGGGGTGGTGTGCGTACCGCCCCGCGGGGTGTCCCGGCGTGCCCGGGGCCCGGCTCAGCCGTTGGTGGCCGGCCGGGCGGCGGCGCGTGCGGCGGGGGTCCGATCGGCGTGCACCGGGCGCCGGTTGCCGCCCGGCGCGGCCGGCACCCGCTCGGTGCGGACCAGGTGCGGGCGGCCGGCGTGGTGCGCGGTCCGGGGCACCGCGGCGTGCCCGGTGCCGGCCGCGGGGGCCGCGGCCTGCGCTCCGGCCTGCGCGGCTGCCTGACCCGGCACCGGGGCGCCGGCTGCCGTGCCGGCGGTTCGGGCTGCGGCCGGGGTTCCCGCCGCAGCAGGGCCGCCGGGGGTGGGCCGGAGCTGCCACTTGCCGCCCGCGGAGAGCAGCGGGACGAGCGCGGCGGCGACCGGCGCGGGCACCGTTCCGGCCTCCACGCGGCGCCGCATCCGCTCCCGGCGCTCGAACACCCAGGCCTCGACGCCCGCGATCAGCGGCTCGCACCAGGGCAGCGCCAGCATGATCAGCAGACCCGCGGACCAGCCGAGCAGGACGTCGCTGACCCAGTGGGTGCCGAGGTAGACGGTGGTGGCGCCGACGCTCAGCGAGACGACCGCGGAGACCACGGACAGCACCCGCCGGGTGACGACGGTCGAGGCCAGGTAGGCCAGGATGCCCCAGGTCACAACGGCGTTCGCGGTGTGGCCGGAGGGAAATATGTCGCCGCCGGCGAACAGCTCGGCGGAGCCGATCGTGGTGGCGTAGTGCGGGCCGAGGCGGCCGAGGCCGAGCTTGACCGAGCCCACGGTGATGTTGAGCAGGAGCAGCGCCACGCCGAGGGTGATCAGCGGGCGCAGGGTGTGCTGCCGCCAGGAGCGCCAGCCGAGCCATGCGGCGACCATGACCGCGGTGGGCCCGCGCTGCCCCAGCACGACGAGGTAGTCGAGGAAGGCGTGCAGCTGCGGCCACTGGTCGTACGGCCGGAAGAACATGACCTGCCAGTCCAGGCGGACGAGCCAGGACGTGGTCAGTACGGCCACCACGATCGCGAGATAGAAGGCGAGGGTCGCTCCGAAGAGCACGACGCGGTGCCGGCTCATCTGCGGCGTTTGCAGATGAGCCGGTCGCTCGGGTTCCCGGTCCAGTCGGGCGAACACCCGCTCCAACCGGGACAGGATTTGGTCGGTACGCACGTCAATCGACGTTACCGCGCGCCGCTGGTCGGCCCGGGCGAATCACCGGGTTTGTGATGACCATGTGATGTGGAGTTGGTCTCACGCGGCACTTAATTCCTGGGATTAAGGCATTAGTTGGAGTGCCCGATCCATTGGCCCGGCCATTGTTTCGCGCCCACGCCCGGGCTTTATCGGCGACGTTCAATTCCTTTGCCGAAAGATGGCTCGGAACGATCCATTCCGTTGCCGGGTGGGTGGGCCGCGTTCCCGCCCGACGCCCCGGCGGCGGACGTCGGGGGCGCAGCCGTGGCCGGGCCGCCCGGCCGTCCTACGGCGGCCCCGAGCCGTTCAGCCAGAACGCCCCGTACACCGCCGACACCAGCGCCACCGCCCCCAGCACCGCGGCCGCCCGGCCCGGCCGCCGGCGGGCCAGCGCCACCGCCGCCGGCAGCAGGAGCGGGAAGGCCGGCAGCAGCAGCCGCGGCTTGGACCCGAAGTACGCCGACGCGCCCAGCGCCAGCGCGACGACGATTCCGGAGTACACCAGCAGCGCGGCCGGCTGCCGCTGCCGTACGCACAGCGCGTACAGCCACAGCACCAGCACCACGCCCGCGATCAGCCCGATCCCCGCCGGGGCCGCGCCCGAGGCCAGCTTCGCCCCGATGAACCGGGCGAAGGCCAGCCCGCCGTCGAAGCCGTTGCCCCAGCCGCCCTGCACGTCGAGGTACCCGAGCAGTCCGCGCCCGGTGTACGAGCCCACCCACAGCACGTACGCCGCCGCCCCCGCCGGGGCCAGGGCCGCCCCCGCCGCCATCCGCCAGGAGCGCTCGCCGCTCCGCCAGGCCAGGACGGCCGCCACCCACACCGCCGCGACCACCGCGGCGCCGACCGGGCGGGTCAGCCCCGCCCCGGCCGCGAGCAGCCCCGCCGCCGGCCACCGGCCGCGCAGGGCCGCGTACAGGGCCCAGGCGGCCAGCGCCGTGAACAGCGACTCGCTGTACGCCATGGACTGCACGATCCCGACGGGCAGCGCAGCCCAGACCCCGGCCGCGAACACCCCCGCCCGGCGGCCGTCGACGCCGAGGTCCCGCCGGGCGCACACCAGGTCGGTGACCGCGAAGATCCCCCAGGCCGCGGCGAGCCCCGCCACCGCCGAGACCACCAGTCCCGCCGAGCCGTACCCCAGTCCCGTCGGCGCCGCGACCAGCCGCTCCAGCCAGGGCAGCAGCGGGAAGAACGCCAGGTTCGAGTGGACGGCCCCGCCCGGCAGGACCACCTCGTACCCGTACCCCTCGGCGGCGATCCGGGCGTACCAGAGGGAGTCCCAGCGCGCCGACAGCAGCGTGTGCGGGCTGCTGCCGGCCGCCGCCCCCCACGCCGCCAGCACGGCCAGCCCGAGCAGCCGGACCGCCGCGAAGGCGGCCAGGGCGGGCGCGGCCCGGCGAAAAGCATGATCTTTCACAGGCATGATTATCGGTGGCGCCCACGACGCCCGACGGGGTGGAACCACGCACCGTGGCCAGACGTGTACGGGGCGGAAGGGCGGGGAGGGGGGCCAAGTGGGGCGAGTGGCGTACACCACAGCGCGGCCGCCGCCGCGATGAGAGCTTGGCCACGTGCCGGACTGGGGAACTCGCGTACGCTGACCCTTCACTCGCATGTCGATGCCGGACCCCGTAGGACGCCGCCCCCGTGCACAGCCCGGCGGCTCCGCCGAGACGCTGGTCCGCCGAGTGCGAGCGATTCATCTGGGAGGTACATGCATGTCGGGGACCAACGCGGCCGACCGCAGGACCGCCGACAGCAGATACACCCCCGGCGAGCCCGCCGACCGCGCGTCCCTCGGGGCGCGGCTGCGCGCGGCCTCCGGAGGGGCCAACCGCTGGGTGGTCCTCGCGGTCCTGTGCGTCAGCCTGGTCCTCGTCGCGCTCGACGCGACGATCCTGCACGTCGCGGTCCCCTCCGTCACCGAGGACCTGCGCCCCGGCTCCGTCGAGCTCCTGTGGATCGTCGACGCGTACCCGCTGGTGTGCGCCGCGCTGCTGATCCTCTTCGGCACCCTCGGCGACCGGATCGGCCGCCGCCGGATACTCCTGCTCGGCTACACCCTCTTCGGTGCAGCCTCCGCCCTCGCGGCCTTCGCCGACCACGCCCAGGTCCTCATCGCCGCCCGCGCCCTGCTCGGCGTCGGCGGCGCGATGATCATGCCGGCCACCCTGTCGATCCTGCGCCAGGTCTTCCCCGACCGGCGCGAGCGGGCCCTGGCCATCGGCATCTGGACCGCCGTCGCCGCGATCGGCGCGGCCAGCGGCCCGGTCCTCGGCGGCTTCCTCATCGAGCACTTCTGGTGGGGCTCGGTCTTCCTGATCAACATTCCGCTGATGGCCCTGATCCTGCCGCTCGGGCGCTGGCTGCTGCCCGAGTCCAAGGGCGCCGCCGACGGGCCGTGGGACGTGCTCGGCGCGCTGATGGCCGCGGGCGGTGTGCTCGGCGTGGTCCTCGGGGTCAAGCGGTTCGGCGCCGAGCGCCGGCTCCTCGACGCCGAGTCGCTGCTGCCGTTGCTGCTCGGCGTGGTCCTGCTCGTGCTGTTCACCCGCCGGCAGAAGCGCCGCGCGCACCCGCTCATCGACATGCGGATGTTCGCGCGGGCCGCCTTCTCCACCTCCGTCGGCTGCATCGTCCTCGCCATGCTGGCCCTGGTCGGCCTGGAGCTCCTCGCGGTCCAGTACCTCCAGCTCGTGCTCGAGCTCAGCCCCCTCGAGACCGGCCTGCGGCTGCTGCCGCTGACCTTCGCGGCCATGGCCGCCGGGGCCACCGGCTCGTACACGCTGGCCCGGGTCGGGCCGCGCACGATGGTGTCGCTGGGCTTCCTGCTGACCGCCTTCGCCGTGCTGCTGCTGACGCTCATGGGGGAGCACGACCGGCCCGTCCTGCTCACCGTGGGCTTCGTCCTGCTCGGCTTCGGGCTCCAGACCACCCTCTTCGCCGCATACGAGTCGATGCTGAGCGAGGCGCCCGCGGAGACCGCCGGCGGGGCGGCCTCCATAGGCGAGACCTCGTACCAGCTGGGCGCGGGCATGGGCATCGCCCTGCTCGGCAGCGTCATGAACGCCGCCTACGCGCCGGGGCTGCTGGACGTGCCCGGCGTGTCGCCCGAGGACGCCAAGGGCGCCGCGAACTCGCTCGGCGAGGCCTACCAGATCGCCGGAAAGCTGGGCGGCGCCGCGGGTGAGTCGCTGTTCGACGCGGCCCGCCACTCGTTCGTGCAAGGCCTGCACATCACGCTGGTGGTCAGCGCCGCCCTGCTGCTCGCGGGGGCCGTGATGGCGCTGAAGCTGCCGCGGGTCATGGAGTGCACCGACGCGCACGAGGACGCCGGCACCACAGACACTGCCGGCACCACAGAAGCCGCCGGCACCGCGGCAGCGAACCCCGGCGGCGCCGAGCGCGCGGGGCGTCCCGCCCGGTCCGCGGCAGCACCGGTGGGCGAGGGCCCGCGGATCCCCGGCCCGGCGCGTCCCGGCCGTGATGCGCTCGCCGGCCCGGCCGGGGGTGGACCGGGGGCGGCGGCAAGGACAAACTTGCACCGCTAGGTTTACCCTCTGGCCCGCCGGGAGGCCCCGTGTCCTTCGTACCCACCGATCCGCTCGGGCTCGACGAGCTCCTCAGCACCGAGGACCTCGCCATCCGCGACACCGTCCGCGGCTGGGCCGCCGACCGCGTCCTCCCGCACGTCGCCGAGTGGTACGAGACCGGTGAGCTGCCGGTGATCCGCGAGCTGGCCCGCGAACTCGGCGCCCTCGGGGCCCTCGGCATGTCCCTGAAGGGCTACGGGTGCGCGGGCGCCACCGCCGTGCAGTACGGGCTCGCCTGCCTGGAGCTGGAGGCCGCCGACTCGGGGATCCGCTCGCTGGTCTCCGTCCAGGGCTCCCTCGCCATGTACGCGATCTGGAAGTACGGCTCGGAGGAGCAGAAGCAGCGCTGGCTCCCCGGTATGGCAGCCGGCGAGCTGATCGGCTGCTTCGGGCTGACCGAACCCGACATCGGCTCCGACCCCGCGGCCATGCGCACGTACGCCAAGCGCGACGGCTCCGACTGGATCCTGAACGGCCGCAAGATGTGGATCACCAACGGGTCCGTGGCGGCGGTGGCGGTGGTCTGGGCGCAGACCGACGAGGGGATCCGCGGCTTCGCCGTGCCCACCGACTCCGCCGGCTTCTCGGCGCCCGAGATCAAGCACAAGTGGTCGCTGCGCGCGTCGGTGACCAGCGAGCTGGTCATGGACGACGTACGGCTGCCCGCCGACGCGGTGCTGCCGGGGGTCACGGGGCTCAAGGGGCCGCTGGGCTGTCTCAGCCACGCGCGGTACGGGATCGTCTGGGGTTCCATGGGCGCGGCGCGCGCCAGTTTCGAGGCCGCGCTCGACTACGCGCGGACGCGGGAGCAGTTCGGCCGGCCGATCGGCGGCTTCCAGCTCACCCAGGCCAAGCTCGCCGACATGGCGCTGGAGCTCCACAAGGGCATCCTGCTCGCCCACCACCTCGGCCGCCGTATGGATGCCGGCACCCTGCGGCCGGAGCAGATCAGCTTCGGCAAGCTCAACAACGTCCGCGAGGCCATCGACATCTGCCGCACTGCGCGGACGATCCTCGGTGCCAACGGGATCTCGCTCGAGTACCCCGTCATGCGGCACGCCACCAACCTGGAGTCGGTGCTCACCTACGAGGGCACCGTGGAGATGCACCAGCTGGTGCTGGGCAAGGCGCTCACCGGGCTCGACGCCTTCCGGTGAGGCCCTGCCTCAGCTCTGGTTGAAGAAGTCGCGCGACCGGCCGCCGGACTCGCCGCTCACGATCTGGGTGTCGGCCGGGGTCAGCAGGAAGACCCTGGTCGCCACCCGCTCGATCGAGCCGCGCAGGCCGAAGGTCAGGCCGGCCGCGAAGTCGACCACGCGCTTGGCGTCGGCCGGGTCCATCAGCGAAAGGTTCACGATCACCGGGACGCCCTCGCGGAACAGCTCGCCGATGGCGCGTGCGTCGCGGAAGCCGTCCGGCGTGACCGTGGCGATCCGGCGGCCCCGCTCGACGGCCGACTCCGACGCGACCCTGACCCGGGGGTCGGTGACCCACTGGTCGCCCGGTCCCGCGACGGAACCGTGCGGGGCCTCCGCGTAGTCGTCGTCGTAGTAGCGCTCGTCGTCGCTGTCCTCCACGAGACCCAGCCAAGCGCTCGCCTTGCGTACCGAACCCATGGACGCCTCCTCTCTCACCGCGGTCAGTCTGTTTCTCTCCGCTGTCCCTATGGTCGTCCATGATGCTGACAACGCGCCAAGTGGATAGCCGCCGCGCAGGGTTTTCGTGACGGTACTGGTGCAGAACATCCGTTGCACCGTCAGGATCCCGGTCGGCCTCACTGCTGACTGAGTGAAAATATGACGACTGCCGCCGTCCGAGTGGGCGGCAGGGGCGTACGGGTGACTGATCCGGGTCGGTACGATGCCCGTCTCGCAAGCGATTGACACTCGGGGGACCTGGTTTGTTCGGCATTGTCAGACCCTGCGCGCACCGGCTCGGGGAGCGTTTCAAGACGGAGTGGATGGCCCATCTCTGCGGGCTCTGCCTGGCACTTCGCGGAGATCACGGACAGTTCGCCCGGATCGTTACCAACTACGACGGGCTCCTCATATCCGTTCTGACGGAGGCTCAGTCCGGCCCCGCCCCCGGCGCCCGCCGCACCGCCGGCCCCTGCCCGCTGCGCGGCATGCGCACGGCCGCCGTGGCCAACGGCGAGGGGGCGCGGCTCGCGGCCGCCGTCTCGCTCGTGCTCGCCTCGGCGAAGGTGCGGGACCACGTGGCCGACCGTGACGGGCTGTTGGCCCGCGCCCCGATCGCCGCCGCCGCGCGCCGGGTGGCCCGCGGCTGGGACCGCGCGGGCGCCCGCACCGGGGCCTCGCTCGGCTTCGACACCGCCGTGCTCGTCGACGCCGTGGACCGGCAGACGGACATCGAGGCGCTGGCCGGCCCGGGCACCCCGGTGCTCGTGGTGACCGAGCCGACGGAGACAGCGACGGCCGCCGCCTTCGCCCACACCGCGCAGCTGGCCGGACGGCCGGGCAACGCCGCCCCGCTCGCCGAGGCCGGCCGGTACTTCGGCCGGCTCGCGCACCTGCTGGACGCGGTGGAGGACCTGGCCGCGGACGCCGAGAAGGGCGCCTGGAACCCGCTGGCCGCCACCGGGACCCCGCTCGCCGAGGCCCGGCGGCTGTGCGACGACGCCCTCCACGGCATCCGGCTGTCCCTGAAGGAGGTCGAGTTCGTCGACGGCGGCCTGGCCCACCGGCTGCTGGTGCACGAGCTGCGGACCTCCGTGGACCGGGCCTTCGGCACCGGCTCCTGCCGCCACACCGCCGTGAACGCGGCCGGTCAGGGCGGCTTCGGAGCGCCGCCGCAGGGCTACGGCCCGGGAGGCGGGAATCCGTACGGGGGCGGCCAGTACGGGGGCGGCGAGTACGGCGGGGGCCCCTACGGCGGGAACCCGCCCGGCGGCGGCCCGTACGGCGGGGGCCCCTACGGCGGCGGTCCCCACGGCGGGGGTCCGGGCGGCCCCGGCGGCCCCGGAATGCCGCCGCCCACGGGTCCGGGCGGTCCCGGGATGCCCCCGCAGAAGCCGCGGCGCGGGCTGCTCGCCGGCTGCGCGGTGGCCGTGGGGCTGTTCTGTACCTGCCAGTTGTGCTGTACGGACCACGAGGGCCCGTGGTCCCGGAAGAAGCGGGACGCGTGGTGCGACATCTGCGAGTGCTGCGACTGCAGCTGCTGCCGTGGCTGCGGCGGCGGTGACAGCAGTGGCGGCGGTGAGAGCGGTGGCGGCGACGGCGGTTGCTGCGACTGCAACTGCGACTGCGGCTGTAGCTGAACCGGGAGAGCCGGGAGGCCGCCGGGGAAGGCCGGAAGGCGGGAAGTCCGGAAGTCCGGAAGGTCGGAAGGTCGGGGCGGCCCGCACGGCGCGGCGGGCCCGCCGACCCCCCGTCAGGCGCCGTATACACAGGCGGAATCAGGTCCGAAAGGCGTACAGCGCAGTTCCCGTCCGGGCCGGCGTGGAAGGGGCTGAGCGGCATGAACGATGCCGCGGACGCTCCCGCGACGGCCCGGCGGCGGGCGGACGGAGGCCGAAAGACACCCTTGCCGCCCGGGGCTGCGGCCGCGACACTCCCGACAGCGACTGTCCGGGAAGTTGTCAGGGGCACGACTAAAACCGGTGTACCCGCCGCATTCCCGGCTGCGCCTCACGGGCTCCGGCTCCCCCACATCCGCCGGGCCCCCGATCCCTCCCGGGAGGACGAGAAGTGAGGATCAAGAGAATCACCCGTACCCGGCTGCTCGCGGTGGCCGCCGGCCTGGCTGCCGTCGCTGGGCTCGCCGCCCCCACCGCCGCGAACGCCGACAGCGGCTTCAGCGCGGTCCGGCTCGCCTCGGCCGGCGCCGCCGTCGAACGCGCCGACGTCGCCGGCACGGCCTGGTACACCGATCCCGCCAGCGGGACCCTGGTGGTCGCCGCCGACTCCACCGTCACCGCTTCGGACCTCGCCAGGATCCGTACGGAGGCCGGAGCCGACGCCGCCGCCCTGCGCTTCGAGCGCATCCCGGGCACGCTGCGCAAGCTGATCTCCGGTGGCGACGCGGTCTACGCGTCGAGCTGGCGCTGCTCGCTCGGCTTCAACGTGCGCAGCGGCAGCACCTATTACCTGCTGACCGCCGGCCACTGCACCGACGGCGCGGGCACCTGGTGGACGAACTCCTCGCGCACCACGGCGATCGGCCCGACCGTGGGATCCAGCTTCCCGAACAACGACTACGGTCTGGTCCGCTACGACAACGCCTCCCTCGCCCACCCCGGAACGGTCGGCAGTCAGGACATCACCAGTGCCGTCAATGCCACCGTCGGCATGTCGGTGACCCGGCGCGGCTCCACCACCGGCACCCGCAGCGGGTCGGTGACCGGCCTCAACGCCACCGTGAACTACGGCGGCGGCGACATCGTCCACGGCATGATCCGCACCAACGTCTGCGCCGAACCCGGCGACAGCGGCGGCCCCCTCTACTCCGGCACCCGCGCCGTCGGCCTCACCTCCGGCGGCAGCGGCAACTGCAGCACGGGCGGAACGACCTTCTTCCAGCCGGTCGTCGAGGCCCTGAACGCCTACGGGGTCAGCGTCTACTAGCCCCTGCCGCAGACCTGACGGCACCCGCCCGGACCGGGCACCATCACGAGCCCCCCGCCCGAATCCCGGCCGGGGGGCTCGGCGTTGAGGAAGGCGGGGCGGGGAATTTCCGATGGAAGCACAGGTGCGGCGGCTCGGGGACGGGTGCAGCGGAACCGGGAGCGGTGGTCGGTGCCCGCCCCCATGCCGCGTGTCGGCGTCCGCGCCGGGTGCCGGGTCCGCCCCGTGCACGGCGCGGGTGTGGCCGTGGTCGGTGGAGGGCCTGTTTCGGAAACGGCATGGCGCATTGGGGCCGTTGTGCCGCTCTGCGGCGGCTGGTTAGCGTCGGGGCGCATTGCCGGTGCACCGTGCCGCCCTCGACCAGGAGTGTCCGTGAAGCCGTCCCGCTCTGCCCTGCTGTCCCTCGGAGCCGCTCTGGCGCTGGCCGCCACGGCCGCCGTCCCGGCCGCCCAGGCCGCCCCGGCCCCGGCCGCGGACGGCGGGGCCGTCGTACGCGAGTGGTACGACACCACCGCGCAGACCGTCGCCGTCGCGGGGGCGACGACCCAGATCACCAACAGCCGCACCTGGGCGATCAGCTGGCTCGCCGCCGTCCGCGCCGCCCGGGAGGCCCCCGTCGGCCGCGACCGGGCCCCCTTCCAGGACGCCGCGGTCGCCTCCGCCGTCCACGACGCCCTGGTCTCCCTCGCCCCCGCCCGGGCGCCGCAGCTCGACGCCGCCCTCGCCGCCACCCTCGACCGGATCCCCGACGGCCCCGCCGAGGCGCGGGGCGTCGCCGCCGGGGCCCGCCAGGCCCGGGCCGCCCTCGCCGAGCGCGCGGGCGACGGACTCGACCCGGAGTCCGTGAACGCCCCGTTCACCGTGCCGTCCGCCGCCCCCGGCGTGTGGCAGCCGACGCCCGACGGGTACGCACCCGCCGTCCAGTACGGCAACCGCGTCGCGAAGCCCTTCCTGCTGGACTCCCCGTCCCAGTACCGGCTCGGCCCCCCGCCCGCGCTCGACTCCCGCCGCTACCGGGCCGACCTCGCCGAGGTGCGCGCGTACGGGAAGGCCGACAGCACCGTGCGCACCCCGCGCCAGACCGAGACCGCCGAGTTCTGGTACGGCTCCTCGCTGACCCTCTACACCGAGCCGCTGCGGGTGGCCGTGACCCGCTCGCACCGCTCGGCCGCCGGCCGGGCGGAGCTGGTCGCCCTCTACCACGCCGCCCTGGTCGACACGCAGATCGCCACCTCCGACAGCAAGTACGCCTACACCCGCTGGCGCCCCGTCACCGCGATCCGGACCGGCTCCCTCGCCCCCGACCCGGCCTGGACCCCGCTGCACCAGACCCCGGCCCACCCCGACTACCCCAGCGGCCACACCACCTACGCGGGGGCCTCCGAGGTGATCCTGGACGCCCTCGCCGGAGCCCGCACCGCGCCGTTCTCGCTGACGAGCCCGACCGCGCCGGGCGTGCGCCGGACCTACACCGGCTGGGCGGAGCTGACCCGCGAGAACGTCGACGCGCGCGTCTTCTCGGGGATCCACAGCCGCTCGGCCGACGAGGCGGGCGTCGTCCTCGGCAAGACGGTCGCGCTGCACGCCCTGCGCCACGCCGACCGGCTCCTCGAACCGAAGGCCACCGGGCGCCCGTAGCGGCTCGGCGGCCGGCTGCCGGTACGGGGTGGTCGTCCGCACCGGCGTCGGGCCGTCCGGCGACGCCGTGCCGCCGGGCAGGGTGGCCGGGACCGGGCCCGCGATCAGCGCGCCGAGCAGCCCCCGTGGATGATCGAACAAACGTTTCGCACGGATATTCGAATTGCCTTATGGTGGAGACGGGGGAGGTGTTCGACGAACGAAGCAGGAGGCTGCGGGTGCCCGGGTTTACGCATCTGCACACCGTTTCGGGGTTCTCCATGCGCTACGGAGGCTCGCACCCCGAACGGCTGGCGGAGCGTGCCGCCGAGCGGGGCATGGACGCCCTCGCCCTGACCGACCGGGACACCCTCGGGGGTGCGGTGCGGTTCGCGAAGGCATGCGCGGGGGCCGGGATCCGGCCGCTGTTCGGAACCGACCTGGCCGTGTCGGCCGCACCCCCGGCAAGAGGCCCCGGCGGCCCCGGCGGCCCCGGTGCGGAGGCGTCGTACCGGCGGCGGACCCCCGTCAGGGGCGGGGCCTTCGTGGACGAGTCCGCACCCCGGGCCGTCTTCCTCGCCCGCGACGGAGCCGTCGGCTGGGCCGAGCTGTGCCGCATGGTCACCGCCGCCCACGCCGTCCCCGCCGCCGACGCCTCGGGAGTCCCGGAAGCCTCCGGCGTCGCGGGCGGGCAGCCCGTGCTGCCCTGGGACGCCCTGCACGGAACGGGCGTGTACGCCCTGCTCGGCCCCGGCTCCGAGGTGGGGCGGGCCCTGGCCGCCGGCCGGCCCGACCGGGCCGCGCGGCTGCTCGCGCCCTGGCGGGAGGTCTTCGGGGACTCCCTGCGCCTGGAGGCCGTCCACCACGGCCGCACCGGGACCGGCTCCGGCTCGCTGCGGCTGGCCGCCCGCACCGTCGGCTTCGCCGCCGAGCAGGGCGTCCCGGCCGTGCTGACCAACGCCGTCCGCTACGCCGACCCCGGCCAGGGCCCGGTCGCCGACGTCCTCGACGCGGCCCGCCGCCTGGTCCCCGTCGACCCCCGGGGCCCCCTCGACAGCGGGGAGCGCTGGCTCAAGGGCCCGGACGCCATGGCCGAGACCGCCGACCGGATCGCCCGGGCCGCCGGCCTCGGGCCGTCCGGCGCCCGCCGGCTGCTCGCGGAGACCCGGCGCACCGCCGAGGCCTGCGCAGTGGACCCCGAGGACGACCTCGGCATCGGCTCCGTGCACTTCCCCGAGGCCCACCTCGTCGGCGCCGCCCACCGCACCGCCCAGCGGGTCCTCGCCTCCCGGGCCTCCGCCGGCATGGTGCTGCGCGGCTACGCGGACGACCCCGCCTACTGGGAGCGGATGCACCACGAGCTCGACATCATCGCCTACCACGGCTACGCCTCGTACTTCCTGACGGTCGCCCGGGTCGTGGACGACGTACGGGAGATGGGCATCCGCGTGGCCGCCCGCGGCTCCGGCGCCGGCTCCCTCGTCAACCACCTGCTCGGCATCGCCCACGCCGACCCCGTCGCACAGGGCCTGCTGATGGAGCGCTTCCTGTCCAAGCGCCGCCACGTCCTGCCCGACATCGACATCGACGTGGAGTCCGCCCGCCGGCTGGAGGTCTACCGCCGGATCATCGACCGGTTCGGCACCGAGCGCGTCGCCACCGTCTCCATGCCCGAGACCTACCGCGTCCGCCATGCCGTCCGCGACGTCGGCGCCGCCCTGTCCATGGACCCCGCCGCCGTCGACCGGCTCGCCAAGGCCTTCCCGCACATCCGGGCCCGCGACGCCCGCGCGGCCCTCGCCGAACTGCCCGAGCTGCGCGGCGTACGCGAGGAGGAGCACGGACGGCTGTGGGAGCTCGTCGAGGCGCTGGACGCGCTGCCGCGCGGGATCGCCATGCACCCGTGCGGGGTGCTGCTCTCCGACGCCTCCCTGCTCGCCCGCACCCCCGTGGTGCCCACCAGCGGTGAGGGCTTCCCCATGTCCCAGTTCGACAAGGACGACGTGGAGGAGCTCGGCCTGCTCAAACTCGACGTGCTGGGCGTGCGGATGCAGTCCGCGATGGCGCACGCGGTCGCGGAGCTCCGGCGCACCACCGGCGAGGAGCTCGACCTGGACGACCCCGCGCAGGTGCCGCCGGGCGACCGGGCCACGTACGAACTCATCCGCTCGGCGGAGACACTGGGCTGCTTCCAGATCGAGTCGCCGGGCCAGCGCGACCTGGTGGGGCGGCTCCAGCCGTCCACCTTCCACGACCTGGTCGTCGACATCTCGCTGTTCCGTCCCGGGCCGGTGGCCGCCGACATGGTGCGGCCGTTCATCGAGGCCCGGCACGGGCGGGCCCCCGTCCGCTTCCCGCACCCGGACCTGGCGCCGGCGCTGGAGGAGACGTACGGGGTGGTGGTCTTCCACGAGCAGATCATCGAGATCGTGCACGTCCTGACCGGCTGCGGGCGGGACGAGGCGGACCGGGTCCGGCGCGGGCTCTCCGACCCCGAGTCGCAGCAGCGGATCAAGGCGTGGTTCGCGGCGCGGGCGGCCGAACGGGGCTACTCGGCGGAGGTGATCGGCCGGACCTGGGAGATCGTGGAGGCGTTCGGCAGCTACGGCTTCTGCAAGGCGCACGCGGTGGCCTTCGCCGTGCCCACGTACCAGTCGGCCTGGCTGAAGGCGCACCACCCGGCGGCGTTCTACGCCGGGCTGCTCACCCACGACCCCGGCATGTACCCGAAGCGGCTGCTGCTCGCGGACGCGCGGCGGCGGGGCGTGCCGGTGCTGCCGCTGGACGTGAACCGGTCGGCAGCGGCCCACCGTATCGAACTGGCGTCCGAGGATCCTCCGGTGTGGGGGCTCCGGCTGGCCCTGTCCGACGTCCACGGCATCAGCGAGGCCGAGGCACTGCGGATCGAGGACGGGCAGCCGTACGGATCGCTGCGCGACTTCTGGGACCGCGCCCACCCCGGCCACCCGGTCGCCCAACGGCTCGCCCAGGTCGGCGCGTTGGACGCCTTCGGCGCCAACCGGCGCGACCTGCTGCTGCACCTGGCCGAGCTGCACGGCGCGCAGCGCCCGGCCGGAGCCCGCGGCAGCGCCCAGCTCCCGCTGGAGGGCGGGCGGTCGACGGCCCCTGCCGGCCTGCCCGACCTGACCGACGAGGAGCGGCTCAGCGCGGAGCTCGGCGTCCTCGGCATGGACGCCTCGCGGCACCTGATGGGCGACCACCACGCCTTCCTGGCGGAGCTGGGCGTGGTCCCGGCCCGTCGGCTGCGCGAGGTCGAGCACGGCCGGACCGTGCTGGTCGCGGGGGCCAAGGCGGCCACCCAGACCCCGCCGATCCGGTCCGGGAGGCGGGTCATCTTCACGACCCTGGACGACGGGACGGGCCTGGTCGACCTGGCCTTCTTCGACGACAGCCACGAGGCCTGCGCGCACACCGTCTTCCACTCGTTCCTGCTGCTGGTCAGGGGCGTCGTGCAGCGGCGCGGGCCGCAGAGCCTGAGCGTGGTCGGCGCGGCGGCCTGGAACCTGGCCGAGCTGGTGGAACTGCGCCGCTCCGGCGGCCCGTCCGCGGTCGCGGCGCGGCTGGCGGAGCCGCCGCCGGGCACGGCCGGGTCCGAGCCCGAGCCCGGGTCCGAGCCCGGGTCCGGGGCGGGGGCGGGGGCGGGGCGGGGATCCGGGTCCGGGAAGGGGGCCGGGTCCGGGTCCGGTTCGGCGTCCGCCGACTCCGGGCGCCGCATCCACCTGCCCACCGGGTACGAGATGAACCCGTGGGCCGACCTCCAGCCCGCCGGCGACCGTGCTGCGACCGGCCGCAAGCTGTGGCACTCCAGCCCGGGGAGCGCGGGATGACGGCCCCGGAGAACGGCGTCCTGCACGTACGGTGCGCCCCGGCGGTGTCCGAGGAGGGGTACCGCGAAGTCCTGGAGCTGCTGCGGGAGTTCTCCCCGACGGTCCAGGCCCTGCCGCCCCGGGCGGCACTGGTCCACGTACGCGGCGCCCGGCGGTACTTCGGCGCGGACGCCCGCCGGATCGCCGAGCTGGTACGGCTGCGCGCCGTGGCCCGGCTGGGCACGGACGTGCGGATCGGGGTCGCCGCGACCTGGGCGGTGGCGGCGACGGCCTCCGCGCGGGTGCCCCCGCCCGGCGGCGTCCTGGCCGTGCCGGAGGACGACGTGGACGGCTTCCTGGGACCGCTGCCGGTGGAGGAGCTGCACGGCATCGGCCCCCGGCAGGCGGAGGCGCTGCGCGGGTACGGACTGCATACCGTCGGCGCGGTGGCGTCCGTCTCCCCGGGCACCGTCGAACGGATCCTGGGCCGGCGGGCCGGCCGGCTGGCCGCGGAGCGGGCCCGCGGGATCGACCCGCGCCCGGTCACCCCGAAGGACCTGCCCGCATCGGCCGCCGTCCGGAGCGGGTTCACCCGGCACGAGCTCGACGGCCCGCATGCCCGGGCCGTGCTCCTCGGCCTGGTGGTCCGGCTGGGGGCGGTGCTGCGCGGCCGCCGCCAGGCGGCCCGGGCCCTGTCGCTGACCCTCCGGTTCGCCGGCGGCGGCCACTGGGAGAAGGCCCGGCGGCTCCCGGAGGCGTCCGCGCACGACGAGGACCTGCGGGCGGCGGCGTACCGCCTGCTGGACGCGGCCGGGCTGCAACGGGCCCGGCTGACCGGCATGGTGCTGCGCGCCGAGGACCTGACGGATGCCGAGCGGGTGTCCCGGCAGTTGTCGCTGGACCCGGTCCGCGAGGCGCGGCTGACGGTGGAAGCGGCCGTCGACCGCGCGAACGCGCGTTTCGGCCCCGGAACGGTCCGCCCGGCCGCCACCTTCCGCGGGGCGGCGTAACCGCGGCCGGGGCGCGGCGCAGATTTTTTACTGACGCGTAACTTCCCAGTTTTGCTACTCGACCGTAATTTGGCGTCAGCAGCACGCCTTGTGATCCGGATCACGGGATGAGCCCCCACGTCCATTCCCCTTGAACCGCAAGGAGATCACTCGATGCTGCCCTGGCTGCGACGCCGGCTCCGCCCGCTGGCCGTCCTCCTCCTCACCGCCGCCACCCTCACCGCCCCCACCGGCGCCGCACAGGCCGCCTCCGCACCGAGCAGCGGCTGGAACAACTGGTCCTGCAAGCCGTCCGCCGCCCACCCCCGCCCGGTGGTCCTCGTGCACGGCACCCTCGGCAACTCCGTCGACAACTGGCTCGGCTTCGCCCCGTACCTCGTCCACCGCGGGTACTGCGTCTACTCGCTCGACTACGGGCAGCTGCCCGGCGTCCCCTTCTTCCACGGGCTGGGCCCCGTCGACCAGTCCGCCGGACAGCTCTCCGCCTTCGTCGACCGGGTGCTCGCCGCCACCCGTGCCGACGAGGTCGACCTCGTCGGCCACTCCCAGGGCGGCATGATGCCCAACTACTACCTCAAGTTCCTCGGCGGGGCCGACAAGGTCAACGCGCTGGTCGGACTGGCGCCCGACAACCACGGCACGACCCTGTCCGGCCTCACCGCACTCCTCCCGTACTTCCCCGGCGCCGAGGAGCTGATCAGCTCCAAGACGCCGGGCCTCGCCGACCAGATCGCCGGATCCGCCTTCCTCACCAAGCTGAACGCGGGCGGGGACACCGTGCCCGGGGTCCAGTACACGGTGATCACGACGAAGTACGACGAGGTGGTCACGCCCTACCGCAGCGGCTTCCTCCAGGGCACCGGGAACAACGTGCGCAACGTCGTCCTCCAGGACCTGTGCCCCCTGGACCTCTCCGAGCACGTCGCCATCGGGCTCGCCTCCCGGATCGCCTGGCACGAGGCACTCAACGCCCTCGACCCCGCGCATGCCGAACGGACCACCTGCGCCTCGGTCTTCGACTGACGGCCGACGGACGACGGCCGGCACGCCCGCTCCGGCGATCGCGATCGCCGGAGCGGTGCTGCCGCCCCCGTGGGCTCCGGCACCGCGCGCCGGCCCTCCCGGCTCCGCCAAGCCAAGCGGCCCCTGAGGAAAGCCGTCCCCGTCAGGCGAGGAGGGCGGCCAGGCCCGAGGGGGTGCGGGCCTGGCGCTCCAGGGCGTCGAGGGCCCGTACCGCCTCCGCGGCCGCCTCCGGGTCGGTTTCCGCGAGACCGCTCGCCGCGAACTCGTCCTCGTCCAGCCGCAGCACCGACGAGCCGTCCGCCGGCACCCACAGGTCCAGGTCGAGGTCCGCCACCCGGATCTCGCCGCCCTCCACCACCGCCGGGCGGGTGATGTCGCAGTACCAGCCCTTGAGGACCCCCTCCCCGGTCCGCACCTCCTTCACCGCGTACCAGCGGGTCCGCCAGAAGTGCTCGGTGAACACGTCGCCCGGCTCGAAGCGCACGAACCCGAAGTCCCGTACGCCGTCCGCCGCCCACGGGGCCCGTACGGTGATCCGGTCGCCGGTGTCGGCGACCACGTCCGCCGGGTAGCGGATCTTGGTCCGGCCGGCCTTGGAGAGGGCCACCGTCACCGCCGCACGCTCGGCCGCGGAGTCACCCCCGTCGAGCCGCCGCACGAAGCGGACCTCGCCGGCGCCGAACTCGTACCCGAACCACCGGTTGACGGCGAGCATCGGCCCGTTCTCGGCGTCGTTGCCGGTGAAGGCCTCCCGGTAGCCGGCCGCGCGCGCCCGGCGCAGGGAGTCCGTCTTGGCGAGTTTGGCCAGGCCGCGGCCGCGGAAGCCGGCGAGGGTTCCGGTCATCGCCGAGGCGTACCGGGTCTCGCCGTCGGTCCGGGCCGCGGTGAAGGCGGCCACGGCCCCGTCGACGAGGACGACCGAGGTCAGCTCGTGGTCGAGTTCCGGGTCCTGCCAGATGGTGCGTACCCAGTCCTCGTAGTCGTCCAGGACGACCGGCACGTCGCCCGGCTCGTCCGCGGTCACCGCCGCGTCCGCCTCGAACAGCGGGCGCGGGTCGCCGGCGAAGGCGGAGCCGGGGCGCAGCTCCACGCCGGGCGGGAGCTCCTCCGGGTACGGCGGCAGTTCGGCGGCGGCCAGGTCCAGACGCAGGAAGTGCGCGGAACGGCTCGGACGGTAGCCGCGGCGCTCGGCGTAGCCGCGCGAGGGGGGCTCGTCGGGCACCCAGGAGAACACCTCCACCGCGCCCTGGGCCGCGACGTGCTCCTCGGCCGCGCGCAGCAGCGCGGTGCCCGCGCCGCGTCCCCGGTGGCCGGGGTCCACGTGGACGTTGGCGAAGGACTGGCCCGGCTCGGAGCTGTCGTAGGCGATGCCGACCTGGGCGGTCCCGATGACGAGGCCGTCGCCGTCCTCGGCGACCAGGATGCGCCGGTGCTCGTCGGGGTGGGCGCCGGTCAGTTCGAAGGCCACGCCGCCGGCCGTGGAGATCATGAACGGAAGCGTCGCGCGGCGCACGCGCACAACGGCCTCCACGTCCGAGGGGTCGCCCGGGCGGAGGTCGCGGATCGATACGGTCATGGGGCCGACGGTAGGCGCGGGGCGTGGGCGGATGCCTCCGAATTTTCTGCGTGATGAGGGAGAATCAGCCAGGTGACCTCGACGAACCTGAACATCCGGATCGACGGATCGGCCGGCGCGGCCGCCCCGTACGAGCAGCTGCGCGCCCAGATCGCCGAGGCGGCGAGGGCGGGACGGCTGCCGGCGGGTTTCAAGCTGCCGACGGTACGCGGCTTCGCCGAGGAACTCGGGCTCGCGGCGAACACGGTGGCGAAGGCGTACCGGGTGCTGGAGGCGGACGGGGTGATCGAGACGCGGGGCAGGCACGGGACGTTCGTCGCGGCCGCCGGCGACTCCGCCGCGCGGGAGGCGGCGGCCGCGGCGCAGGCTTTCGCGGAGCGGGCGCAGCGGCTGGGCCTGACCTTCGACGAGGCGGCGGCGACCGCCCTGGACGCCCTGCGCGCGCGGTACGGCGCATAGGGCGGCTTATGGCAGGCGGGGCGGAGCCGGGCGCTCAGGCAGTGCTCCAGGGGGAGGCCGAGGGGGCCTGGGAGGAGGCCCGGGCCGCCGTGTCCTGCTCGACGGACGGCTCGCCGTCGCGCCGCACCTGCCGGCGCCGCACGCCGGTGACCTCCTCGGCCCGCGGTGGCGGCCCCGGCGGCGGGCTCGGTGGCAGCGTCAGAGGTACAGGCCGGCGTCCGCGCCGTGGCCCTGCGGCGGCAGTACGGCCGCCGGGCCCGTGCCCCGGCGCAGGGCGAACAGCTCGGCCAGGGTGGCGCCCTCGCGGGAGACGCCCTCCTCGGTGCCCAGCCACTCCACGGCCTCGCGGTGCGTCAGCTTGCCGACCTCGATGCGGGCCAGGCAGCGGCCGGGGCGGACCACCGCCGGGTGCAGCCGCTCCAGGTCCTCGTTCGTGGTCACCCCGACCAGCACGTTGCGGCCCTGGCCGAGCAGGCCGTCCGTCAGGTTCAGCAGCCGCGACAGGGCCTGGCCGGCGGTGTGCCGCGCCTCGCCGCGGATCAGCTCGTCGCAGTCCTCCAGCAGGAGCAGCCGCCAGCGGCCCTTCGCCGTGCCCTCGTCCTCGCCGATCGCGATGTCCATCAGGTAGCCGACGTCGTTGAACAGCCGCTCCGGGTCCAGGACGCAGTCCACCTGGCACCAGTCCCGCCAGGACCGGGCCAGGGTCCGCAGCGCCGAGGTCTTCCCCGTCCCCGGCGGCCCGTGCAGCAGCAGGAGCCGCCCGGCGATGTCGTCCGGGGTCACCTTCATCAGGCGGTCCATGGCCGAGGCCACCGGCGCGGTGTAGTTGGGCCGCACCTCCGCCCAGGTGCCCGCGCTGATCTGACGGGTCGTGCGGTACGGGCCGCGGCGCGGGGATACGTACCAGAACCCCATCGTGACGTTCTCCGGCTGCGGTTCGGGCTCGTCCTGCGCCCCCTCGGTGGCCTCGCCGAGCACACCGGCGGCGAGTTCGTCGCTGACCGCCGTCACCGTCACGTCCGCGCCGCGGCTCCAGCGGGACACGAGCACCGTCCAGCCCTCGCCCTCCGCCAGGACGGCGCTGCGGTCGGAGTCGCGTGCCGAGCGCAGCACGGCGGCCGCGGCAGGCAGCAGGGTCGCCTCCGCCTTCACCCGCTCGATGGTGACGCTGCGCGAGTACGGCTGCTCGCCGGAGGCGAACCGGCCGAGGAACAGCGCGTCCACGACGTCCGAGGGCGAATCGCTGTCGTCGACGTTGAGCCGGATCGGCAGCGCATCATGCGGGTTGGCTGACATGGCGCCCATGATCCGGCACGAACTGGCCCTGTGCACCCGTGTTTCGCCGGAACGGGTGCGTGCCCTCCCCCTCCAAACGCGGTGGCCGTGAAGATTCGGGGCGCAAGTCTGCGCCAAACATCCTTGGCATGGACACTTCCAGCCGTCCGGGGCTCCTTGTACCACGGACTCAGGAGTAACCCCGACTCCTGAGTAACCCCCCCACACCCCCACGAGGAGCCGCACCATGCCTTCGGGACGCCTGCCACGCCTTGCCGCCTGGACCTCCTCCCTGTTACTCGCCGCGGGCGCCGCCCTGTTCGGCGCCGGCCAGGCCTCCGCCGCGGCCGACTTCGGCTACGTCGCCCTCGGCGACTCGTACTCCTCCGGCGTCGGCGCCGGCAACTACGACAGCTCCAGCGGCGCCTGCAAGCGCACCAACCGCGCCTACCCGGCCCTGTGGGCCGCCGCCAACTCCCCGCAGACCTTCGCCTTCACCGCCTGCTCCGGCGCCCGCACGGGCGACGTCCTCTCCGGCCAGCTCGGCCCGCTGAACTCCGGCACCGACCTGGTCAGCATCACCATCGGCGGCAACGACGCAGGCTTCGCCGACGTCATGACGACCTGCGTGCTCCAGTCCGAGTCCACCTGCGTCAACCGCATCAACCAGGCCAAGGCGTACGTCGACTCCACCCTGCCCGGCCAGCTCGACCAGGTCTACGACGCCATCCGCGGCCGGGCGCCCTCCGCCCGCGTCGTCGTCCTCGGCTACCCCCGCTTCTACAAGCTGAACGGCACCTGCACCACCGGCCTCACCGAGGGCGAGCGCTCCGCCATCAACGGCGCGGCGGACCACCTGAACGCCGCGATCTCCCGGCGCGCCGCCGCCCACGGCTTCACCTTCGCCTCGGTCGTGAGCGCCTTCACCGGCCACGAAATCTGCTCCGGCGACGCGTGGCTGCACAGCGTCAACTGGCTCAACATCGGCGAGTCGTACCACCCGACCGCCGCCGGGCAGTCCGGCGGCTACCTGCCCGTCTTCCGCGGCAAGGCCTGACCCCGGGGCAGGCCCCGGGGCGCGGCCGCCGGGTCCGGTGACGCCACCGGGTCCGGCGATCCGCTCGCACCGGGGGAGGGGGCCCCGCCCGTCGGGGCCTCCTCCTCGCAGGTCACCGAGAACTCCACCCACTCCGAGACCGCGGCTACGGGCCCCTGCACCTCCAGGCGGACGGCGTCGGTCAGGGTCCCGTCCGCGCGGTACCCGGGCGCCGCGTGCTCCAGCTGCCGGCCCGCCGGCCCGTCCGTGGTGTACGTGACGGACTGCCAGCCGGGGCCGGCGGGGCTCCCGCTCCGCGTCACCCACCGGTACTCCAGCACGGCCGGCCGGGGCTCCACCTCCACGGTGGCCGTGAAGGAGGGCGCCCGCGACGCGGCGGGCGGGCAGGTCCCGCGGTACTCCCCGCGCACGGCGTGGACGGAGACCGCGACCCGCGGCGGGGGCGCGCCCGGCGGCGACGCCGAAGCGGAGGCGGATGCGGATGCGGACGCCGAGACCGGTGCCGAGACCGGTGCCGAGGCCGGGGCCGAGGCGGAGCCCGGGGCCGCGGCGCCCGCCGTACCGGAGGGGCTCGCCGACGCCGACGAGGCCGTACCGCTCGCGGCGGCCGACCCGCCGCCCGATCCCCCGGAGCCGTCCCCGGCAGACCGGTCCCGCAGCAGCAGCCAGCCCAGGACCACCACCGCCAGCAGCAGCACCGCGATTCCGGCGGCCAGCACCGCCCGGGGAGCCCGGAGCCGTACCCGGGGCCGTACCCGGGGTCGGGGTCCGGCGGTGGAGGGGCCGGCGCGGGCATCGGCAGCGGCGGCGTCACCCCTGCCCCCGTCCCTGACCCTGCCGCCGCACCTGCCCCTGCCGCCGCACCTGCCCCCGCCCATGCGCCGGCACCCGCGCCGCCGCGTGCCGTCGCCGCGGGGGAGTCCGGTCCGGACCGCGGCCCGCCCGCGGCCCGTACCGAACCGCCCGCCCCGATGATCCGCAGCATCCGGGCGGCCTCCACCGCCGGCAGCCGCTTCTCCGGGTCCTTGCGCAGCAGCCCCTCCAGTACGGGCGCCAGCGGCCCGGCCCGGCGCGGCGGCGGCAACTCCCCGTCCACCACGGCCCGCAGCGTGGTCAGCGGGGTGTCCTGGCGGAACGGCGAGACCCCCTCGACGGCCGCGTACAGCATCACCCCCAGCGACCACAAGTCCGAGGCCGGGCCCGGCTCGCGCCCCAGCGCCCGCTCGGGGGCGAGGAATTCGGGGGAGCCGACCACCTCGTCCGTCCTCGTGATCGTCGCCGAGCCCTCCAGGCGGGCGATCCCGAAGTCGCTCAGCACCACCCGGCCGTCGTTGGCCAGCAGCACGTTGGCGGGTTTGACGTCCCGGTGCAGCACCCCCGCCTCGTGCGCGGCCCGCAGCGCGGCCAGCACCTGCTCCCCGAGGTGCGCGGCGCGCTGCGGGGTCAGCGGCCCCTCCGCCTCCAGCACCTCGGCCAGCGAGAGTCCCCGGACCAGCTCCATCACGATCCAGGGGCGGCCCTCCTCGGTGACCACGTCGTAGATGGTGACGACCCCGCGGTGCGAGACCCGGGCCGCCGCCCAGGCCTCCCGTTCGAGCCGCCGGTACATCCGCCCGACCTCGGCCCCGTCCAGCCCCGCGGGGGCCCGTACCTCCTTGACGGCCACCTCGCGCGCCAGGACCCCGTCCCGGGCCCGCCACACGAGGCCCATGCCGCCCCGGCCGAGCAGGCCGAGCAGCCGGTACCGGCCCGCGACGACCCGGCCGGCTCCCGCGCCCGGCCCGCCGTCCGTGTCCGCGCCACCCCGGTTGTCGGTCACGCGCGCCCCCTGTGCGTCCAATGCATCCGCGCACCCCCTGCGTCGGAGCCGCGGCGATGCGTCATCGGGTGGTCACTCCACGTTACCGCAGTGCCGGCCGCCTGCCCCCCGTTGTGCAGGCGGGAATCACCTCCGGAGGTTCCTGAAATACCCTCACCTTGCGGAGAGTAACCGTCGACTCCGCTGAGTAATCGTCAACTCCCCGACGCATAGGGGTAATTCACACCACCGGGATACCCGCGCGCATCGAGGGGGCGATAGGGTTACCCTGCCCGGGCCGGGTGCCTTCGTACGGGTGGGGAGAGAAAGATGGAACAGATAGCTATGCGCAGCAGGCCGCCCCGCGTGCCTGCCATCACCTGCGGCAGCAGCGCGACCAGCTCGCGCCTCGACCGCCACCTCGCCGTGCTGGGCGGACCTGCCGTCCCCCACCGGGAAGTCGCCGAGGCGACCCTGCTGATGCGCGAGCTCACCGCCCGCGACCACACGCACCGGCTGCGCAGCCGGAGCGCACGCGTCTCGCTCTTCGCGCCGCTGCGCCGCCTGCGCCGCTCGCTCTTCGGCAGCCGCCGCTCGTAAGAACTGTCCCCGACCCCGAGAGGTTTCGCCCCGGCCCTACGCAATCACACCATCCCGGCGCAGTGTCGTGATCTGCGCGCCCGACATCCCCAGGGCGCGCAGCAGGGCCTCGGTGTGTTCGCCGAGTGCAGGCACCGCACCCATGTGCGGTGCCGTACCTCCCGGCAGCCCGATCGGCGGCAGCAGTGCCCGCAGCGGGCCGACGGGTGAACCCACCTCCCGCCAGCGGTCCCGTGCCGCCAGCTGCGGGTGCTCCGCGAGCTGTTCCACCGAGTTCAGCCGGGCGCAGGCGATGCCCGCCGCCTCCAGCCGCCCGACCGCCTCGTCGGCGTCTAGCACGGCCAGCACCTCCGCCACCACGGCATCGGTCTTCTCCCGGCCGCGGGTGCGCGCCGCGTTCGTCGCGTACGCCGGGTCCTCCGCCAATTCCGGCCGCCGGAGCACCTGTTCGGCGAGCCTGCGCCACTCCCGGTCGTTCTGCACCGACAGCAGCACCCGGTCGCCGTCCGCCGTCGGATAGGCGTCGTACGGGGCGATCACCGCATGCGCGAGCCCCGTCCGCTCGGGCTGCCGCCCGTCGTGCATCGTGTGGTGCAGGGGATGCCCCATCCACTCGGCGAGTGCATCGAGCATGGACACCTCCACCCGGCCCCCGCGCCCGGTGGCCCCGCGCCGCACCAGCGCCGCGAGGACCCCCGAGAAGGCGTACATGGCCGCCGCGATGTCCGCGGCCGGGATGCCCGCCTTGACGGGCTGCTCCGGGGTGCCCGTCACCGAGACCAGCCCCGCCTCGCACTGCACGAGCATGTCGTAGGCGCGCTTGTGGGCGTACGGGCCCTCGGCGCCGTACCCGGAGACGTCCACCGCGACCAGCCGCGGGTACCGCGCGCACAGCGCCGCCGAGTCCAGCCCGAGCCGGGCCGCCGCACCCTGCGCAAGGTTCTGCACGAACACGTCGGCCCCGTCGAGCAGGCCGTGCAGGACCTCCAGGCCGCGCGGGTCCTTCAGGTCCAGCGCGATCGACTCCTTGCCGCGGTTCGCCCAGACGAAGTGCGAGGCGAGGCCGTGCGCGGCCGTGTCGTAGGCGCGCGCGAAGTCCCCGCCGTCGGGGCGCTCCACCTTGATGACCCGGGCACCGAGATCGGCGAGCTGGCGGGTGGCGAAGGGCGCGGAGACGGCCTGCTCGACGGCGACGACCGTGATCCCGTCCAGCGGCAGGGGTTCGGGCGAGTGTTCCATGAGACCGATGCCTACCGGGTGAGGGCCGGTCCTGTCACCCCCGTACCGGCAGGATGTCCTGCCGAACGGCCGATTCTCCCTCCTGCGGCGCCTCCCGCAGCGCGCCGCCCGTCTCCCGCCTTCAACCTTCCGTCTCCCGCCATTCGCCTTCCGCCGTGGGAGCGTTCGCGCGGCTCAGTCCCGGCCGCGCGCAAACCTGCGGGCCGCGCGCGGCCCGAAGAGCGCGAGCACCGCCGGCGACCAGTTTCCGGGCGACCGCACCCCATCTCACTACGTACGGCGTACGTAACTAGGATGGAGGCGAGGTGATGAGCGATGACACCCAGCGGGCGCCCCGCTGACCCCGAAGTGATCTGGACCCGCCCGCAGCGCGCCGGCCGCGGACCCCGGCCCGCGCACACCCGCGAGTCGATCGCGGCCGAGGCGGTGCGGATCGCCGACGCGGAGGGGATCGACGCCGTCTCCATGCGGCGCGTGGCCGCGGGCATCGGCGCCGGGACGATGTCCCTGTACAACTACGTGCCGCGCAAGGAAGACCTGTACGAGCTGATGGTCGACGCGGTCAGCGGGGAGTACGAGCTGGCCGCCCCGACCGGCGACTGGCGGGCCGACCTGCTGGCACTGGCCCGCCAGACCCGGCAGCTGATGCACCGCCACCCGTGGCTGCCCCGGCTGCTGACCCCGGTCTACGGGTTCAGCCCCAACGCCCTGCGCTACTTGGAGCACAGCCTGGCCTGCCTGGCCCCGCTGGAGCTGTCGGGCGCCGAGAAGCTGGAGCTCGTCGCGTCGGTCAACGGCTCGGTGGCGACGTTCGTGGCGGGGGAGCTCGCCATGGCCGAGCGGGCCCGGGCGCTGCCCTGGAGCGAGGCCGAGGAGGCCGCGGTCCGCATGGTCTGGCTGCGCTCGGCGCTCGGGACCGGCCGGTACCCGCTGCTGGGGGCCGCGCTGGCGGACGCGTACCCGGTGGCGGAGGCGGCCGCGGACATGGGGGCGGTGTTCGACCGCTCGATGAACCGGCTGCTGGGGGGCTGGGGGAGCGCCTGAGGCGGGCGGCCCTCGGGGGGTCGGGGGACGGACTCCGCTCCGGGGGCGGTCCCGGGCCCCGGCTCCGGGGGCGGTCCCGGGCCCCGGCTCCGGGTCAGAGCAGGGCGAACTGCCCGCCCGGGCCCTCCTCCTGGTGGTCCAGTACGGAGGCCGGCCGCCGGGCCCAGTGTGGCGCGGGCAGCACCCCCGCCGCCGTCAGGTCGGCGCGGGACAGCAGCGGCCCCGGCGTGAACGCCTCCCGCTCCGGGGCCAGATCGGCCAGCAGCGCCAGGGTGGTCACCAGGGCCAGCAGCTCCGAGGTCCACGCCTGCGGCCACTCGGCCGGGCCGAGCGCCTCAAGCCCCTCGACGCCGGCCTCCCGGTGCGCGCAGCGGGCGGCGAACCAGGCCCGGAGCACCCGCGTGCCCGCTTTCGCTCCCGCGCTCCCGGCCCCGGCAGGCGCGCCCGGCAGCTCGTACTCCCAGGCGGCCCGAGGCACCGGGGAGACGGTCCCGGACCCGAGGCCCAGCGTCTCGGTCTCCGGCTCCCAGTCGAGCCCGTCGGGCCAGGTCTGGATCGCCGAGCGCACGTACGGCCGCCGGCCGCCCGGCAGCCGGGGCGACTCGCCGCCCGCCACCCCGCGCAACTGGACCGCGAGCAGCCGCCGGCCGAGCTTCAGCCCGGCGTGCCAGCGCTCCGGGTCGACGGTGAGCGGCACCTCGTGGCCGCGCGGGCCCGGCCGGCCCGCCGCGAGGATCCAGCACAGCACGTCCTGTGCCGTGACCGGGCCCCCGTAGCGCTCGCTCAGCAGGGGTAGCAGGCCCGGCGCGAGGTTCGGCTCGGCGCCCCCGGGGCGCCGGTGCAGCGGACGGATCCCGCCCAGCCGGCCCGCCGGGAGGTGCCGGGTCACGAGCAGGCCGCCCGCGCCGGAGCCGGGGCCGGAGCGGCCGGAGCGGCCGGAGCCGGGGCCGGGGCCGGAGCCGGCGCCCGGGCCGGCCGCCCGGGTCTCGACGGTGAAGAGCTGGTGCTCGTCCAGGACGCGCCACAGCTGCGGCCGGGAGGCGTCGATGAGCCGCTGGTCGGGCAGCAGCCACTGCTCGTCGAAGGGTGCGTACAGCACCCGCACCGGCTCCGGGCAGGGGCCGGGCGCGTCGGCGAAGCCGGCCGTGGACGCGGAGCGGCGGCCGGGCAGGGCGGCCGCCCCGGCGGTGGCCGACCGGAACCGGGTCGGGCGGAACAGCCGCTCCCGCTCCGCCCCTTCGGCCCCGGCCAGGACCGACCAGCGGGTCCGCAGGGCCGCCGGATCGGGGGCCGCGACCCAGCCGCGGCCCAGGCGCAGGCCGCTCACGGCCCAGGGCATCAGATCGTCCAGCAGCGGTACGTCTTCGCTCACCCGGCAGATGGTAGCGAGGGGCCGCAGGGGGCCGGGCGGCCCGCAGGGCTGTGCCCAGGTCGAAGCGTTACGCTCCTTATGTACGGAATGTACAGATGCGAGGAGTGGTCATGAGTCAGTACGACGAATACTCGACTCCGTCGCAGGCCGAGGGCGAGCGGCTCGACGAGGACATGGACGAGAAGGAGCGCGCGGCCCACCACCACCCGGACACGATGCGCACCACCCCGTCACAGGCGGAGGGCGAGCGCAGCGCGGACGACGACGAGAAGTAGCGCTCCGGCCCCGGGCCGGGCCGTACCCCGGTGCGCGGGTGCGTCGGGCGGTACCGGGCCGCATCGGGTCGGGTCGTCGGGTCGCGTCGGGTCGGGTCGGGACGTCGGGTCGGGACGTCGGGAGGTCGGGAGGTCGGGAGGTCGGGAGGTCGGGAGGTCGGGTCAGTGGGCCTCGACGGTCACCGTGAACGAGAACCGGTCGCCCCGGTACCGGATCCGCGCCACGTCCACGACCCGGCCGTCCTCGTCGTACGTCACGCCCGTGTAGTGCAGGATCGGGCTCAGTAGCGGCACTTGGAGCAGCTCCGCCGTCTCCGGGTCGGCGAGGCGCGCCTCCACGGTGTCCGTGATCCGGCTGATCCGCACCCCGACGACATCCCGCAGCACCTTGGTCATCGGCCAGCGCGCCAGGTCCTCCAGGTCCACCGCGTCGGCGATCTCGGTGCGGACGGCGTTCTCCGCCCAGTTCGTCGGCTCGCCGCTCTCGCCGTCGTGCCGCAGCCGCCGGTACGTGACCACCTCGGCCGTGTCCGGGAAGTGCTCCAGCAACTCCCCGGACACCGGGGTCCGCTCACGGCCGAGAACCGTCGTACGGTCGCCGGACTGCTGCGCCACGATCGCGTCGACCGAGCCCAGCAGCCGCACCGGGGCCCCGCGCCGTGCGCCCGGTTCGATGAACGTGCCGCGCCGCCGGTGCCGGCTGATCAGCCCCTCACCCTCCAGCTCCTTCAGCGCCTGGCGCATCGTCAGCACGCTCACCCCGTAGTGCTCGGCGAGCTGCTCCTCGGTGGGCAGGCGCAGCGAGGCGTCCGGGGTGCGGCCCAGTATCGAGGCGCGCAGCGACTGTGACACCTGGTACCAGAGCGGCAGCTTCCGGTTGAGCACCAGGGAATCGGGGGCGAAGGCGGTCACGGTCGTTCTCCGTACGGACGGGGCGTCGGGTGTCCGGCCCCTCCCGCGGCGGCGGGCCGGGGAGGGGCCGGGGGCATCTTAGGCGCGGAAGTGGCGCTCCAGCCCCTGCCAGACATCGTCGTACGCGGGCTGGAGGTGGCCGGCACCGGCCGCCTGGGCGGTGACGGCGATCGGCCAGCGCGTCTCGAACATGAAGGCCAGACCGTCGTCGATCTTCTGCGGCTTCAGCTCGGCGGCGCTGGCCTTGTCGAAGGTCTCCCGGTCCGGTCCGTGCGCCGACATCATGTTGTGCAGGGAGCCGCCGCCGGGGACGAAGCCCTCGGCCTTGGCGTCGTAGGCGCCCTCGATCAGGCCCATGTATTCGCTCATCACGTTGCGGTGGAAGTACGGCGGGCGGAAGGTGTCCTCGCCCACCAGCCAGCGCGGCGCGAAGACCACGAAGTCCACGCCCGCCAGGCCGGGGGTGTCGGAGGGCGAGGTCAGCACCGTGAAGATCGACGGGTCCGGGTGGTCGTAGCTGATGGAGCCCAGGACGTTGAAACGGTGCAGGTCGTAGACGTACGGGGTGTGCGTGCCGTACCAGGCGACCACGTCCAGCGGGGAGTGGTCGTACGTCGCGGACCACAGGTTGCCGCAGAACTTGTTGACCACCTCGGTCGGGCGGTCCTCGTCCTCGTACGCCGCCACCGGGGCCCGGAAGTCACGGGCGGCCGCGAGGCCGTTGGCGCCGATCGGGCCGAGGTCCGGCAGCTCGAAGGGGCGGCCGTAGTTCTCGCATACGTACCCGCGGGCGGTGTCGTCGAGCAGCTCGACGCGGAAGCGCACGCCGCGCGGGATCAGGGCCACCTCGCCCGGGTTCGCGGCGAGCAGGCCGAGCTCGGTGCGCAGCAGCAGGCCGCCGCGCTCCGGGACGATCAGCAGCTCGCCGTCGGAGTCGCTGAACACCCGGTCCGTCATGTCGGCGTTGGCGGAGTAGAGGTGGATCGCCATGCCGGAGCGCTGCGTGGCGTCGCCGTTGCCGCCGAGCGTCCACAGGCCGGAGAGGAAGTCGGTGCCCGGGGCCGGGTCGGGCGTCGGGTTCCACCGCAGGCGGTTGGGGTCGGCCGGGGCATCGGTGAAGGGGGCGGTGCGCAGGGCGCCGTTGTCGATCCGGGTGAAGGGCGGGTGCGCGGCCGAGGGGCGGATCCGGTAGAGCCACGAGCGGCGGTTGTGCTTGCGCGGCTCGGTGAACGCGCTGCCGCTGAGCTGCTCCGCGTACAGGCCGAGGGGTGCGCGCTGGGGCGAGTTGCGGCCTGCGGGGAGGGCGCCCGGGACGGCCTCCGAGCTGTGCTCGTTGCCGAACCCGCTGAGGTACTCCAGGGCCCCGGCCGTCTTCCTGGCCTGCTCGCTCATGGCTGCTTCCACTCTGTCGAAGGAATCCTATGGCTGACAGTAGGATTCCGCGCCGCGCGCGTCAATGGCGTTTCTGCGGCGGCCCGGTCCGGACCGGGGCGGGGACGGGCGGCGCCGGGGGTGGGGAGCGGGAGCGGGCAGGGATCGGGCGGGGGTGAGGGACGGACCGGCAGGGGCCGGGCAGATGCCGGGCGGGGGCGGGCGGCGGATTGGGTGCGTCGAGGGGGCTCACAAAACATGAACATTGCTCTACTCTCGCGCGCATGTCGTGGACCCCGTGGACCCGCAGGTTCCCTGCCGTGCCGGCGGTGCCCCTCGCCGCCCCCCTCAAGGCCCCCCTCGCCGCCGCCTTCGCCCTCCTCCTGGCCTTCCTGGCCCTCCTCGCGGCCGCGCCCGCCGCCCGCGCACACGAGGAGCGCCCCGTGACCTTCCCGGACGGCTCCGGATCCGTGCCGCAGTACCGCACCGCCGAGCCCGACCTGCTCGTCTGCAAAACCGACCGGCCCGCCTTCGAACGCCGGATCGCCGCCTTCCCCGAAGCCCTGCGGCAGCGCAACCTGACGCTGTACGAGCGGTGCGAGAAGACCGGCCACCGACACCTCCAGGAGGCCGTCGACGCCGTGGACCGGCCCGGCATGAACATCGCGATCCTCCCCGGCCTCTACGAGGAGGAGCCGTCACTGCCGCAGCCGACGGGGGAGTGCGCCGCCCTGAAGGCCCCCTCCTCCGCGCTCGGCTACCAGATCCTGTCCTACGAACAGCAGGCGCGGTGCCCGCACAACCAGAACCTCGTCGCCATCCTCGGCAAGAAGAACCTGCAGATCGAAGGCACCGGCGCCACCCGCCTTGACGTCGTCGTCGACGCGAAGTACCAGAAGCTGAACGCCGTCCGCGCCGACGGGTCCGACGGCATCTACTTCCGCAACTTCACCGCCCAGCGCACCACCTTCAACTCCCTGTACGTCCTCGCCGCCGACGGATTCGTCATCGACGACGTACTGACCCGCTGGAACGACGAGTACGGCTTCCTGACCTTCGCCAGCGACCACGGCCTGTACAAGAACTGCGAGTCGTACGGGAACGGCGACTCCGGCATCTACCCCGGCAGCGCCTCCGACATCAACGACGGCCGCGGCTACGACGTCCCCCGCTACTCGATCGAGATCACCGGCTGCCGCAGCCACCACAACATGGTCGGCTACTCCGGCACCGCCGGGGACTCGGTATGGGTGCACGACAACGAGTTCGACCAGAACATGGGCGGCGCCTCGATGGACAGCGCCTTCCCCGGGCACCCCGGACTCCCGCAGAACCACGCCAAGTTCGAGCGGAACCTGATCCACGACAACAACCAGGACTACTACCGCCACGTGGCGGACGGCACCTGCGCCAAGCCCCCCGTGGACCGCGGCTACGAACAGGGCGTCGTCTGCCCGCAGATATCCATGCCGCCGGGCACCGGCATCATCACCGCGGGCGGCAACTGGAACGTCTACGAGCACAACTGGGTGTACGGGCACCGGCGCGCGGGCTTCTTCCTCTCGGCCGTGCCCGCGTTCATCCGGGGCGAGGAGGAGTGGTCCAAGCAGACCGACACCTCGCACCACAACCGGTACGCCGCGAACGTGCTCGGCAGGGACAAGGCCGGCGCCGTCCGCCCCAACGGCATGGACGTGTGGTGGGACGGCCAGGGCCGCGGCAACTGCTGGCAGCCCGGCCCGGACGGCTCCAGCCCCGGCACCCTTCCGCGGTGCGGGGAGCGCCGGGGCGACGTGTCCGGCGGCTCGGCCCGCCTGATCGGCGAACCGGTCAAACTCGCCCAGCTGCTCGTCTGCGCCGACTACGACGTGCAGGCCCGCAGGCTCCCGGCCGGCTGCGACTGGTACGGGGCGCGCGGCCCGGCCCGGGTGGAGACGCAGATCGCGCTGGCCGCGGCGGCGGTGCTGCTGCTGGTCGGCGGGGTGCTGTGGTGGCGGCGTCTGCGGCACTCCCGCCTGGGCACGGCGGCCTCGCTGCTCGGCCTGGCCGGGCTGGCCCTGGACGTGGCCGGCTCCACCACGCCGCTCACCCCCACCGCCGTCCCGGCGCTGGCGCTGCTCCTGCTCGGCCTGTGGTGGACGGGCGCCGGCCTCGCCCTGCGCGCCGACCGCCCCTGGCTGGCCCGCCTCACCCTGCTCCTGGCGGGGCTGACCCTGCTCGACGCCTTCGACAAGGCCGTCCTGATGATCCCCTGGATCCCGCTCAGCCCGGCCTGGGCCCGCGCCCTGACCGCCGCCGTCTGGATCCTCTGGGCGGCAGCCGCCTCCACCCGCCGGCCCCCCACCCCCACCCCCGCCCCCACGCCACCCCCCACCCCCGCCTGACCACCCGCCGTCCGTCCACGGCCCGCCGCACGGGCGCCCCCCGGCCACGCGCAGCCCGCCGAGGCGGCGCCTGCCCAGCCGCAGTCCGGCCCCCCGGGCGGCCCAGGGCCGACCTGCTGAGCCGACGCCCCCTTGCCCCACGCCAAGTCGACAGGGCGGCAGCGCCCGCCGGCCCGCCCGAGCGCCCCCGACCCCAGGAGACCGCAGTGACCACGCACCCCGCAGCCGCCTCCGGACCCCCCGATGGCCCCCGTTCCTTCAACCCCGAGGGCCGGCCCCCCAGCAGCGAGCCATCCCGCGCCCGCCCGGGTGCCGAGGCCGGTCCGCGGCCGGCCCCCGGCATCCCGTCCGTGGCCCGGCGCTCCCCGGCGGCGAGTGCCGCAACCGCTCCGGGCGCCCCACCGGGTGCCGGTCGCGCCCGGCACGAGGGTGCGGGCGGGGAGGCGCAGGGCCGGGGTGCGGGGGCCGGGCAGCGGTCGGGGGCCCGTGGCCGTGCGGCGGTGGGGGCACAGCGGCGGGTGGCTGGGCGGGGCGGGGTGCTGCTTGTCGTCGGGGTGCTGGTCGGGGGCACTGTGGCGGGGTGCGGGGGCCGGGCCACGACCCACCACAAGCCCGGCACCAGCCACGAGCAGGCCACCGGCAGCGCCGGAACAGTGCTCGACGTCCGCGACGGCACCGGCCACCGCCTCCGCGAGGTCCCCGCCGAGGGCGCGCCCCAGGTGCGGGTCACCGCCCGCCCCGACTCCGAAGACGGCTGGAACCTCCAGCTGGCGGTGGAGAACTTCCGGTTCACCCCCGAGAGCACCGGCGGCGCCGCCCTCCCGGGCGCCGGCCACGCGCACCTGGAGCTCGACGGCCGCAAGCTGGCCCGCTTGTACGGCCCCTGGCACCACCTGCCCGCGGCGCAGGTGCCCGACGGGCCGCACACCCTGACCGTCCGCCTCTACGCGGACGACCACACCGCCTGGGCGGTCGCCGGAAAGCCGGTCGAGGGCGCCGCCCAGCTCTCCGCCGCCGCCCCGGGCACGCCCGGCGGCCACAGCCACCCGGCGCCCCCGCCCGAGTCCCCGCCCGCCTCCGCCCCCGCGCAGGCGGAGCGTACGGTCACCATCACCGTCCGGGACGGCAAGGTCGTCCCCGCCCCCGGCCGCACCGAGCTCAAGCGCGGCGAGCGCGTCGCCCTGCGCGTCACCAGTGACCGCGCGGACACCCTGCACGTCCACGGCTACGACAAGGAACTCGCCCTGCCGGCAGGCCAGGAGGCCACCCTGGTCCTGACGGCCGACCGCACGGGCCTGTTCGAGGTCGAGACCCACCAGTCCCGCCTCGTGCTGACCCAGCTCCTCGTCCGGTGACGCCGCCCCCGCTCCCGTACTCGCAGGCGGTGACCGGGCCGGGCGCCGCCACCGGCGGCCGGGGCGTGGTCCTGTACCCGGACGCCGCGGACCCGCTCACCGCGCTCGCGCACGGCATCGGCTCCCAGCACGATCTCCCGATCTCTCCCTTCTACGCGTTCGCCGGCGCCTTCACCGCCCTGTTCGTCTCCTTCCTCGCCCTCGGTCTGCTGTGGTCGTCCTCCCGGTTCCGCGGTGACCGGTCCGGCCTCGCCCTGCCGGCCGGCCTCCAGCGGATCGCCGACGCGCCCGCCACCCGCAGCGCCCTCCGCGGGCTCGGCCTCGCCGCCTTCCTGGCCCTGCTCACCTCCCTCCTCCTCGCTCCCGACGACGCCGACCGCAACCCCGGTCCCGGTGCCGTCTACGTCCTCTTCTGGGTCGGCCTCGTCCCCGCCTCCCTCCTCCTCGGCCCCGTCTGGCGCCTCCTCAACCCGCTGCGTACCCTGCACCGCCTGCTGCACCGCCTGCGGCTGCTCCCGCGCCGTCCCTCCCCCCTTCCCGCCCGGCTCGGCCAATGGCCCGCCGCGGCCGGGCTGTTCGGCTTCACCTGGCTCGAACTCGCCGCTCCCGACCCCGCATCCACCACCACCCTCCTGATCGCCCTCGCCGTCCACACCGGCGCCCACCTCACGCTCGCCGCCTGCTTCGGCGAGCGCTGGTTCGACGACGGAGACGCCTTCGAGGCGTACTCCGCCCTCCTGGCCCGGCTCTCCCCCCTCGGCCGCCGCAACGACGGCCGTCTCGTGCTCCGCAACCCCTTCCACGGACTCGACGCGACGCCCGAGCGGCCCGGACTCGTCGCCACCGTCTGCGTCCTGCTCGGATCCACCGCCTACGACGGCTTCGGCGACAACCCTGCGTGGATCGACACCCTCCAGACCTCCCCCCTCGGCCGCACCCCCACGGCCACCCTCGGACTGCTCGCTTCCGTCGCCCTCGTCGCCGCCCTCTACTGCCTGTGCGCGGCGGCCACCCGCCTGGTCAGCGGCCCGCACCCCGGACCGCTCACCGCCTTCGCGCACTCACTCGTGCCGATCGCACTCGGCTATCTCACCGCCCATTACTTCTCCCTCCTCGTGACCGAAGGACCACGCACGGTAAGCATGGCATTCGGCACTGACAACGGCCCGGATCCCTTGCCCCCCTTGGGGTCCGGCGGCCTCGCCGCCCTCCAGGTCATCGCCGTCGTCACCGGCCACGTCCTCGGTGTGGTCGCCGCCCACGACCGCGCCGTCCGTCTCTTTCCGCCGCACCGGGCCGTGACCGGACAACTCCCCATGCTCGCGCTGATGATCACGTACACCCTGGGCGGCATCGGCCTGCTGCTGAACTGATGCCGCGACGGACACCATGCCCGGAACGACGGCTGAAACCGGGCGCCCGGAGCGGCATGATGGACCCCGTGCCGCCCACCCACCCCTTGCGCCGTACGCCCGTCCAGCAGCGCAGCGCCGAACGGCTCGCCCGGATCCTCGACGCCTGCGCCGAACTCCTGGACGAGACCGGGTACGAGAACCTCAGCACCCGGACCGTGGCCCTGCGCGCCGGCGTGCCGATCGGCTCGGTCTACCGCTTCTTCGGCAACAAGCGCGCCATGGCCATCGCCCTCGCCCACCGCAACCTGGACCGCTACACCGACGCCATCGCGGAGCGCCTCGCCGACCTGCCGGCCGACGACTGGCGGCCGGCCGTCGACACCGTGCTGGACGAGTACCTGGCCATGAAACGGACCGTTCCCGGTTTCGCGCTCGTCGACTTCGGCGTGCCCGCCCCGCCCGAGGAGGGCCCCGCCGTCGACCCCAACCGGTTGGTCGCCGTACGCCTCACCGAACTCCTCGGTGCACACCTCGGCCTCAGCCCGGACCCTGACCTGGAGCGGGCGGTCCTCGTCGCCGTCGAGGCCACGGACGCGCTGACCAAGCTGGCCTTCCGCGCCGACCCGGCCGGCGATCCGGCGATCGTGGCGGAAACCCGCGCGATGATGCACGCCTACCTCGCCCGCCTCCTCGACTGACCCGCTCCCGGTCCGCGCTCCCGGTCCCCGGTCCCCGCTCCCGGTCCCGGCTCCCGGCACTCTGATCGCCGGACCCTGCCTCCCGGGCCCCGCACGGCCGTCCGGGACTTCCGCCCGCGTGGATCTCCCCGACGTGCCTACCGGTCGGTATGCTCGGTGCGCCCGCGTGCCCGTGCCGCAGCCTGACGCCCCTGGAGGGCCCATGCCCCGCACCGCCCTGCGCATCTGCCCCCTCTGCGAGGCCACCTGCGGCCTGACCCTCACCCTCGACGGCACCACCGTCACCGGCGCCCGCGGGGACCGCGACGACGTCTTCAGCCGCGGCTTCATCTGCCCCAAGGGAGCGGCCTTCGGCGCGCTCGACTCCGACCCCGACCGGCTGCGCACCCCCCTCGTCCGCCGCGGCGGACGGCTCCGCGAGGCGGGCTGGGACGAGGCCTTCGAGGCCGTCGCCGCGGCCGTCCCGGCCCTCGTGCAGGAGTACGGGGCCCAGTCCGTCGGCGTCGTCCTCGGCAATCCGAACGTGCACACCATGGCCGGCGCCCTCTACCCGCCGCTGCTCCTCAAGACCCTCGGCACACGCAACCTCTTCACCGCCAGCACCCTCGACCAGATGCCCAAGCACGTCTCCAGCGGACTCCTCTTCGGCGACCCGTTCGCGATCCCGGTCCCCGACCTCGACCGCACCGACTTCCTGCTCCTCATCGGCGCCAACCCCGTCGAGTCCAACGGCTCCCTGTGCACCGCCCCCGACTTCCCCGGCCGGCTCAAGGCGCTGCGGGCCCGCGGCGGCACCCTCGTCGTCGTCGACCCGCGCCGCACCCGCACCGCCCGGCTCGCCGACCGCCACCTCGCGCCCCGCCCCGGCAGCGACGCCCTGCTGCTGGCGGCCCTGGCGCACATGCTGCTCGCCGAGCGGCTCGCCGTCCCCGGCCCCCTCGGGGAACACCTCCTCGGCCTCGGGGAACTCGCCGACGCCCTCGGGAGTTTCACCCCTGAGGCCGTTGCCCCCGCCTGCGACCTCACCGCCACCGAGATCCGCACCCTCGCCCGCGAACTGGCGGCCGCGCCCACCGCCGCCGTGTACGGGCGGATCGGCAGCTGCACCGTCGCGTACGGCACCCTCGCCAGCTGGCTCGTCGACGTACTCAACATCCTGACCGGCAACCTGGACCGGCCGGGCGGAGCCCTCTTCCCGCTCCCGGCCGCCGGCCCGCGGCCGCGCCCCGCGGGACCCGGCAGGGGCTTCGCCGTGGGCCGCTGGCGCAGCCGGGTCAGCGGCCACCCCGAGGCCAAGTCCGAACTGCCCATCGCAGCCCTGGCCGAGGAGATCGAGACGCCGGGGGAGGGCAGGATCCGTGCTGTGGTCGCCATCGCCGCGAACCCGGTGCTGTCCGCCCCCGACGGCCGGCGCCTCGACGCGGCCCTGGCCGGGCTCGACTTCATGGTCAGCGTCGACCCGTACCTGAACGAGACCTCACGCCACGCCCACGTCGTGCTGCCGCCCCCGCCGCCCTCGCAGAGCGCGCACCACGACTTCGCCTTCAACGCCTTCGCCATCCGCAACCAGGCCCGCTACACCCGCGCCGCCGTCCCACTGGAGGCAGGACTGCTCGACGAGTGCGAGATCCACGCCCGCCTCGCCCTGGCCGTCGCAGGCCTGCACGGCGCCGCCGTCCCCGATCCGGCTGCCGCGGTCGACGAGCCGGTCATCCTGGCCGCCCTCGCCAAGGAGACCGCCGACCCGCACTCGCCGCTGCACGGGCAGGACCCGGCGCGCCTCGCCGGGCTGCTCACCGGGGAGAGCGGCCCCGAACGGCGGCTCGACCTGATGCTCCGACTCGGGCCGTACGGCGACCTGTTCGGCGCGGAGGGAGATGCCGCGGCCGCGGCCGCCCCGGGCGAGGAGCGGGGCCTCGAGGGGCCGGGCGGCGGAGGGCCGGGCAGCGCAGGGCAGGCCCCTGCGGGACTGAACCTGGAGCGGCTGCTCGCGCATCCGCACGGCATCGACCTGGGCCCGCTGCGGCCCCGGCTCCCGGGCGTGCTGAGGACGCGCAGCGGCAGGATCGAGCTGCTGCCCGACCCGATCGCGGCCGAGCTGCCCCGGCTGCGCGCGGCGCTCGCCGAACGCCCCGCCGCCCTGGTGCTCGTGGGCCGCCGCCACCTGCGGTCGAACAACAGCTGGTTGCACAACGTCCCGGCCCTCACCGGAGGTTCCAACCGCTGCACCCTCCAGGTGCATCCCGTGGACGCCGAGCGGCTCGGCCTCACCGACGGCGGCCGCGCCCTGATCACCGCCGACGGCGGCGGTCTGGAAGTCCCGGTCGAGGTGACCGACACCGTCCGCACCGGTGTGGTGAGCCTCCCGCACGGCTGGGGCCACGACCGCGACGGCACCCGCCTGACCGTGGCCGCCGCCACGCCCGGCACCAACGTCAACCAGCTCCTCGACGGCACCCGGCTCGACCCGCTGTCCGGCACTGCCGTCCTCAACGGGTTCCCCGTCGACCTCACACCCCTGCCCTGAGCTGGGGTTTTGCTCGTATTGCTCACACGCGGACGTCTTGTTGGACGTGGAGGCGGCCCCTACGTTCCCTGCATGCTGACTCTCCTCGGCTTCGCCATGATCGCCACCTTCCTGGTCCTGATCATGATGAAGAAAATGTCGCCCATCGCGGCGCTCGTCCTCATTCCCGCGCTCTACTGCGTGTTCGCAGGCAAGGGCGCCCACCTCGGCGACTACGTCATCGACGGCGTCGGCAAACTCGCGCCGACCGCCGCCATGCTGATGTTCGCCATCGTCTACTTCGGCCTGATGATCGATGTCGGCCTGTTCGACCCGATCGTGCGCGGCATCCTGCGCTTCTGCAAGGCCGACCCGATGCGCGTCGTGCTCGGGACCGCGGTCCTCGCCGCGATCGTCTCCCTCGACGGCGACGGCTCGACCACCTTCATGATCACCGTCTCCGCCATGTACCCCCTCTACAAGCGGCTCGGCCTCAGCCTCGTGGTCATGACGGGCGTCGCCGCCACCGCCAACGGCGTCATGAACACCCTGCCCTGGGGCGGCCCCACGGCACGGGCCGCCACGGCCCTCAAGCTCGACGCCGCCGACATCTTCGTGCCGATGATCCCCGCCCTGGCGGTCGGCCTGCTGTTCGTGTTCGCCCTCGCCTACGTCCTCGGGCTGAAGGAACGCCGCCGGGTCGGCATGCTGGCCCTTCCCTCCGACGCCGAGCGGGCCGCCGACGACGCCGACGCGGACGGGCAGCACCTGGTCGCCGCCGGCAAGGGGTCCGCGGCCGCGGGGGCCCACGCCCACGCCGGTGCCGGTGCCCGAGGCGTCGCAGGAGCCGGTGCCGACTCCGATGCGGGCTCCGGCTCCGCCTCCGCCGGGTCCACCGCCGGTTCCGCCGGTTCTGCCGGGGCCGCCGGCGGCGCCGCGGTCGCCGACGGACCGCAGGACGGCGGCTTCCAGGGGCTCGACCCCCTCCGCCCGACCCTCCGCCCCCGCCTCTACTGGTTCAACGCCGGCCTCACCATCGCCCTCCTCACCGCGATGATCATGGAGCTGCTGCCCATCCCGGTTCTCTTCCTCCTCGGCGCCGCCCTCGCGCTCACCGTCAACTTCCCGCACATGCCCGACCAGAAGGCCCGTATCGCCGCCCACGCGGACAACGTGCTCAATGTCGCCGGCATGGTCTTCGCGGCCGCCGTCTTCACCGGCGTCCTCAGCGGCACCGGCATGGTCAAGCACATGGCCGACTGGCTCGTCGACGCCGTCCCCGAGGGCATGGGCCCGCACATGGCCCTGGTCACCGGCCTGCTCAGCCTGCCGCTCACCTACTTCATGTCCAACGACGGCTTCTACTTCGGCGTCCTGCCCGTCCTCGCCGAAGCCGGCGCCGCGCACGGCGTCTCCCCCCTGGAGATCGCCCGCGCCTCCCTCGTCGGCCAGGCCCTGCACATGTCCAGCCCGCTGGTTCCGGCCGTCTACGTCCTCGTCGGCATGGCCAAGGTCGAGTTCGGCGACCACACCCGCTTCACCGTGAAATGGGCGGCGCTCACCTCCCTCGTCGTCCTCGGGGCGGGGATGCTTTTCGGCATCATCTGACCGGGTCCGGGCCCGGCGCCCCGAAAGCCACCGGCACTGGTTTGTAGGGTGTCCACACGAGGCCAGGTCTACGCGCTCGTGCGTGCTCGGGAGGAATGCCATGAAGGCCCACGACGGGATGTACATCGCCGGTGAATGGCGGCCCGCCGCCGGTCACGACCGGATCGAGGTCGTCAACCCCGCCGACGAGCAGATCCTCGGCGGGGTCCCGGCCGGCACCGCCGAGGACGTGGACGCCGCCGTACGGGCGGCCCGCACGGCCCTCCCCGGCTGGGCGGCGACGCCCCCGGCCGGGCGAGCGGCCCTGATCGGGGCCCTGCGCGACGTACTGGTCGCCCGCAAGGCCGAGTTCACCGAGATCATCACCGCCGAGCTCGGCGCCCCCGTGGGCTTCTCCGAGATGGTCCACGTCGGGGCGCCGATCGCGGTCGCCTCCTCCTTCGCCGAGCTGGGGGCCTCGTACGCCTTCGAGGAGCGGATCGGGAACTCGACGGTGCTGCTGGAGCCGGTCGGAGTCGTCGGGGCCATCACGCCCTGGAACTACCCGCTGCACCAGATCGTTGCCAAGGTGGCGCCCGCTCTCGCCGCCGGCTGCACCCTCGTCCTCAAGCCGGCCGAGGACACCCCGCTGACCGCACAGCTCTTCGCCGAAGCCGTGCACGAGGCGGGCATCCCGGCTGGAGTGTTCAACCTGGTGACCGGGACCGGCCCGGTCGCCGGGCAGGCGCTGGCCGCGCACGAAGGGGTCGACCTGGTCTCCTTCACCGGCTCCACCGCGGTCGGCAAGCAGATCGGCGCCGTGGCCGGTGCCGCCGTCAAGCGCGTCGCCCTCGAGCTCGGCGGCAAGTCGGCCAACGTCATCCTGCCCGGGGCCGACCTGGCCAAGGCCGTCGCAGCAGGCGTGGGTCACGTCATGAACAACTCCGGCCAGAGCTGCAACGCGCTCTCGCGCATGCTCGTCCACCGCGACCAGTACGAGGAGGCGGTCTCGCTCGCGGCCGCCGCCGTCGCCAAGTACCCCTGCGGCGACCCCCTCGAACCGGGCACCCGCCTCGGCCCGGTGATCAGCGCCAAGCAGCGCGACCGCGTGCGCGGATACATCGCCAAGGGCATCGAGGAGGGCGCCCGCCTCGTCGCCGGCGGCCCGGACGCGCCGCACGAGCACGGGTACTACATCGCCCCGACCGTGTTCGCCGACGTCACGCCCGAGATGACCATCGCCCGGGAGGAGATTTTCGGCCCGGTGCTGTCGATCCTCCCGTACGAGGACGAGGACGACGCCCTGCGCATCGCCAACGGCACCGTGTACGGTCTCGGCGGCGCCGTCTGGGCCGCCGACGACGAGACCGCGGTCGCCTTCGCCCGGCGCATGGACACCGGCCAGGTGGACATCAACGGCGGCCGCTTCAACGTGCTCGCGCCCTTCGGCGGGTACAAGCAGTCCGGCGTCGGGCGCGAACTCGGCCCGCACGGTCTGGCGGAGTACCTCCAGACCAAGTCCCTCCAGTTCTGACCCGCCAGTAGTCCCCCACCGGCCCCGCCCCCGCCCAAGCACCGCCCCGCCCAAGCCCTGCCCCCGAGCCCCGAGAGACGGAATCGACCATGGTCCGCGCCGCCATCCTGCCCGCCGTCGGAGCCCCGCTGGAGATACGGGAGATCCTGCTGCCCGAACCCGGCCCGGGGCAGGTCCGGGTGAGGCTCGCCGCAGCAGGGGTCTGCCACTCCGACCTCTCCCTCACCAACGGCACCATGCGGGTCCCCGTCCCCGCCGTCCTCGGCCACGAGGGGGCGGGCACGGTCCTCGCCGTGGGCGAGGGGGTCGCCCATGTCGCTCCCGGCGACGGCGTGGTGCTCAACTGGTCCCCGTCCTGCGGGGAGTGCCACCACTGCTCCATCGGCGAGGTCTGGCTCTGCGCCAAGGCCCTCACCGGAGTCGGCGCCGTCCACGCCCACGACGCCGACGGCACGCCGCTGCACCCGGGGCTCAACGTGGCCGCGTTCGCCGAGGAGACCGTCGTCGCGGCCAACTGCGTACTGCCCGCGCCCGCCGGGATCCCGCTCGACGAGGCCGCCCTGCTCGGCTGCGCGGTGCTCACCGGATACGGCGCCGTCCACCACAGCGCCCGGGTGCGGGCCGGCGAGTCCGTCGCCGTCTTCGGCGTCGGCGGAGTCGGCCTCGCCGCCCTGCAGGCCGCGCGGATCGCCGGGGCGGGCCCGGTCGTGGCCGTCGACGTCTCCCCGGCCAAGGAGGAGCTGGCCCGCTCGGCCGGAGCCACCGACTTCGTCCTCGCCTCCGACACCACCGCCAAGGAGATCCGCGGACTCACCGGCGGCCAGGGCGCGGACGTCGCCGTGGAGTGCGTCGGCCGGGCGGAGTCCATTCGCGCGGCCTGGGAGTCCACCCGCCGCGGCGGCCGCACCACCGTCGTCGGCATCGGGGGCAAGGAGCAGCAGGTCGCCTTCCACGCCCTGGAGATATTCCACTTCGCCCGCACCCTCACCGGCTGCGTCTACGGGAACAGCGACCCGGCCCGCGACCTGCCGGTGCTGGCCGAGCACGTCCGCGCCGGCCGCCTGGACCTGGGCTCGATGGTCACCGACCGGATCACCCTCGACGGCATCCCCGGCGCCTTCGACGCGATGCTGGCCGGCAAGGGCGGCCGCTCCCTCGTCGTCTTCTAGCCCCGCCAAGCCGGCTTCCGGCCCCGCGCCGCTGCCTTCCCGGCCCCGTGCCGCCGCGTTCCGGTCGCGGCCCCGCCGTCCGGCCCGGTCGCGCGTCAGTCCTCCTGCCGCGCGGCCAGGGCCTCGAACTGGAGGGCCAGGCCGTCCAGCAGGGCGGTCAGGCCCGTGTCGAACGCGCCCTCGTCCACCTCGCGCTGCCGCTCGGCCAGCAGGTGGGCCTGGCCCAGGTGCGGGTAGTCCGCCGGGTCGTACGCGGCCTCGTCGTCCACGAAACCCCCGGCGAAGGATCCCACCGCCGAGCCCAGGATGAAGTACCGCATCAGCGCCCCGATCCGCGTCGCCTGCGCCGGCGGCCACCCGGCCGCCGTCATGGCCCCGAACACCGCGTCCGCCAGCCGCAGTCCTGCCGGACGCCGCCCCGGGCCGCGCGCCAGCACCGGCACGATGTTGGGGTGGTCGGCCAGCGCGTCCCGGTACGAGTGCGCCCACGTGCGCAGCGCCTCCCGCCAGTCCGCGCCCGCCCCCGCCGCGCCCTCGAACATCGACAGGTCGACCCGCGCGCTGACCGCGTCCGCCACCGCGTCCAGGATCTCGTCCTTGGTGCGGAAGTGGTTGTACAGGGAGGGGCCGCTGACCCCCAGCGCGGCCGCCAGCCGCCGCGTCGAGACCGCCTCCAGCCCCTCCGCGTCCACCAGCGCGCCCGCCGCCTCGACGATGCGGTCTCGGCTGAGCAGGGGCTTGCGCGGTCTGGCCATGCGCCACATAGTAGGGCTGCCCCGCCTGAAACTACCGCTGCTAGTTAAAACCCGCCGGCCTGCCGCGCTCCCGCCTGTTGCGTTGCCGCCCGCCCACCGCCCCGGAGGTGCCCGGTGAACCTTGAGCTCAGCGAGGAGCAGACCGCGGTGCGCCGCCTCGCCCGCGCGTTCACCGAGCGCGAGGTGGCCCCGTACGCCGCCGAGTGGGACCGCGCCGAGAGCGTGGACCGGGCCATCGTGAAGAAGCTCGGCGCCCTCGGCTTCCTCGGCCTGACCGTCCCCGAGGAGTACGGCGGCTCCGGCGGGGACCACCTCGCCTACGCGCTCGTCACCGAGGAACTCGGCCGCGGCGACTCCGCCGTGCGCGGCATCGTCTCCGTGTCCCTCGGCCTGGTCGCCAAGTCCCTCGCCGCCTGGGGCACCGAGGAGCAGAAGCGCGCCTGGCTGCCCCGCCTCTGCTCCGGCGACGCGCTCGGCTGCTTCGGCCTGACCGAGCCCGGCACCGGCTCCGACGCCGCCGCCCTGACCGCGCGCGCCGAGCGCGAGGGGGACGCGTACGTCCTCACCGGCACCAAGATGTTCATCACCAACGGCACCTGGGCCGACCTCGCCCTCGTCTTCGCCCGCACGGGCGGGCAGCCCGGCCACCGCGGGATCTCCGCCTTCCTCGTCCCCACCGACACCCCCGGCTTCACCCGCCGCGAGATCCGCGGCAAGCTCGGCCTGCGCGGCCAGGCCACCGCCGAACTCGTCCTCGACCGGGTCCGCGTACCCGCCTCCGCGATGCTCGGCCCGGAGGGCAAGGGCTTCTCGGTGGCCATGTCCGCCCTGGCCAAGGGCCGGATGTCGGTCGCCGCCGGGTGCGTGGGCATCGCGCAGGCGGCACTGGATGCGGCCGTCTCGTACGCGGCCGGGCGGGAGCAGTTCGGCCGACCCATCGCCCACCACCAGCTCGTCCAGGAGCTGATCGCCGACATCTCGGTGGACGTGGACGCGGCCCGCCTGCTGACCTGGCGGGTGGCCGACCTGATCGACCGCGGGCAGCCCTTCGCCACCGAGGCGTCCACCGCCAAGCTCTTCGCCTCCGAGGCCGCCGTGCGCGCCGCGGGCAACGCCCTCCAGGTGCACGGCGGTTACGGCTACATCGACGAGTACCCGGCGGGCAAGCTGCTGCGCGACGCCCGCGTGATGACCCTGTACGAGGGCACCAGCCAGATACAGAAGCTGCTGATCGGCCGCGCCCGCACCGGAGTCTCCGCCTTCTGAGCCCGCCGACCCCGGCGGCCCGCGTTTCCGCAAGGCGCTAAGCGCTTGCTCACCCTCCGGTAAGGTGTTCCTTCCGACAGTGACGAGAAGGTGGGCGAGCGATGGACAGCGCGGCGGAGACGACGGGCGGCTATCGGCCGTGGTCGGAGGTCACCCCCGACGCCGCGCGGCGGCTGCTGATCGCCGCGGTCGAGGCGTTCGCCGAGCGCGGGTACCACGCCACCACCACACGTGACATCGCCGGACGGGCCGGAATGAGCCCCGCCGCGCTCTACATCCACTACAAGACCAAGGAAGAGCTGCTCCACCGGATCAGCCGGATCGGCCACGACAAGGCGCTGGACATCCTGGAGACCGCGGCCGCCGGCCCGGGCTCCGCGGCCGACCGGCTCGGCGCGGCCGTGCGGTCCTTCGTGCTGTGGCACGCGGCGCACCACACCACCGCGCGCGTGGTCCAGTACGAGCTCGAGGCCCTCGCTCCGGAGCACCGCTCCGAAATCGTGGCACTGCGCCGGCAGAGCGATGCCGTCGTGCGCCGCATCCTCACCGAGGGCGTCGCGGCGGGGGAGTTCCACGTTCCGGACGTCCCCGGCACCACGCTCGCCGTCCTCTCCCTGTGCATCGACGTGGCCCGCTGGTTCAACGCCGCCGGCCGCCGCACGCCGGAGGAGGTCGGCGAGCTCTACGCCGGCCTCGTCCTGCGCATGGTGGGCGCGCCCGTTCAGAAGTAGTACCGCGACACCGACTGGGCCACGCACACCGGCTTGTCGCCGCCCTCGCGCTCGACCGTGACCGTCGCCGCGACCTGTACGCCGCCGCCCGCCTCGGTGACGTCGGTGATCACGGCGGTGGCGCGCAGCCGCGAGCCGACCGGCACCGGCGCCGGGAACCGGACCTTGTCCGTGCCGTAGTTGATGCCCATCCGCATGCCCTCGACCCGCATGATCTGCGGCACGAGGCTCGGCAGCAGCGACAGCGTCAGATAGCCGTGTGCGATCGTGGAGCCGAAGGGCCCGGACGCGGCCCGCTCCGGGTCCACGTGGATCCACTGGTGGTCGCCCGTCGCGTCGGCGAAGAGGTCGATCCGCTTCTGGTCCACCTCCAGCCAGCCGCTCGGGCCGAGCGGCTGGCCGATCCCGGCGCGCAGTTCCTCGGCGGACGTGAAGACCCTCGGCTCGGCCATGCCTCTCCCTCACACTCTCCGGTCGAATAAGCGCTTGCTCAGCATGCGGGGGCCGCATGTATCTGTCAACGGATTCCGGCAGGGCCGACTACCCTCGGCCTCGTGCCGCAGATTCCCGAGAAAGTCCACGAACTCACCGTCGGCCAGCTGTCCGCCCGCAGCGGCGCGGCCGTCTCCGCGCTCCACTTCTACGAGACCAAGGGCCTGATCAGCAGCCGCCGCACCTCCGGCAACCAGCGCCGCTACAGCCGCGACGCCCTGCGCCGGGTGGCCTTCGTACGCGCCGCCCAGCGCGTCGGGATCCCGCTCGCCGCGATCCGCGACGCACTCGCCGAGCTGCCCGAGGAGCGCACCCCCACCAAGGAGGACTGGGCCCGGCTCTCGGACATGTGGCGCAGCGAGCTCGAACAGCGGATCGCCCAACTGGAGCGGCTGCGCGACCACTTGACCGACTGCATCGGCTGCGGCTGCCTGTCCCTGAAGACCTGCGCCCTGTCCAACCCGGACGACGTCTTCGGTGAACGGCTCACCGGCTCGCGGCTGTAGCACCGCCACCGCGACCGCCACGGCCACTGCGACCGGTACCGCCGCCGCCACCGGCATCGCCCCTCCGGTCCGCGGCCCCGGCGCCGGCCGCCCGGGCCCCGGCACCCGCCGCCCCGGCCCCGGCGGCCTCGTGTGCCGCCGCCACCAGCGCGGCGTTCGAGCCGGCCGGGCGCCCGTCGGGCAGCCGCAGTACGTCGCCCAGACCGATCCGCGCGTCCGCACGGCAGCGCACGGCCAGCCGCAGCACCGGCCAGGCCGCGGCCTCCCGCCCGTACACCAGCAGGGGCCCCACCGCCGGCCGGCGCAGCGCGGCCACCAGTCCCGCCACCGCAGCGGGATCGGCCGCCGCGGGCACCACCGCCAACTCCACCGCGGGCCGGACCCGCGCGGCACCCGTCGGCTCCGGAGCCCGCGAGGCGAGGAACCGCGCCAGCTCCCCGACGCCGACCGCCCCGACCGGGCCAGCCGCCGCGACCGCGCCACCCGCACCCACAGCACCGGCCGCGCAGCCCGCCGCGCCCTCCTCGGGCGCCGCGCCCACCACGACCACCGCGTCCACCGCCACGCCCCGCGCCAGCAGCGCCCGGGCCAGCTCGGCCGCCCCCGGCTCCGCGAAGTGCACGGCGGCCCGGTCCGGGAGCACCGTCCAGGACCGGACCCGCTCCAGCCGCCCCGCCGGATCCGGCTCGGCGGCGATGCTCGCGCACACCGAAAGCGGTACGGAGACCCCCGCGCCCCGCAACGCCTCCAGCAGCGGCCCCACCACCCGGGGCGACAGGCTCTCCCCGCCGCACGGGGTCCGCGGATGGACCAGCACCTCCGCGGCCCCGGCGGCGACCGCCCCGAGCGCCGACTCCGCCAGGTCCCCGGGGGACAGCGGCACGGCGGCACCGTCGGCGGCGCCGCGCGCACCGTTCAGCGACACCTGGAGCCGCAGGCTCACGCCGCCCCGGCCGAGGCCGACACCGGCGCCCGCATCCCGTCCGCCGGCGACGCCCAGGCCGAGTCCGCGAGCGCCGGCCTGGGCACCACGATCCCGCAGCCCGCGCAGACCGGGCCGTCCCAGGCCCACGCTCCCTCCCACGACCCGTGTCCCGCCCGGCTCCCGGCCCGCTGCTGTTGCTGCCGCCCGGCCCCGGACCCCGCGGCACGCCCCGACCCGGCTCCGTGTCCCGCCGCGCGTCCCGGCCCGGGCGCCCGTCTCGGCCCCGGAACCGGCGCGGGCCAGTGCAGTTCCTGCTCACCGCAGACCGGGCAGCCCGTCCCCGGCTCCGACTCCAGGGCCGCGACCAGCCGCCGCAGCACCTCGGCCAGGGTCCCGTCCGGCCGCACCCCCGGGTCGGCGCAGCGGACCACGGCGTCCCCGCTGCCGTTCCACGCCCACTCCGGCCGGCGCAGCCCGTCGTGTTTCTCGCGCCGCCGCCGCTCCGCGAACTGCCGCTCGTACTCCAGCCAGACCGCCCGCGCCTCCTCCAGCTCCTCCAGCGCCGCCACCAGCCGCTGCGGATCCGCCGCCCGGTCCTCCGGGCCGATCCCGTGCCGGTCGCACAGATGCCACCACGTCGCCCGGTGCCCGTACGGTGCGAACCGCTCCAGGCAGCGGCGCAGCGAATGGCGCCGCAGGGCACGGTCGTTGCGCGCATCCCGCACCTGGTAGGCCAGGCTCCGGAAACCTGCCATCGCACCTCCACCTCCGCCTCGCGCGCCCAAGTCCACACCGCGGCGCCGCGCTCGGTCGCACGACGACGCACCGTGAGATGTGCCCAACATGCCCGGTCGGGTGCGGGCGCATGCGGGGGCGGTCGGGGCGTACGGGTGGCACGTGGCCGGAACTCAGCGCCCCATGCGCCCCGCAGACACCACGACCCGGGCCAGTTCCGCGTGGCAGATGTCGCTGTGCGCCCCCGACGGCGGACCGCCCCGCCGCACCACCGATGCCGTGTCCACGCTGACGCAACCGGCCGCCGGGACGCCGTCGCGCAGCGCCTCGTCCAGGGTCAGCCGCGCCGCGTCCGGCACCGCCTGCACCCCGCCGTACCCGACCGCGCCCCAGCGCTGGTCGAAGCCCAGCAGACCGGCCGAATCCCCTGCCATCCGGGAGGCCAGCGGATAGAAGACCCCGAGCGCCGAGTCGTGTGCGGAATGGCACGCCACCACCGGCCCGTCGACCCGGTGCTGCATGCCGCGCAGCACGCCGCCGCGCCCCTTGTCGTGGGGGAGCCGGTCGGTGAACGCGTAGTGCGAGAAAGCTCCTTGGAGCAGTGTCACGGACTTCACGTACCCCGCGCCGTCCGGCACCGCACGCAGCGAGAAGGAAACCAGCCGCGCCCCGAAACTGTGGCCGATCAGATGGACCCGCAGGCCCGGCCGCCGCCCCGCCAGCTCCGCGAGGACCGGGCCGAGGCCGCGCTCGCCGACGACCCCGGCCCGCTTCTTCATCTGGTAGTACGTGGCCTGCCGCAGCAGCTCCTTGGCCCCGCGCCACAGCCCGCGTACGGCCCCGCCGAGGGCGAACCCGGGCCCGGCGGGGTCCTCGGCCGCGGGCCCGCCCGCCTCGGCGAGCCCGTCGGCGAGCGCCCGGCACACCGTGTGCACGTCCTCGGTGAAGATGGCGGGAACCGCCTCCGCGGTACCACCGCCTCCGCCGCCCGTCGCGGTCGCCCCGACGCCCGCCAGCTCCCGTACCAGCGTGCCGAATTCGGCGAGGGCCTCCGCCGAACCGGGCCGCTCCTCCAGCAGTTCGGCGATGCGGTCCAGCTCCGCGCCCCTCCCCGGCCAGAACGCCCTGAGCGCCTCCCGGGTGGCGGGGTCCAGTGCGGTCCCGTGGCCGGCCTCGGCGAGGGCCCCGGGGGACTCGAAGTCCGGGATCGGCTCGTCCGAGAACCGGATCGAGGGCCATACGACGCCCACGTACGCCAGCCGCACCCCAGACCCCACCAGCCCCGGGAAGGGTGCGAAGAACCGGTCGTACAGGCGGGTCGAGGTGGACCGGTCGCTGTTCCAGCCGTGCGCGAAGACCAGCAGATCGGTGGCCTCCAGGGCCGCCACGGCCCGCACGGACGCCCTGTCCGCGTCGCCCTCGGCGTCGAAGGTCAGCTCCGCGTACGGACCGACCCCGACCCCGATCCCGACCGCGCCCGCCGCCCCGCCCGTTCCCGCCGCCATGGGTTCCCCCTCCGCGCCGCGCCCACTGGTGCCGTGCCCTGCCGTGCAGTGCCGTGCCGTGCCGTACAGCATCCTGCTGCGGCCCCCACCCGGCCAGACCCTTGCACCCGGCGGATGCAGCGGCTGACACACACAGCGCCTACGGATACAGGCCCTACGGATACAGCAGGTACTGCTCCCGCACCGCCGCGAACGCCGCCAGCCCCGCCGCCCAGTCCGCCGCGATCTCGTCCACCCCCGCGCCCGCCTCCACCAGCCGCCGGACCCGGTCAGAGCCGGTCAGCCGGTCGATCCAGTGGTCCGGCCGCCAGGCGAAGCCGCTCCACGCCCGGCGCGCCGTCACCAGCATCCCGATGCCCGCCCGGACCGGATCGAACGCCGCCCGGTCGTGGACGATCAGCCGGACCCCGCCGCACACCTTTCCCGCGTGCTTGGAGAACGTCGGCGTGAAGTACGCCTCCCGGAACCACACGCCCGGCAGCCCCAGCGCATCGGCGGCCTCCGCCCACCGCCGGTCGATGCCCTCCGCGCCCACCACCTCGAAGGGCGTGGCCGTCCCGCGTCCCTCGGACAGGTTGGTGCCCTCGAACAGGCAGGTGCCTGCGTACGCGAGCGCCGTGTCCGGGGTCGGCATGTTCGGGCTCGGCGGCACCCACGGCAGTCCGGTCCCGTCGAAGAAGGAGTCCCGCCGCCAGCCGGTCATCGGCACGGTCTGCAGCCTGACCGGCTTGGCCGCCAGGAACTCCCCGTTGAACAGCGCCGCCAGCTCGGCCGCCGTCATCCCGTGCGCGAGCGCGATCGGCTCCCGGCCCACGAAGCTCGCGTACGCCCGCTCCAGCACGGGCCCCGCGGCCCGCTGCCCGCCCACCGGGTTGGGCCGGTCCAGCACGACGACGGCCTTGCCCGCCAGTGCGGCCGCCTGCATGCAGTCGTACAGGGTCCAGATGTAGGTGTAGAAGCGCGCCCCCGCGTCCTGGATGTCGAAGACCACGGTGTCGACGCCGGCCGCCGTGAAGACGTCCGCCAGCTGCTGCCCGCTCTTGCCGTACGTGTCGTACACCGGCAGCCCCGTCGCCGGGTCCCGGCCGGCCCCCTCCGAGTCGCCCGCCTGCGCCGTCCCGCGGAACCCGTGCTCGGGCCCGAAGACCGCGACCAACCGGACCCGCGCATCGGCGTGCAGGACGTCGACCAGGTGGCGGGCATCGGCCGTGATGCCGGTGGGGTTGGTGACCACTCCGACCCGCTGCCCGTCGAGTACGGCGTACCCGTCCGCGGCCAGCACATCGAAGCCCGTCCGCACCCGGTCCGCCGCGCCCTCCGCATCCGAAGCGCTGCCTTCACCGCCCATCGCGGCCCCGGCAGCCGCTGCCGCCCCCCGTGCCCCGGCAGCTCCGAGCACCCCCGCGGCCCCCAGGGCACCGGCCGCGCCTGCCTTCCCCGCCAGTCCCAGCAGCCCCCGTCGCGACAGCGACAGCCTCAGCGTCATCCCGCCACGCTAGGCCCCGGCCCCCTTCCACCCCGACATACCGACCGGTTAGTCTGCCGGCGTCCCGGGGCTTCCGGGGCGTCCGGGCACCGCAGCACCCCGGTGCCCCGACTCCCGGTGTCCGACCGTCCAGGAAAGGTGATCCCCGTGAGCGCGAGCCCGAGCCCGAGCCCGTACCAGGACCAGCGAGTCGTCGTCACCGGCGCGGGCGGCGGCATCGGCGCCGCCCTCGCCCACCGCTTCGCCGCCGAGGGCGCCACCGTCGTCGTCAACGACCTCGACGCCGCCAAGGCCGCCTCCGTGGCCGGCGAGATCGGCGCCCGCGCGATCGCCCTCCCCGGCGACGCCTCGGCCGTCGCCGCCGAGGCCCGCGAGGCCCTCGGCGGGGAGGTCGACGTTTACTGCGCCAACGCGGGCCTCGCCTCGGGCGGCGACGCCTTCGCCGACGAGGCCGTGTGGGAGGCGGCCTGGGACACCAACGTCATGGCGCACGTCCGGGCCGCCCGCCTGCTGCTGCCGCACTGGCTGGAGCGCGGAAGCGGATGCTTCGTGTCCACCGTCTCGGCCGCAGGCCTGCTCACCATGATCGGAGCGGCGCCGTACAGTGTCACCAAGCACGGGGCGCTCGCCTTCGCGGAATGGCTCTCGCTGACCTACCGCCACCGCGGCATCCGGGTCCACGCCATCTGCCCGCAAGGGGTCCGCACCGACATGCTGACGGCCGCGGGCCCGGCGGGCGAACTCGTCCTCGCGCCGACCGCGATCGAGCCGGAAGCGGTGGCGGACGCACTGTTCGACGGCATGGAGAAGGGCCGGTTCTTGATCCTCCCGCACCCCGAGGTGGCGGACTTCCATATCGCGCGCGCCACCGACCCCGACCGCTGGCTGAACCGCATGAACCACCTCCAGCAGAAATGGGAGAGCAGGTGACCTCGGCGCCGCACCCGCCCCCGGCACTGCCCCCGTCCCCGTCCCCGGCCCCGTCCCCGTCCCCGGCCCCGGTCCCGTCCCCGGTCCCGGCCCCGGCCGGTCCTTCCCCGTACGCCGCCAAGCCGTGGCTGAAACTCCTCAGCCCGGCCCAGCGCGCCCCCGTGGACGCGCCGCCCAGCGTGCTGCACGCCTTCCGGGCCGCCGCCGCCCGCGCCCCCGGGCGGACCGCGCTCGCCTACTTCGACGGCCGCATCGACTACGCCCGGGCCGACGCGCTCTCCGACTCCGTCGCCGGGTACCTCGCGGCCCACGGCATCGGCCGCGGCGACCGGGTCGCCGTACTGCTCCAGAACACCCCGCACTTCGCGCTGGCCGTCCTCGCCGCCTGGAAGGCCGGGGCCGTCGTCGTCCCGCTCAACCCCATGTACAAGGAGGCCGAGGCCCGGCACATCCTGCGCGACTCCGGGGCCGCCGCGCTGATCTGCGACGACCGCGCCTGGCCGGCCCACCTGCGCGGCGCCGCCGCCGGGACGGCCGTACGGGCCACCCTGACCGCCTCCGAGCTGGACTTCCAGACCCGCGACGACGTACGCGTCCTGCTGCCCGGGCGGCAGCCGCAGGCCCCCGACGCCGCGGACTTCGCCACCGTGGCCCGCCAGGGCCACCCGGCCCCGCCCGACCCCGGGCACACCGCCGCCGACACCGCGCTCATCAGCTACACCTCCGGCACCAGCGGCACCCCCAAGGGGGCGATGAACCCGCACGGCGCCCTCACCCACAACGCCCGACGGCAGGTCAGCGGCCACCCGGTGGCCGAAGGCTCCGGCTACTTCGCCCTCGCGCCGCTCTTCCACATCACCGGCATGGTCTGCGAACTCGCCGCCTGCTTCCTCAACGCCGGCACCCTCGTCCTCGCCCACCGCTTCGACGCGGGCACCGTCCTCGACGCCTTCCTCGAGCACCGCCCCGCCTACACCATCGGCCCCGCCACCGCCTTCATCGCCCTGGCCGCACATCCCGCCGCCACCCCGGACCACTTCGCCTCGTTCCGGGTGGCCTCCTCCGGCGGAGCCCCGCTCCCGCCGGCCCTCGTCGCCCGGCTGCGCACCGCCTACGGCCTCCACCTGCGCAACGGATACGGCCTCACCGAGTCCACCGCCGCCGTCGCCTCCGTCCCCGTGCACCTCGAAGCCCCCGTCGACCCCGCCTCCGGCACCCTCGCCGTCGGCCTGCCCGGCGCCGACACCGCCGTCCGCATCCTCGACGACCGCGGCGCCGAGGCGCCCCTGGGCGAGACCGGGGAGATCGCCGTCCGCGGCCCGCAGATCGCGTCCGGCTACTGGGGCCTGCCGGAGCAGACCGCCCGCGCCTTTCCGGACGGCGAACTGCGCACCGGGGACGTCGGGTTCGTGGACCGGGACGGCTGGCTCTACGTCGTCGACCGCAAGAAGGACGTGATCAACGCCTCAGGCTTCAAGGTCTGGCCGCGCGAGGTCGAGGACGTCCTCTACACCCACCCCGCCGTCCGCGAGGCCGCCGTCGTCGGCGTCCCGGACCCGTACCGCGGGGAGACCGTGAAGGCGTACGTGAGCCTGCGCCCCGGCGCCACGGCCGGGCCGGCGGAACTGGCCGCCCACTGCGCGGCCCGCATGGCCGCGTACAAGTACCCGCGCCAGGTGGAGATCCTGCCCGCCCTGCCGAAGACGACGAGTGGCAAGATCCTGCGACGGGAACTGCGCGACCGCGGCTGAAAACAGCCGTACAGTCGGCCGCACCGGGCCACACCGGCCGTCCCCGGCCGCGGAACAGGAAGGGAAGGTCAGCGCCATGGCTGCCAGGACGACGGAGCCCGAGGGCACCCACGAGACCCCGGTGCCGCAGCGGCTGCTGGCCGTGGCCACGCGGCTCTTCGCGGAGCGTGGCTACGACCGCACCTCCGTCCAGGAGATCGTCGAGGCGGCCGGCGTCACCAAGGGCGCCCTCTACCACTACTTCGGCTCCAAGGACGACCTGCTGCACGAGGTGTACGCGCGGATGCTGCGCCTCCAGCAGCAGCGCCTGGACGCGGTGGCCGATTCCGACGCCCCCGTCGAGGAGCGGCTGCGCGCCGCCGCGGCCGACGTCGTGGTCACCACCATCGAGAACCTCGACGACGCGATGATCTTCTTCCGGTCGATGCACCAGCTCAGCCCGGAGAAGTACAAGCAGGTCCGGGCCGAGCGCCGCCGCTACCACGAACGCTTCCGCGCCCTGATCGAGGAGGGCCAGCGCACCGGCGTGTTCTCCACCGCCACCCCCGCCGACCTGGTGGTGGACTACCACTTCGGCTCCGTCCACCACCTGTCCACCTGGTACCGGGCGGACGGCCCGCTCACCCCGCAGCAGGTCGCCGACCACCTCGCCGACCTGCTGCTGCGCGCCCTCCGCCCGTAGGCAGGCGGCCGGCGCCGGCCTACGGGCCCACGGGCCCGCCGGCCTGCGGGCCCGCGGTCAGCGGTACCGCTTCAGCTCCCGGTGCGCCAGCGAGCGCTGGTGCACCTCGTCCGGCCCGTCCGCGAGCCGCAGCGTCCGCGCCGCCGCCCACAGCTCGGCCAGCGGGAAGTCCTGGCTCACCCCGCCCGCACCGTGCAACTGCACCGCGTCGTCCAGGATGCGCACCACCGCCCGCGGGGTGGCGATCTTGATGGCCTGGATCTCGGTGTGCGCCCCGCGGTTGCCGACCGTGTCCATCAGCCAGGCCGTCTTCAGCACCAGCAGCCGCAGCTGCTCCACCGTGACCCGGGCGTCCGCGATCCAGTTCTGCACGACGCCCTGTGCGGCCAGCTCCTTACCGAAGGCCGTACGCCCCACCGCGCGCCGGCACATCAGCTCGATCGCCCGCTCCGCCATGCCGATGAGCCGCATGCAGTGGTGGATCCGGCCGGGGCCCAGCCGGGCCTGGGCGATCGCGAAGCCCGAGCCCTCCTCGCCGATCAGGTTCGCGGCCGGCACCCGCGCCCCGTCGAAGACCACCTCGGCGTGCCCGCCGTGGTCGTGGTCCTCGTACCCGTACACGGTCATCGCCCGGCGGACCTCGACGCCCGGGGTGTCGCGCGGGACGAGGACCATCGACTGCTGGCGGCGCGGATCCGGCCCGTCCGGATCGGTCTTGCCCATCACGATGAACACCCGGCAGTCCGGGTTCATGGCGCCCGAGATGAACCACTTGCGCCCGGTGACCACGTACGCGTCCCCGCTCGCGGAGCGCTCGATCCGGGTCTCGATGTTGGTGGCGTCCGAGGAGGCCACCTCGGGCTCCGTCATCGCGAACGCGGACCGGATCTCCCCTTCCAGCAGCGGCTCCAGCCACTGCTTGCGCTGCTCCTCGCTGCCGAACTGGGCGAGCAGCTCCATGTTCCCGGTGTCCGGAGCGGCGCAGTTGGTCGCCGTCGGGGCCAGGTGCGGGCTGCGGCCGGTGATCTCGGCGAGCGGGGCGTACTGGAGGTTGGTCAGGCCGGCGCCGTAGCGCGCGTCGGGCAGGAAGAGGTTCCACAGGCCGCGGCGGCGCGCCTCGGCCTTCAGCTCTCCGAACACGGCCGGGGTGTCCCAGGGCGAGGCCAGCCGCGCGCGCTGCTCGGCGGCGACGGGCTCCGCCGGGTACACGTACTCCTCCATGAACGCGAGGAGCCGGGTCCGGAGTTCCTCGGTCCGGGCGTCGAATGCGAAGTCCATGGGTGCGTGCCTCAGCCTTCCTTGAGGGTGGTCAGACCGTGCTCGATGAAGACCGGGACGAGCTCGCCGATCCGGTCGAAGCCTTCGCCCACCGTCTGCCCGAGGGTCCAGCGGTAGTGGATGCCCTCGAGGATCACGGCGAGCTTGAACCAGGCGAAGGCCGTGTACCAGGCGATCGCCCCGGTGTCCCGGCCGGAGCGGGCGGCGTACCGCTCGATCAGCTCGGCCGGCGCGGGATGGCCGGGCGCGGCGCTGGTCGTACTGACGGGCGAGTCGGCGAGCCCCAGGTCGGAGCTGTACATCACCAGCAGCCCGAGGTCGGTCAGGGGGTCGCCGAGCGTGGACATCTCCCAGTCCAGCACCGCCCGGACGGTGTCCCCGGGCCCGCCGACCAGCACGTTGTCGAGCCGGTAGTCGCCGTGCACGACGGTGGCGGCGGGGGAGCGGGGCAGGGCGCGGCCGAGCGCCCCGTGCAGTTCGTCGATGCCGGCGAGGTTCCGGCCGCGGGAGGCCGCGAGCTGCTTGGCCCAGCGGCGCAGCTGCCGGTCCAGGAAGCCCTCGGGCCGGCCGAAGTCGCCGAGGCCGACCTCCTGCGGGTCCACCGCGTGCAGCTCGACCAGCGTGTCCACCAGGCCCAGGACCACCCGCCGGGTGCGCTCGGGCCCCAGCGCGGCCAGCTTCCCGGCGGTGCGGTACGGGACGCCGTCCACGAACTCCATGACGTAGAACGGCGCCCCGAGCACCGACTCGTCCTCGCACAGCAGGACGGGCTCGGGCACCGGGACGGCCGTGCCGTGCAGCGCCTCGATGACCCGGTGCTCGCGGCGCATGTCGTGCGCCGTGGCCAGGACGTGCCCGAGCGGCGGGCGGCGCACCACCCAGCGGGCGCTCCCGTCGGTGATCTCGTACGTGAGGTTCGACCGGCCGCCTTCGATCAGCCGGCCGTGCAGCGGCCCGGCCAGGAGCCCCGGGCGCACGCGGTCCAGATGGCCGCGCAGCCGCTCCAGGTCGAGGCCGCGGGGGTCGGCCGCGGCGGGCGCTGGGGTCATGGTGCACACCTCCGTACGGAAGTTGACGGTGACGGAGGCCTATCATGCCGACCAGTCGGTATGCCGTCCAGTGTGCGGGGCCCCGGACACCGGCCGGGCCCCCGCGCGGGTGCCGGGCCCCCGCGCGGGTGCCGGGCCCCCGGGCGGGTGCCGGGGACCGGGCCCGGACTCAGGCGTGGCAGAGGATGGGCTGCCCGCCGTTCATCACCGCCATGTCCCTCAGTACCGCCGCGATGTCCAGCGGCGCGCCCTCCGGCCCGCCCGCCAGCTCCGCGTACGCCCGGTGCAGGTTCGCCACCAGCCGCTCGCTCTCCCGCCAGGCCGCGAACTCCCCGAGGTCCGCCGCCTGCGCCACCTCCAGCGGGCTCAGCCCCTTCGCCCCGCCCTCCCGGGCGAGCTCGGCCACGTACCGCAGGTAGCGCTCGGTGGACTCGTACGCCGAGGGGTCGGTCAGCGGCCCGTGGCCCGGTACGACGGTCTCCGCGCCCAGGGAGCGCAGCAGCTCCAGCGCCCGCAGGGAGCCGGCCAGCGAGCCCATCGCCAGGAACGGGGTGCCCCCGGAGAAGATCAGGTCGCCGGTGAAGACGACCCGCTGCCGTGGCAGCCAGACGACGGAGTCCCCGGTCGTGTGCGCCACGCCCGGGTGGATGACCTGCACCTCCGTGGCGCCGAGGTGCAGGGTCATCCGGTCGTTGTACGTGAGGTCCGGCGGGGTGATCTCGATCGCGCCGAAGTCGGTCGCGGGCCAGATCATCTCCAGCTGGTGCCCGGCGGTGAGCTGCTCGGCGCGGGCGCTGTCGTGCCCGACGATCAGGGCCTCCGGGGCGAACACGCCGTTGCCGTAGGTGTGGTCGCCGTGGTGGTGGGTGTTGACGACGGTGCGCGGCAGCGGCACCCCGGCCGCGACGACCGCCTCGCGCAGGGCCAGCGCCCTCCGCTCGGTGGCGGCGGTGTCGACGAGCAGCGTCCGCCCGCCGTCGCTGACGAAGCCGGCGTTGTTGAGGCACCAGCCGCCGTCCGGCTGGATGTAGGCGTACACCCCGTCCGCGGACTGGACGACGTACGGCTTCTCGGCGGTCATCTGCGCTCTCCCCGGGTCGTGTGGCAGGTGATCGGCATCCTGCCAGCCGGGGTCGGCCCGGGGGAGCGGGGATGGGTCAGTGGTCGTCGTAGTGGTCGTCGTGCGCGGCGTGCCGGTGGCCGTCGTGCAGGTAGTCCACGTGGTCGCCGTGGCGGACGGAGTCGTGTCCGCAGCCCTCGCCGTGCGCGTGCTCGTGGCCCTTGTGCAGGATGTGGACGGTCGTCTCGCACTCGTCCCAGTGGCCGGCGTGTTCGCGGTGCAGGTGGCCGTCGTGGGCGTAGTCCACGTGGTCGCCGTGCGCGACCTCCGTGTGCCCGCAGCCGGGGCCGTGCGCGTGCTCGTGCGTGGGGTGTTCCTGGTGCAGGGTCGTCATGGCGCAGAGGCTAGTGCGCTACTTCCCGGTTTGCCCGTTGTGTACCGGGTGGCGTGGACAGGTCGCACGATCCGATGGGCAGCTCAGAGGATGACCGCCACCGCGAACACCGCCAGCGCCACCGCGCACGCCACCGCCGTCAGCGCGGCCCGCGGAGCGAGCGCCGGCGGCCGTGCCGCGGCCAGCTCCCGGATCCGCCGGTGCGCCAGCCACAGGAACAGCAGCCAGACCAGCGCGATCACCGCCGCCCCGGCCACCTCCGTCGAGCCGCCCGAGCCGTGCAGCGCCTGACGCAGCGCCAGCACCGCCACCACCGAGCACGTCAGCGTCGTACGCCGCCACGCCAGCCGGGTCCGCTCGGGCTGGAGCCCCGCGTCGCGTCCCTCCGCGGCAGCGGACGGGCCCGTCACCGCCCGTCCGTCCAGCCGAGCAGCACGACCAGCACCATCCCCGCCGCGACCAGCCCCACCCCCAGGCTCAGCAGCACCGGGAACCGGGACAGCGGCAGGTCCTCCCCGCGCCGCATCGCCCGCTCGCAATGCACCCAGTGGTTCACCGCCCGCAGCGCGCACGCGGCGCCCACCGCCAGCAGGGCGAGGGCCATCCCGACGCGCACGCCCCAGCGCAGGTCCGGCAGGAACTGGTCCACCGCGAAGCCGCCGCCCACCAGGGCGAGGGCGGTGCGGATCCAGGCCAGGAACGTGCGCTCGTTGGCCAGGGAGAACCGGTAGTCGGGCGTCTCGCCCTCGTCCCGCAGCCGCTGCGGCGCGAACCAGAGCCGGATGTCCTTGCCGAGGTCGATCACCCGGCCAATCTACGTCCCCCTACGCCCCGGCCGCCCGGAAGGCCCGCAGGCGCCGGTACGCCTCCAGTCCGTCCGGCACCCAGGGCCACTCGCCGCCGTCGACCCGGGCCGCCAGCTCCTCCTCGGACAGCCACGCGTGCCAGGCCACCTCGGACTCCTGCGGCCGCACCGGCAGCTCGCAGCGCACCTCGTGCACGTACGACCACCAGGCCCCGCCCGGCCCCTCGTACAGGAACTTGAACAGCGGCTCCGGCTGCGCCAGCCCGGACACCCCCAGTTCCTCCTCGGCCTCCCGCAGCGCGGCCGAGGCGTAGTCCTCGCCGGCGCCCAGCACCCCGCCCACGAACATGTCGCAGTGCGACGGGAACACCAGCTTCGACGCGGTCCGCCGGTGCACGAACACCCGCCCCGCCGCATCCCTGGCCAGCACGAACACGCACCGGTGGATCAGCCCGCGCGCGTACACCTCGCCCCGCGGCGCCTGCCCGGTCACCCGGTCCTCGCGGTCCACCACGTCCAGCACTTCATCGGCAGCACTCACAGGGTTCATCCAACCACCGCCATTGACGGGTTACCGCTCCGTAGCCAAGGATCTGCCCCACCAGCGACCGGAGGGCGACTTCGCATGACGTACGACGCAGACGTGATCGTGATCGGGGCCGGGCTCGCGGGCCTGGTCGCCACCGCCGAGCTCGTCGACGCGGGCCGCACGGTGCTCCTGCTCGACCAGGAGCCCGAGCAGTCCCTCGGCGGCCAGGCGTACTGGTCCTTCGGCGGCCTGTTCCTCGTCGACTCGCCCGAGCAGCGCCGGATGCGGATCAAGGACAGCCGTGCCCTCGCCCTCCAGGACTGGCTCGGCACCGCCGGCTTCGACCGCCCGGAGGACATCTGGCCCCGCCGCTGGGCGGAGGCGTACGTCGACTTCGCCGCCGGCGAGAAGCGGCCCTGGCTGCACGCCCGGGGCGTCCGCTTCTTCCCCGTGGTCGGCTGGGCCGAACGGGGCGGCTACGGGGCCCTCGGCCACGGGAACTCCGTACCCCGCTTCCACATCACCTGGGGCACCGGTCCCGGCCTGGTCGAACCCTTCGCCCGGCGGGTCCGCGCCGGGGCCGACCGAGGCCTGGTCCGGCTGAGGTTCCGCCACCGGGTCACCGGGCTGTCCCGGACGGCAGGCGCCCCGGACACCGTCACCGGCGAGATCCTGGAGCCGTCCGCCGCCGAACGGGGCACCGGCAGCAGCCGGAAGACCGTCGGCACCTTCTCGCTGCGCGCCCAGGCCGTGATCGTGGCCAGCGGCGGCATCGGCGGCAACCACGACCTCGTCCGCAAGCAGTGGCCCGCCCGGCTCGGCACCCCGCCGCAGCGGATGCTCTCCGGGGTCCCGGCGCACGTGGACGGGCTGATGCTCGGCATCGCCGAGGACGCCGGCGCCCGCCACATCAACAAGGACCGGATGTGGCACTACACCGAGGGCATCGAGAACTGGAACCCGATCTGGGCCCGCCACGGCATCCGCATCCTGCCCGGCCCCTCCTCGCTCTGGCTGGACGCCGCCGGCAGACGGCTGCCCGTACCCCTCTTCCCCGGCTTCGACACCCTCGGCACCCTCGACCACATCATGCAGACCGGCCACGACCACACCTGGTTCGTGCTCAACCGGCGCATCATCGGCAAGGAGTTCGGCCTGTCCGGCTCCGAGCAGAACCCCGACCTCACCGGCAAGTCCGTGCGCGACGTCATCGACCGCGCCCGGCAGGCGGTGCCGGCCCCGGTCCAGGCCTTCATGGACCGCGGCGCGGACTTCGTCGTCGAACGCGACCTGTCCGCGCTCGTCCGCGGCATGAACGCGGTCACGGGGGAGGACCTGCTCGACGAGGCCACCGTCCGGCGGGAGATCGAGGGCCGGGACCGGGAGATCGCCAACCCCTTCACCAAGGACCTCCAGGTCACCGCCATCCGCGGCGCCCGCAAGTACCTCGGCGACCGGCTCGTCCGCACCGCCGCCCCGCACCGGATCCTGGACCCCGCGGCCGGCCCGCTGATCGCCGTACGGCTGTCCATCCTGACCCGCAAGTCCCTCGGCGGCCTGGAGACCGACCTGTCCTCGCGGGTGCTCACCGAGTCCGGCGATCCGCTGCCCGGCCTGTACGCCGCCGGCGAGGCGGCCGGGTTCGGGGGCGGCGGGGTGCACGGCTACCGCGCACTGGAGGGCACCTTCCTCGGCGGCTGCATCTTCTCGGGCCGCGCGGCGGGCCGGGCCGCGGCGGCGGCGGTGGGCTGAGCCCAGGCGCTCCGCGGGAAGGGTGATGGGCCGGTGGTCGCCTGCGGGCCCGTTGTGGCCGGTCGCCGCAGTTCCCCGCGCCCCTTCGGGGCGCTGCCGAACCGCAGCCGACTTCGCCACGGCCGCTTGGCCGGCCGTCACACGGGCAGGCCGAGTGGAGCCCGCCCGCGGACAGGGCGGCCCGAGCGGCGGCCCGTACGCGTTTCAGCCGATCCGCTCGACGACCCGGAACCGCTCCGCGATCACCAGGGTGTCGTCGTCGACCGTGTAGTCCGGATCGCCGAGCGCCTCCCGCACCGGATCGCTGTGCCAGAACGCCTCGTGCGAGGCACGCCATTCGGCCACGGACGCGTACCCCTCGCCCTCGTCCAGCGCGTGCCGGAGGTCCACGTCGGCGAGCCGCACCACCCGGACCTCCGTGACCTCCACCACCGCCACCGCCCGCTCGTCCGAGTCCACGAGCACGCTCCGGTCGCCCGGCTCGGGCAGCGGCTCGCCCTCGGCCTCGTACTCCGGCAGCAGGCCGGTCGTGGAGGTCTTCGCGCCGCTCAGCACGGCCGCCACCAGCGCGTCGCGCAGCGGCCCGGGGAAGCCCAGCAGACAAGGAGGAAGGTCTTCGTACGCCGTCATGGGCCCACCCTACGGCCCGCCCCGGCACCCGCCCCGAACCGGAATCGGAACCTCAACTCTGCGCCAGTCAGGACCAGTTGAAACGCGCCACGCAGTGGACTGGACCTTGACTCGGAGCTGTGCGTACCGGTTTGCTGTGCGTGATCATCCCGTGTCGCGCCCGAAGTCCCGCTCGTGCGCGCCGTCATTCCCGTCGTTCCCGTCGTACGTGCCGAACCGTCCGCCCGCGCCCGTGTTCCTGGAGGGAAAACCGCGGATGTCCCCGCCTCCGCCGCCCCTCGGCCGCGCCCGCAAGCGGGAGGCCCAGCTCTTCGACCCGGCCCTGTGCGACACCGAACTCGTGGACGTCCGCACCCAGTTCACCCAGGGACGGTGGGCCAGGGCCCGAGCCCTCCTGGCCGGCACGGGGGACGACTGGGACCGCCGCGGCCACCGCATCGTCGTCCTCGCCGAGACCCCGGCCGCGACCGCCTGGGCCGGGGAATGGCTGCTCGCCGAACCCGACAGCGCCGACGCCGCCACCCTCCTCGCCTGCGCCGCCGTCTTCAACGCGCTCCGCCGCAAGGGCACACCGGAGGCGGCCGAGGAGGCCTGCCACCGGGCCGCCGCACTGCTGCCCGCCGACCCCACCCCCTGGCTCGGCCTGCTCATGCTGTCCCGCGCCTTCGGCTCCCAGGAGGAGTTCAGCCGCCACTTCGACCAGGTCCGGGCCCGGCACCGGGAGCACCACCACGCCCACCACCTGATGGTCGCCCGCCTCGCCGAGCACGCCCCCGCCTCCGGCCAGGACCCGCTCCACGAGGTCTACGACTTCGCCGCCTGGGCCGCCGAGGAGTCCCCGGCCGACTCCCCGCTCGCCGTCCTCCCCGTCATCGCGCACGCCGAGCGCTACCGGGTCCTCGCCGCCGCCCACGGCCGCACCCCCGACGGCGCCGCCGCCCACTGGTCCAGCCGCCGCGCCCGCCAGGTGCTGCGCGCCGCCTTCGACTGGTGGCTGGAGTGGGAGCGCGAGGACCACCCCCGCAACCGGGTCGACCTCAACTTCCTCGCCCACGCCAAGCTGTGCGAGGGCCGCCCCGCCGAGGCCGCCGCCCTCTTCCACCGGATCGGCAGCCACGCCACCCGGGCTCCCTGGTCCTATCCCGACCTCGACCCCCGCAAGGCGTTCCTCGCCGCCCGCAACGCCGCGCTCGGCACCGCTTGACGGCGAGCCGCCGGCGCACGCCACCGCTCAGCGCGCCACCTGCACCACCCTGCACCACCGCTCACGGCCCACGGCTCCACCGGGCCCGGGCCGGCCCCCCCGACCGGCCCGCGGCCGCACTCCCGCACCGCTCGACCTTCCTTCCCCCGAAAGGACACCCCATGGCGACGGGCAGATCCACCACGCTCGGCACCCCGCCCGGCACCGCCGAGATCCGCACGTACAAGGGCCAGGAGCGGGCCCTGCGCGCCGACCGCCTCGGCACCGCCGGCCTGCTGCTCTCCGTACTGGCCGCCAGCGCCCCCCTGATGGTGGTCGCCGGTGTGATGCCCACCACCTTCGGCGTGATGGGCATCGTCGGACAGCCCCTGCTGTTCGTCATCCTCGGCATCGTGCTCGCCCTCTTCGGCGTCGGCTACGCCGAGATGAGCCGCCACGTCCACAACGCCGGCGCCTTCTACGCGTACATCGCCCGCGGCCTCGGCCCCACCGCCGGCGCGGGCGCCTCGCTCGTCGCCCTCGTCGCGTACAGCGCCATGCAGGTCGGCGTCTACGGCATCCTCGGCTTCGAGATTTCCGGCCTCTTCTCCACCTACCTGAAGACCGACCTCGCCTGGTGGATACCCGCCCTGGCCGCCGTCGCCGTCACCGGCGCGCTCGGCTGGCTCAAGATCGACCTGAACGCGCGGGTCCTCGGCGTCCTGCTCCTCATCGAATGCGCCCTGGTCATCGTCTTCGACGCGGCCGCCCTCGCCGCCCCCGGACCGCAGGGCCTGTCCCTGCACGCCTTCAACCCCGCCACCCTCGGCGGCGCCGGCCTCGGCACGGCCCTGTGCTTCTGCATCGCCGCGTTCGTCGGCTTCGAGCAGTCCCCGGTCTACGCCGAGGAGACCAGCAAGCCGCACATCGTGGTCTCCCGCGTGATGTTCCTCGCAGTCGGCTTCGTCGCCCTCTTCTTCGCGCTCAGCGCCTGGGCCCTCACCGTCGCCACCGGGCCCGCCGAGGTCGTGAAGACCGCCGCGGAGGCCGGCCCCGGACTGCTCTTCCAGCTCACCGGGGAACGCCTCGGCGCCACCTTCACCGATGCCCTGCACGTCCTGTTCGTGACCGGCATGTTCGCGGCGATGCTCAGCTTCCACAACGTCGTCGCCCGCTACGCCTTCGCCATGGGCCGCGAGGGCCTCCTCCCGGCCGCCTTCGGCCGCACCAACGCCGGCACCGGAGCCCCCGCCACCGGCTCCCTGCTGCAGACCGCCGTCGCGACCGCCGTCGTCCTCGCCTTCGCCGTCGCCGACGACAAGCCGAACGGCGACCCCACGGTGCCCGTCCTGCACCTGTTCACCTGGATGGGCAGCGTCGGCGCCCTCGGCGTGACACTTCTCATGGCCACGGCCTCCGTCGCCGTCATCGCCTTCTTCGTCCGCCGCGGCACCGCCGCCGCCCAGCTGTGGCGGCTCCTCGCGGCCGGAGCCGCCGGGCTCGCCCTCCTCGGCATCGCCGCGTACACCGTGAAGGACTTCGGGGTCCTGGTCGGCGCCGGCAAGGGCTCCGCGCTCAGCTGGGTGCTGCCCGGCATCATCGGTGCCGCAGCCGTGGGCGGCCTGCTGTACGGGCTGGTGCTGCGCAGCCGGAAGCCAGAGGTGCACGCCCGGATCGGCCTGGGCAACGAGGCGTTCAGGCTCGACCAGGCCGCGGAGGCCGCCCCGCGCGACTGACCGCCGGCGGCCGGCCGCCGCCCTCGCTTTCACCCCGTACGAGGCCCCCGACACCCGTTTCCAAGGTCGTCGGGGGCCTTCGTGCACAGGGCCGGGTTTTGGCCATCGCCGGGGCTCATGGTCTCCTATGGCGACAAAAACCACCGGAACCCCGCACAGGTGACACCACCCAGCTCCCCTGAACGGCGTCCCGGACCTGCCTGTCCCACCCACGAAGGCGAAGTCCCCCCATGAGTGACCGCACCTTGACCGAGGCCCCCGCCCCGGTCACCGCCTCCCACGTCGACGCAGGTGACGAGGGCTACAGCAAGGACCTCAAGTCCCGCCACATCAACATGATCGCCATCGGCGGGGCGATAGGCACCGGCCTCTTCCTCGGCGCCGGCGGCCGGCTCGCCGGCGCGGGCCCCTCCCTCGCGATCGCGTACGCGGTGTGCGGCATCTTCGCCTTCTTCGTCGTACGGGCTCTCGGCGAGCTCGTCCTCTACCGCCCCTCCTCCGGCGCGTTCGTCTCGTACGCGCGCGAGTTCATGGGTGAGAAGGGCGCCTACACGGCCGGCTGGCTGTACTTCCTGAACTGGTCCACGACCACTGTGGCCGACATCACGGCCGCCGCCACCTACGCGCACTTCTGGTCGATGTTCACCAGCATCCCGCAGTGGGTCCTGGCCCTGATCGCCCTCGCCGTGGTCCTCGCCGCGAACCTGATCTCGGTGAAGTACTTCGGCGAGATGGAGTTCTGGTTCTCCCTGGTCAAGGTCGCCGCCCTGGCGATCTTCCTGGTCGTCGCGATCTACCTGGTCGCCACCAGCCACGACATCGGCGGCCACACCCCGGGCCTGTCCACCATCACCGACAACGGCGGCATCTTCCCGTCCGGTGTCCTGCCGATGCTCCTGGTGGTCCAGGGTGTCGTCTTCGCCTACGCCTCCGTCGAGCTGTGCGGCGTCGCCGCCGGCGAGACCGAGAACCCCGAGAAGATCATGCCGAAGGCGATCAACTCGATCATGTGGCGCGTCGGCCTCTTCTACGTCGGCTCGGTCGTCCTGCTGGCGATGCTCCTGCCGTACACCGCGTACTCCTCCGACCAGAGCCCCTTCGTCACCGTCTTCGACAAGCTCGGCATCCCCGGCACCGCCGGCATCATGAACCTCGTCGTGCTGACCGCGGCCCTCTCCAGCCTGAACTCCGGCCTGTACTCCACCGGCCGCATCCTGCGCTCGATGGCCATGGCCGGCTCCGCCCCGAAGTTCACCGCCCGCATGAACAAGGGCAAGGTCCCCTACGGCGGCGTCCTGTTCACCGCCGCCTTCGGCCTCGCCGGCGTCGGCCTCAACTACCTGATGCCGAAGGACGCCTTCGAGCTCGTCCTGAACTTCGCCTCGCTCGGCATCCTCGGCACCTGGGCGATGGTCATGATCTGCTCGCTGTTCTTCTGGCGCCGCTCGAAGCAGGGCCTGGTCGAGCGCCCCGCCTACCAGCTGCCCTGGGCCCCGTACACCCAGATCATCACCCTGGTCTTCCTCTTCTCGGTGCTGGTCCTGATGTGGTGCGACGGCGGCGTGGGCCGCACCACCGTCCTGTGCGTCCCGGTCATCGCCGCCCTGTTCGTCGGCGGCTGGTACCTGGTCCGCCGCCGCGTGGCGGAGATCGCCGCCCGCGGCTGACGCCCTGAACGGCCCTGAACCACGAAGGACCCCCCGCCGCCCGGCGGGGGGTCCTTCGTCGTTCCACGGGCTCCACGGCCCCTGCGACGGCCCGGATCAGGCCTTCTTCACCACGCTGGACTTCAGCTGCATGGCCCCGAAGCCCTCGATCCGGCAGTCGATGTCGTGGCCGTCGACGCCGTCCACGAGGCGGATGTTGCGCACCTTGGTGCCGGCCTTGATCCCCGAGGCGCTGCCCTTCACCTTGAGCGCCTTGACGACGGTGACGGTGTCGCCGTCCTGCAGGATGTTGCCGACGGAGTCCCGGACGACCCGCTCGCCGGCCGTGTCCGCGTCAGGAGCCCCGTCCTCGGCGGGGATCCACTCGTGGCCGCACTCGGGGCAGACCACGAGCGCGTTCATCTCATAGGTGTACGCACAGGAGCATTTCGGGCAAGGGGGGAGATTTTCGATCACACCCCCAGGGTAGCTCCCGCTCCGGCCGCGCCACCCGCCAGGGGAGCCGGGAAAAGCAGAGAACCCCACGTGAAGTGGGGTTCTCAGTGGTGTCCGAGGGGGGACTTGAACCCTCCACTCGGGCACCAGCTTCTTAGTTCGCTGACCTGCATAAACACCCCCGTGGAGGGCATCCAGGGCCAGCCACGGTTGGTCACCCTCACCTGCTGTTTCTCGGTGTTTCGAACCGCTGTTGGTCATGCGTTGGTCACGTTGCCAACCGGTCCGGTCCTAGTGCTTCGGAGCGCGCTCATCCCGGTCCAGCAAGATCGTCTATTCCGGAACAGGAATAGTCCGGAGTCGGCATAGACGTGGGGCGATGGGGCTCCGTAGCGTCGTCTCAGGCGGTCCCAAGCGGGGACCGGAGGCGAGGGGGCAACCATGGCGCGAGACGGACTGACCCGACTCACCGGCAAGGTCAACGGGCCCAACTGTGACGACGACGATTGCCCGAACGTCTACCGGCACGAGGGGCGCGGCTCCATCGTCGTGCAGGGTGATGTCTTCAACGGCTTCACTGTGCCGGAGGGGGAAGGTCTCGTGGAGATCCCCGAGCACGTCTTGAGGGAGGCTGTCCGTGCACTTGGATGGTGACGCGTGGCGGAAGGCTTTCGACTCCTTCACGCAAGATGCGTGGCGGTTTGAGGCTCAACCCACCTACACCATGCCTCGGGAGGCGGAGAACGTTGCCCGATTCCTCAGAGGCGAATGCAAGCCGGTTGACCACAACACTCGTTGGCATGAGCGGGTGCGCAGCTACCTGTCATCTGGGCGGCGGATAGGTCGGGTGCGCATCGTCCGGCAACCGCTCACCGACTATCAGCGCTATCAGTTCGCGTGGGGCATTCCTGGCAACATCGAGGCCGGAGAGGATATTCGTATCCTCGACGTGACAAGCCACGACTTCGGATTGCCGCTGGGCGAAGTTGACTGGTGGATGTTCGATGATGCGCGCATTGTCCATCTGAACTTTCGCCCGGACGGAACTCAGATCGACCGCGAAACATTCGAGGGTGACATCGCGCCGTACCGAGAGTGGAAGCGCATTGCGCTTGCGGCGTCCGTGCCATTCGCGGAGTACGTGAAAGAACATAGGTGACGTTCGAGCCTGAGCAGCTAGGGCAGTCCAAGACTGATCTAGCAGAGAAGCTGAGAGAGCTACGCAAGTCAGCCGGTCTCACAGGAGACCGGCTGGCCAAGCGTTGCAACATGTCTCAGTCGCAGATTAGTAAGTTTGAGACAGGGAAGAAGACCCCCAAGCTTATCGACGTGGAGCGCATCCTTCGAGCGCTTGATGCCCCGCCTGAGCTGATTACTGAAATAACGGCCCTGGCGAGGATCGCTAACACTGAGTGGCAGGACAAGCGCTCCTCGTGGCGCAGAGGCTTGGAGAAGCGGCAGGCCGAGCTGGCCGCGCTGGAGGCCGAGGCAACTGCCCTCCGATACTTTCTACCCGCCATGGTCACAGGTCTGCTGGCAACTCCGGAGTACGTACGAGCCAGCTTGAGCAATGCTCCCGGTGACAAATCCAAGACGGTGGCGCGCAAGCTGGAAAGGCAAGCAGTTCTCTACGACACATCAAAGTCCTTCACGTTCCTGCTCACCGAGCAAGCCGTGAGATGGGCGATTGTGCCGCCTCCGGCCATGGCCGTGCAGATTGACCGGCTCGCCTCACTTTCTCACTTGCCAAACGTACGTGTGGGCGTGATTCCGCTCGGTGTCCAGATATCACGTGGCCCGATGAACACCTTTACGATCTATGACGATCGACTGGCTACCGTGGAGAATTTCACCGGGCGCATGGTGTTTCAGGACTCTCGCGACGTTGCTGAGCATCTTGCCGTGTTCGCCACCTTTGAGCGTCACGCCTTGTTTGGGCAGATGGCGCGGCAGCGGCTATCCGAATGGGCTGAGCTCTACAGAACTTGATTTTTATGCCGCAACGGGAATGTGGCTAGCGGCATCGCCAGCGCACCGGAATTATCTACCCATGCCGACACCGTCATGGAGGAAATTTCAGTGAGCAGCCCCACTACAACCATGGACCCGCCTGTTCATCTTTCTCTGCCTCGAACACCGCCTGAGCCCGCGTCCGGTTGCGGGGTCTGCGCTGCTCTGGTGAAGCAGCGGGGGACAGCCCACAAGGCCGGTGATATGTCCGCTGTTTCTGACTGCAACGTCGAGTTGGCCGCGCACCCGAAGCACGAGCAGGCCCGGTGATGGACATGGAGACGTGGCGAGACAGCTGGACACGGGCCACAGACGCCGCCGAGTCGATACGTGCGGCTCTGGCCGCGCTGGGTGTCCCCGAGGCCGCTTGGACCGGGGTTCGGCCAGTAGTCACGAAAACCGGTCGCGCCTACGTCGAGCTTGGGACTGTCCGGGCTGACGTGGTGGAGCAGATCGCGGAGGCCCTGCGGGGCGTGCGACTTCCGTCCGCTGAGGGGCGGGGGGCGGCCGGGTTCTGATCTGGCCGTCAAGGAGATCAGGAAGGGCACGACGATGACCGACCTGTACGGGCTCCCCATCGAGGGAGCGGAGTTCAACAAGGCGTGCGGAGGCAGCACCCACCCGGACGGCGAGGCGTGCGTGACGCTCGCCAAGATCGGCCCGGACGCGTGGGCCATGGGTGACAGCAAGCGGCCGGACGCGGAGCCGCTGCGCTTCACCACGGCGGAGCTGAACGCGGCGGGCATCGACCCCGCACGGTTCGACCTCTCCGCGTAGCACCTGCACCTCCCCCTCAGACGGCCCCGCCCTCACGCCGACGGGCGGGGCCGTCACCCTTACCAGGAACGGAGCGGCAATGCACATCCACGGATACGCCTGGCTGGGTGAAAAACAAGTCTTCGACAAGGAGAGCATCCGGCGGCCCCCGCCGAGTCAGACACCGACCGCTCACAGTCCGCTGGAAGTGATGGACCGGCACCGGCAGGCCGTAGCCGAGTTCCCCACCACGGACGTGCCGCCGCTCCAGACGGCGCACTGGCTGATCAAACCGGCCTCCATGGTCCGGGGCACCTGGGAGGAGCCGAAGGAGGCCGGGGAATGGCTCGGGCTTCAGCTGACCGAGCTCGCCCCCCGCTTCGCCTCGGAGGAGGAACGGCAAGTGACCCGCCTGGTGCTGCTCGTGAAGTCGGCCGTGGAACGGCTGACCTGGGGAGGGGATGTGTCACTGGGGCACTACCTCAAAGGAACCGTATTCCATTCGGTTGCCCTGGTGTCCTGCTCCCCGAACCGTTCCAGTCCCGAACTGTCCTGCCCACTCGGGTAGTCGAAGCAACGAACAAGCCCCGGCCTGGGTGAGGCCGGGGCTTGCTTGGTTAGTTCGGCCGCTCAGAGCAGTGAGCGGAACGGGTTCTCGGCGGTGGGTCCGGCCAGAGAGACCGGGCGGTGAGTGGGGGCCGGGCGGTAGGAGTCGATACGGACAACCTTCGCACCGTTGCTTTCCATTACGGTCCGCTTCGCCGGCGCTGACGCGCCGTGCTGGGAACTGTCACCGCGAAGTGTGAAGACGGTGGCCGGTCGGCCCGTCTTCCCCGACCGTTCCACGGTGACGACGATGCCGGGTAGTGCCTTGACCTCTTCGGCGGTCGCTCCCACGTAGGGCAGGACCTGAGAGGACGTGGCCCGGCCGCCATGCAGCTCGATTCGGGCTCGGACCTTGTCCGTCAGGCTGAGCGGCTGCCGCTTCATCTTTGGGGCGTAGGCCCCCTTGGTGATCCGGACAGCGTCCTGGACAGAGCGACGTACGAGAGTGAAGGCGGCCGACAGGATCTCTTCCGTGACAGTCTCGGAGCACTCGGACGCTGCCAGGCAGGCCGCTACCCGAAGGGTTTGTTCGGCCGTTCTCTCGATGAACACCGACTGTGCTTCGGGCAGGGTCTCACCCAGGATGCGGGCATAGCGGCGGACGATCCGCCACAGCGGTCGTGCATCCTCGGAGAGTGTGATCACCCGGGGTCGGGCGGTAGCCCAGCCGTAAGCGTCGGACAGCTCGGAACCGTCCACCTTCGGCAGACTGATCCGGTCATCGTCCAGCATCGGAACCGACCCGAGCAGGAAGGGCAGGATGCGGTTGTACGAGCCTCCGGCCGCCTCCGACTCCCCAACGTACTTGGCCCAGTCAGACGGGGTGATGTGCGAATGGAGAACCATCGCAGGGTCGCGCACTTCCTGCGCTTCGTCCATTCCTCCTCCACCACCAGGGCCCGGACGTCGCGCCCGTGCTCCGTCTCGGAGGTCGCTTCCTGTTGCTCCCACAGGTGATTGACCAGACTGGCTCCGGACGTGATCCCGGATGTGGTGTGCGTGGCGAGGAACCGTCCCAGGGAACCGTCCAGGACGTGAAGCGCTGCCCGCAGGGCAGTCCCCTTACCCCTTCCTGTACCGGCGCAGAGCGCGGACCAGAGGAGCACGGGCCGGCTGCTGCCACGCGACGACACCTTGACCGTTCCACCGATCGCGGCCGACCACATCGACAGAGCGGCTACATACACCCCCAAGGGGTCCGTCTCCATGAACGGGGCGATCTTGCGGACCGCGCGACCGATGGGACCGTACAGAACGGGGGTGCTCATGCTGCCTCTATCTCAGGGAGGGTTAGTTGGGTGGCCGCTGGCCGGGGAGGCCGGGCGCACTCGGCGCCCGGCACGCTGGGGGCGGCATTCAGGCCGCTACCGCTTTTCCCTGCACGGACTCTCGGTTGGCCAGCTCGTACGCGTGACGGACGTTCATCGGGACACGACCCTGAGCGGGAAGCTTCGGCCACCCGTTCTCGCGCGCCCATGCCCGGATCAGCCGGTTACGTTCCCGCGTGCTCATCCCCGAACGGTCCACCTTCACAGGCTGGGGAAGCGGGTCACCACCAACCAACTCACCCGCACAGACAGCGGACTTGAACCGTCCGGGCGCACGGACGTCCATGCAGGGGATGCCACGCTCAGACGCGTCCCAGAGCTTCGCACCGTTGCGGTCCCCACCCTCACCCAGGATCAGCAGGACCGTGCTGTCATCGGCACGCCCAACCACCTCGTAGCCCAGGTTCCGCACAGCCTCACGCGCCGTGTCCCAGTCGTAGCCCGGAACCTCCCCCGCGATCATCACGGACCGCCCAGCGTCAGACTCCGCCGCTTCCTCAGTCACGTCCGGCACGTCGTCGCAGCCCGACTCGACAGGCACCACATCAGCCAACGTCACGGGGTCAGGGTCGGCCGCAACGTGTTCCGACGCCCCCAGGGCATCCACCAGGTACAACCCGAACGACTCGGCGTGAGAGTCACAGAGATCCCACGTGCGCACTCCCAGGGTCAGCGTGTCCGTGGCCTCTTCCTCACTCCCATCCTTCGCCAGATGGGCGTCACAAAGCGTCTTGAGAACGGGGACGAGAACCGTCTTACGCATGACGTGAGAATCCTTTGATTCGGGGCCGACAGGGCGAGCAGTCGATGGGCCGGAGCGTTGCTCTTACGGCTGCCGCACTCGGTAGGTGCGACGTGATCAACTCTGCCAATCCCCTATCACGAAACGGTAACGAAAAGATTTCGAGACAATTACTCTCGTGAATGCAATTACTGGGGTAATGCCTAGTTAGAAACAAATGGGGACCGCCCGGGGCGCCCTCCTTCTGCCGCGTTCGCCAATCAAAATACCGAGACGCCGAAGCGGCTCGACAGGTATCGAGCCGCTTCGTTCACGCGTTTGTTACCGGGCACCGAAAAAGGCGTCCATGATTTCACTGAAGCTGCCAAATCCGGGCTGCTCGGAATAGGTGGGGCGCGGGGTGGTTGAGTAGCCTGAAAGATGGGCCGCCTGTACCTGTTCGCTCACTCTGCGTCGCAGCTCATCTATTGCTTCTCTATCTCGGGGAGGGCGCGCTTCGGGAAAGCATTTTCGGAACCACTTTCGCCGCTCTGGATCTGCTATTTCGAGGCACGCGGACTCAACTCTGCGGATCGTTCTCACGCACTCCTGGTGAGCGTCCTGGTATGAGCCCAGAAGCGAGATGTCACCTAGGGGTGTGGCGCTTCGTGGGCGGGGGAGTTGGAATTCTCGCCGCATGATCCATTGAGGAAGTGGGCTATCTCCCTTGCTCAAGTTGCAGTCGTCACAGGCTGGAACCAGGTTCTTGGAGCTGTCCTCTCCGCCTCCAGCAAGCGGGATCACGTGATCCATGACACGAGACTCCGCGCCGCAGTAGACGCACCGACCGTTGTGGGCGAACAAGACCATCATGTGAACCCACCAGTAGAACCGCCTTCTTGCCACTCCGCCCCTTCCGCCGTGCTGGTGGCGCGACAGTAGCGAGCGCCTCTGACAAACGACTCGCTCAGGCTCGGCAGGAGAAGCAACGTGGTGGCGCGTGTTCAAGCCGGTCATCCCATGGACGGCCATCGCCGGTCAGAAGCCATCCGATGTGAACGGAGAACTCTCGGAGGCAGCCGGAGCACTGCGGCTCTGCCGAGGGGCATTCGATGCCGGGCTTGTGCTGGCCGTCATGGCTGCCTGCGGCCCCGGCCTTGGCCGCTCGGCGGGCGCTCACTGCGCATCACCTTGGAAGGCCCAGCCGAGTCGCTTCATGCCCTCTGCGGTCAACCCCAAGGAGCTCGCAAGGTGCCGGTACTCCATCTGATGTGTGCTTGTCGCCATGCCGTCCAGGATCTTGCCGAAGTAGGTGAGCATCACTGCCACAGTCGGGATGAACGACTCGTCCCACATGGCGGCCTGAGGGCCGCTCCACCACTGCCGCCACTGCTCGTGCTCCGCATCGGTCCACTCCCGCCCCGACGGCATGTCGGGCACTGGCAGGCCGTGGTCCCACGGAAGTTCGACCAGCCCCTTGTATCGGGAGTGCGGGGAGTTGGGGTTACGCATCTTCGGCATGGGGTGACCTCCAGAAGTGACAGCCCGCTGAGCGGAGAGTGGACGGAACGGGCCCCTGCCTCTGAGGTAGGGGCCCGGGGCGGTTCGGGCAATTAGGCGGCGGTGGGCCACTCGACAGCTGCCTTGACGATCCCCTTCGTCGGCTTGGACTCATCGAACGTCGAATCCGCCTTCTTGGTGTCCAGCTCGGGGTAGCGGACGATCTTGCCGCCGTAGAGGTGAAGGGTGTCGATGTAGTCGGCCCGGTACTTCTCCGACTGGCCCTCACGGAAGCCCGAGAACTGGGACGCGTAGGTGGCGAAGTCCTTGTGTCCGGCCACGATGTCCACGCCGGTCGGCATGGCCGTGGTGCTAAGGATCGTGAAGCCGGCCAGACGCGCCGCAACACCGTTCGCGGTCACGCCGCCCTCGCCGTAGGTGGCAGCGTTGGCGACGGCCGGGAGTTCCACGAGGTGGCGCTTGACGCGGGGTGAGACGACCACGTACCGGCCCGCCGGGATGTCGTTGTCGTCCAGAGCCAGCATCATGTCCAGGATCGTGCTGTAGAGGCTTTGAGGGATGTTGGTTGCGGTCGGCTTGATGTTGGGCAGAGCCGTGGCGCCGTTGGCAATGACGCCGCCCATGAACGTGTCGGCTTCCCGGGCAAGGGCGCGGATCATCTGCTGGTTGATCGGGGAGTCAAGCCCGGGAATGGTGAGCTGGACTCGCTCGGCGTCCTCCACGAGCACCTGGAGATATTTCGCCTCAGTGATCGGGAGCTTCTGATCCACGGTCTCCGGGCGCTGCGCCGTCATGCCATCGGGAAGCTTGTAGTCCCCGACCGAGGGGCGCAGAAGCGAGTTGATGTGAACCACATCACCCTTCTTCCGGATCTCACCCTCGTACTTGTGATTCGAGACGATCGGGGAAGCCCAAACAAGCAGCGGGTCAAACTGGGTCAGTAGGTCGGCGTCCCAGATTTCCGGGACGAAGGTGTGAGTGGAAGCGTTCTGGTAGGCAAAGGTCATATAGGTACTCCTGGTTAGCGCTTACGGACGTCAAGGGAAACGCGGCGGACCGCAGGCGGGTCGTAGCGGTTGTAGCCAGCTCCAGCGATCGGAGCGAACTTTGGATCCTGGGCTGCTGCGAGCGGAGCCAGGGCCTTGCCGATGGCCTCGGCTGATGGATTTCCGTTCTCATCAAGGAGCTTGGAAGCATCCAGATAGTCGGTGAAACCGTCACCGAGCTTGATACCGGCTTGGGCGGCCTGGATCCTAACTTCGGCTTTGGCGAGCCTGGTTGCGTACTCGCGCTGCACCTCGGCCCGGACGGCTTCGGAACCGTCGGCCGGCACCTGGGCTGAAGAATGGGAATCAGTCTGTGGGTCGCTCACAGGCGACACCTCCTCAGAATCTAATCAAGCGGGAAGAAGTAAGGGCCGCTCTCAAGGCGGCCCATCACCCTCACAAGAGGACAACGTAAGAGAAGACACTGCCCCCCTTACCCCCCACTGTGAACGATGCAAGTAGGAAGCAAGGGAGGAGTCTTCTCTACGTTGTCCCCTCACAGGGAGGTATCCGCAGAGCCTCATGACGACTTAGGAACTGCCCGGCCCGTGGGCCGTGCCAGAGGCACACCGCCGAGTGTGCATGGCCCCAGAGGATCGCTCCTCCACTACCTGCGAATTAATGCGACACAGCGGAAGGGTTCGCCGAATCGACCCTTATGACCACGTCCGAGCTGTGTTGACCCGGCCCCACAGTTGCCGATAGCCCGTCAGGTCCTGCTGGCGCAAGCCGTTGAAGTCATAGACCAGATTCCTGTTCTTGCCCACTTGGATTCCCTTGTACCTGAGACGTCGGGTGCGGGCCCTAGCGGCCTTCTGGTGGACGCCGCAATGCCTGCGTGGCCTGCCCGCCTTGCGGTGCGCCTCACGGTCGTACAGTCGCTCTTTGCAGCCACTCCACCAGCATGTTTCGGGAGGGAAATTCCTGCGCTCCAATGCGAACCCTGACCCGTATCCATGCGTGAGCAGTGCCTGTTCAAGGATCTGCGACAGAGGGTCAGGGGTTTCCTCTCCAGGCCGCTCCTGCATCAGATTTCGCATTGCGGACTGTCCGGCCTCGGGATCGAAGTCGGGCAGGGATGCGACGAGGGATGCTACTGCTAGTGGAGTCATTCCGGTGTGAGCCGCCGCAATGCGGTCGAACTCCGATTCCTCCTGCCTTGGCCATGGAGTCGGCCAGTCGTCCCACACCTCAGCGCCAGCCATGGCCAGAATTGCGTCGGCCTTCCGCTCCAGACTCCTTCGCTCCCTCTCGCCGGACGGCGGGATGATCTGGTTCACGCATTCCTCTCATGAAACAAGAAGGCCCCCGGTTGCCTCGGGGGCGTCAATTGGTCGCGCTGTTCAGTTCTGCTGATCAAGCCACCGCTCAAGGTCCTGGAACCGGCATCGAAGGCTTTGGCCTACCTTGCGAAACGGGATGTCTTCCTTGCGCCAGTTCCCGTAGATCCAAGACCGAGGCTTCCCGAGGTACGCGGCAACGTCGTCCAGCGTCATCAGCTTGTGTTCCATGTGTTCCCTCCAGAGCCGGCCCGGTTGGCGGTAGTTCCGTCTGTTGCTGTCCGGCTGGTCCCCAGACTGCCAGCATCCGAACATGTTGCGTCAAGTTCAATATGAGTGATCCACACCACCTTGCCGAACTGCTTGCATTAAGTTCGGTTGCCGCTATGGTGGTGGCATGAACACAGAAGACGCAGGCGCACTCAACGAGTGGCGGCGTGACGGCCAGGAGCTGGTATGGCGCCGCTACTACGGCCCCTGGGAGGTCTCGGCGCGAGCGAACGTGAACGCGCCGTTCACCGGCCCGTCCGAACTAAGAATCCGGCTGAGCGTCGGCGGGAGTGACGAGCGGATCGACCGGCTGATGGGCGAGGCCCTGGAGACGGACGGTATCCCGGCCAGCCTGCTCCGGCAGGTGCCATTTGCGGAGATCAAGGCGCAGTTTCGGGCGGCACTGAGTCAGCGGCAGGACCGGCCCATGAACGAACCGTGGCCGGTTCCGAACCGGTGCCGCACAGACCTTGACTACGCCCTGCTGGTGGCTGAGTTGGCCCGGATGAGGGCAACCGGTACCACCGCACCGCAAGGCGAGTTGGCGGCGCGCTTGGGCGTCGGCAAGGCGACGCTCTCGGAGCGGGTCAAGCGAGCCAAGGAACTGGGCCTGTGGGACGGCAAGCAGCCCACTGGCAAGGCCAGGGCACTTCTCAGTGAGTGGTTGGACGAGCGGAAGGAGCAGTAGCCCCAGTGGCGAAGCGCGGTAACGGGCTCGGCGGCACCCCCGTGGAGATCAAGCGCACGGGCAGACCGAACACCTGGGGCGTCCGGACGCCCCTCCACTTCAACAAGGCGACGGGGAAGAAGGAGCGCTACTGGATAGGCAGGGAGTACAAGACCAAGACCGAGGCTGAGAAAGCGCTCAGGAAGTGGATCACCGACCAGGAGGCGGGCAAGATCGCGGCCCGCTCAGACATGAAGCTCGGTGACTGGTTGGACAAGTGGCTGAGCAATCACAGGAAGGAGGGGACGACCGTGGCCGGGTACGAGACGAAGATCCGTCTGCACATCAAGCCGCACATCGGCAGCGTGAAGCTGTGCGAGGTCACGGATGACACCCTGGACGACCTCTACCGGCTTCTGGAGACCGCCCCGTGCCCGACCAGCGAGGGCAAGCCTCTGGGGGCCAAGAGCGTCCGGCACGTGCACAACATCCTGTCGGCAGCCCTCAAGGCCGCAAAGGTCAAGAAGCTGATCTCAGCTAACCCGGCTGAAGACGCCAACCCGCCGACTGAGCGGCAGATCCGTGCTCAGAAACCGGTTCATCCGACGCTGGACGACGGCCAGACGGCCCGGTTTCTGTCGGCGGTGTGGGAGCCGTGCCGTAATCGGGCCTGTGATGACGGTCTGACCCATCACTGTCTCCGGGATGCGCCCCTGTGGACTGTCTACGCCGCCACAGGTCTCCGACGCAGTGAAGCCCTGGGGATGAAGTGGTCCCTCATCCGCTGGGATGAAGGAGTCATCGAGCTGGGGTGGGTGGTGGTCGAAGAAGGCAACTCGTACAGGCTGCGGAAGCTGACGAAGAACGGAGGCGACAGTGAGTTGATTCGCGTTGATCAGTCCGTGATGAGCATCCTCAAGAGGCAGAAGGAGCGCCAGGAGCAAGAGCGGGCACGGCTCGGCGGGGCATGGGTCGATCATGACCTTGTGTTCGCCCGGGACGGCTTCAAGCTCCAGAGGAGCGGCAAGGCCGGAGGCCCGCAGGACCCTGAGAAGGTCTCGGCACGGTGGCGCACGCTCCGTAACAAGCTGCACCTGCCGGAAGACTTCCGCATCCACGACTGGCGGCACAGCTACGTTACGAACGCTCTGGAAGCCGGGGAGAACCTGGTGGAGGTCAGCGCGAACGTCCGGCATCACTCAGCGGCCTACACGGCGCGGGAGTATGGCCAGCGCCGCACGGACAACGCTCGCAAGCTGGCCACGTCCAATGCAGGCCGGATCGGTCTGTCGTCCCTGGTCTGACCTGGGGATTCGCTGGGCCGTTGGTCACGTGGTTGGTCACGCCACAGCCCGGAAAAGCAGAAAACCCCACATGAAGTGGGGTCTCAGCTGGTGTCCGAGGGGGGACTTGAACCCCCACGCCCGATAAAGGGCACTAGCACCTCAAGCTAGCGCGTCTGCCATTCCGCCACCCGGACAAGGTGTCTGTCTCGCGGCCCTCGGCCGTTCCGACGTGGAAAACATTACCAAACATTCCGGGGTGCTCGATCACCCCCCTGCGGCCGGGGACGCCCTTGGGCGGAGCGGGCCGAAGCGGGAGGATGGGGAGGCAGTCGGACCGACCAGTGGGAGGAAGCAGCGTGAGCCAGTCGAGCGCGGGCAGGACCGTCTCCGGCGAGGACGAGGTCGTCGACCTCTGCAGGGACCTCATCCGGATCGACACCAGCAACTACGGGGACCACTCGGGCCCCGGCGAGCGCAAGGCCGCCGAGTGGGTCGCGGAGAAGCTCGCCGAGGTCGGCCTCGAACCGCAGGTCTTCGAGTCGCACAAGGGGCGCGCCTCGACCGTCGCCCGGATCGAGGGCGAGGACCCCTCCCGTCCCGCGCTGCTGATCCACGGGCACACCGACGTGGTGCCGGCGAACGCCGCCGACTGGACGCACGACCCGTTCTCCGGCGAGATCGCCGACGGGTGCGTGTGGGGCCGCGGCGCCGTCGACATGAAGGACATGGACGCGATGACGCTGGCCGTCGTGCGCGACCGGCTGCGCAGCGGCCGCAAGCCCCCGCGGGACATCGTGCTGGCCTTCCTCGCCGACGAGGAGGCGGGCGGCGTGTACGGCGCCCGGCACCTCGTGGACAAGCACCCCGGGCTGTTCGAGGGGGTCACCGAGGCCATCGGCGAGGTCGGCGGCTTCTCGTTCACCGTCAACGAGAACCTGCGGCTGTACCTCGTGGAGACGGCCCAGAAGGGCATGCACTGGATGCGGCTCACCGTGGAGGGCACGGCGGGCCACGGCTCGATGACCAACACCGACAATGCCATCACGGAGCTCTGCGAGGCCGTGGCGCGGCTCGGCCGCCACCAGTGGCCGGTGCGCGTCACCAAGACCGTACGGTCCTTCCTGGACGAGCTCTCGGACGCGCTGGGCACCCCCCTCGACCCCGACGACATGGACGCCACCCTCGCCAAGCTGGGCGGCATCGCCAAGATGGTCGGGGCCACGCTGCGGAACTCGGCCGCGCCGACCATGCTGGGCGCCGGCTACAAGGTGAACGTCATTCCCGGCCAGGCCACCGCCCACGTGGACGGCCGCTTCCTGCCCGGCTACGAGGACGAGTTCTTCGCCGACCTCGACCGGATCCTCGGCCCGCGCGTGAAGCGGGAGGACGTGCACGGGGACAAGGCCCTGGAGACCGACTTCGACGGCCGGCTCGTCGACGCCATGCAGAGCGCCCTCAAGGCGGAGGACCCGATCGCGCGCGCCGTCCCGTACATGCTCTCCGGCGGCACCGACGCCAAGTCCTTCGACGACCTCGGCATCCGCTGCTTCGGCTTCGCGCCGCTCCAGCTGCCGCCGGAGCTGGACTTCGCCGGGATGTTCCACGGAGTGGACGAGCGGGTGCCGGTGGAGGGGCTGAAGTTCGGGGTGCGGGTGCTCGACCGGTTCATCGACAACTGCTGAGATTCGCGAGGGTGTGCGTATTCCACTGAGAAGAGTGAATGCGCTCATACGCTAGTAGCCCCGGTGATCCCTCCTCGTTACAGGTGATGCGGTCCGCGGCTGGGACCGCATTGCCTACTAGGAGGAACAATGCTGAAGAAGGTTGTGGCCGCTGCTGCTGCCACCGGTGGTCTGGTTCTCGCGGGTGCCGGTCTGGCCGCTGCCGATGCGGGTGCCCAGGGTGCGGCCATCGGCTCCCCGGGTGTCCTGTCCGGCAACGTCGTCCAGGCCCCGGTCCACGTCCCGGTGAACGTCTGCGGCAACACCGTCAACGTCATCGGCCTGCTGAGCCCGGCCTTCGGCAACACCTGCGTCAATTCCTGACGTTTCTGAAGTCTTGGGCCCCGGAATGCATTCCAGCGTTCCGGGGCCGCCGGGCTTCAGGGCCCGGCCGTTCGTTTTTCCAGCTGGGGGATCACACAGATGCGACGACAGGCAGCGGTCACCAGGAAGACCCTGATCACCATGGCGGCGGCAGGGGGTGTGCTCGCGCTGGGCGGGGGATACGCGCACGCGGACTCCGGCGCGTCCGGCCGCGCCGTGAACTCCCCGGGCGTCCTGTCCGGGAACAACGTCCAGGCGCCCGTGGACGTTCCGGTGAACGTCTGCGGGAACACGGTCACGGTCGTCGGGGGCCTCAACCCGGCCTTCGGGAACCACTGTTCCAACGGATCGGCGAAGCCGGCGGAGCCGGGCCGGCCCGGCGGCCACCCGGGGAACCCCGGGCACCCCGGATATCCGGGGCACCCCGGATATCCGGGCCAGCCAGGCCACCCGGGGTACCCCGAACTGCCGGACGAGCCGTGCGACGAGGGCGAGCACCCGGGCAACCCCGGTACGCCCGGTCAGCCTGGCACTCCGGGTACGCCGGGTCAGCCGGGTACGCCCGGTCAGCCTGGCACTCCGGGTACGCCGGGTCAGCCGGGTACGCCCGGTCAGCCTGGCACTCCGGGTACGCCGGGTCAGCCGGGTACGC